>SFNY01000103.1 GCA_004554085.1 Clostridiales bacterium | reverse complement strand
CCGCTTTGTGACCTGCGCGGTATTGGTGGACGCCTACAACAAGGGTCTGCGCACGGGATCGAGGAACCGCCTGAAGCTGGAATGGGATATGGCGGACGATGAATGAGGACGATGGAGGGAGAGATGAACATGGAAAAGAACGCAGGGCAGGTCAGACAGATTGCAATCAGCAGCATCCGTGTGGCGGAGCGCATCCGCAAGGAGAACGGCAGCCTGGACGAGCTGGCGCAGGACATTCAGAAGCACGGACTGCTCAACCCGATCACGGTCATGGAGCAGGCGGACGGCGGCTATGTGCTGATCGCCGGCCTGCGCCGGATGAAGGCCATGGAACAGCTGAATGCTGCGGAGATACGCGCAACCGTGATGAGCCCCATGGAAGCGGACGAGATGCTGATGCTGGAGATCGCGGAGAACGAGCAGCGGAAGGAGTTCACGGTGTCGGAGAAGCTGGCGTTTGCGGAACGCATCCGCCTGGTGGAGGAAGAAAAGGGAAAACAACGCCAGCTGAGAAAACCTGCAAATGATCAAAGGAATTTTGTGGTGGGCAATTGCCCACCACAAACGGATGGACAGATTGAAGCAGGTAAGGTGCGCGAGATCGTTGCGAAAAAAGCAGGATTTGGAAGTGATCGTCAGATGCGCCGAGCAAAGGAAGTGGCGGAGAAGCGCCCCGATCTGATGGACAAGGTGGACAAAGGGGAACAAAGCATTTCGGGAGCCTATCGAAACATGCAGCAGGAAGAGAAGCTGAAGGCGGCTGACACCCAAAGCTTCATCGAGGAAGAACCCGTGGATATCCCGGACTATGAGGTGTACAAGCCCGCCCAACAGGAAGCTCCCGGCAATGTGCGCACGGTGAAGGGTGCGGATCACGAACACCTGCTGGAGAATCCCATCTACCGCCGCCTGTATGAGAGCTATAACGATGCGGTGCAGCAGATCAATCTGGTGCGCGGGGACATGCGCACCCGCTGCGAGGGCTATGAGCGGCGCATCCGAGGCTACCGGGAGAACATCCAGTCGCTCCAGAAAGAGATCGAACGTCTGAAGGAGGCGCTGCATGCTGGAGCGTGATGTGGTCGCTGCGATCAAAAGGTATCTTGCGTCGCTGGGCAACGACGTTTTCTTTTGGAAGGAGCACGGCGGCCCCTATGGCACGAGCGGCGTACCGGACATCATCTGCTGCTACAAGGGTCGATTCATCGGAATGGAGTGCAAGCTGCCCAGCGGTCGGCTGACCGAGCTCCAGAAGCGGGCGATCCACAGGATCAACCGTGCGGGCGGCGTCGCCCGCCGCGTGGAGAGCGTTGCCGACGCCCGGGAGATCATAGCCCTGATCGATCATGAGAAGAAACTGTACACGACGAAGGACGGAGGTGTGGGATGAACGAGGAATGCTTTGCGCTGCAAGAGAACGGGGAATGCAGGGCTCTGGACAAGAACTGCCATGGGCATTGTGCCTTCTATAAACCTGTCTGGAAACACAAAAAGGAACGGAGACTTGCCAATGTGAAGCTGTCTGCCCTGCCTGTTGAAAAGCAGATACACATTGCAGATAAATACTATGCCGGCTGCATGCCCTGGGAGGAGGAGATGGAATGAACGCGAAGGAATATCTGTCGCAGGTGATGTACATCGACCAGCGGATCAACAGCAAGCTCGAGCAGGTGATGACGCTCCGGGAGGCCGCAACGAAGGCAACGGCAACGCTGACGGACATGCCCCGATCGGATTCGCCCAACCTCAGGTCGATGGAGGACACCATCGTGAAGATCATCGATCTGGAGAACGAGATCAATCGGGACATCGATCAGCTGGTGGATCTGAAAGCCGAGGCCCGGCGGCTGATCAATCAGGTGAAGGAACCGGATCAGCAGCTGGTGCTGGAACTGCGCTACCTGTGCTACAAGTCGTGGAACGAGATCATGGTGGAGCTGGGATGCAGCGAACCGACAGTCTATCGTCTGCATGGCGAAGCGCTCAAAAAAATCGCGGTTCCGGAAAGTTGATAGCTTCTGATATGCAATGAGAGTCGCCACCTGTGTTATAGTGTATCATGTCCGAAACGGACGGAAACCATTCTGATTCCCGATGCAGCTGCGGCAGGCGCGCCCGATCCAACGGCGCCCTGTCGCTTCGTTTTTTGTACATATACGCAATCTTATCTTGACATTCTCCGGGGGTTGAGTGAGTAATGTCATACCCCAAGGAGAAGGAGGATCATATCATGATTCTGAACACCCACCCCAACGACCGGAAAGAGATGGTCAGGGCGATTTCGGAGCTGACCGGCCTTGAAGCCAGCTACCTCTACATGCCCACCTGTGCATATCAGATCGGGCCTGTCATCGTCAACCGCAACGGAAGTATCAGTTGCGATGACGAAGCGGTGGTCGAAACCATCCTGCCCATGCTGCGCGAGCGCGGCTGGCTTAACGCGGAGCAGGAAACGGAGAAAGCCCCTGCGGATTTCGAAGCGCCTGTCAGCGACAGGAAGATGAAGCTCGCCATGCCCCTTGATGGCTGGACGGTCAACCAGATGGCCAATCTGATGCGGATGCTCTACAGCAAGCAGAAGCTCATCAACCGTATGCTGGACGACGTCTTGCTCTTCATCGACAAGAGCTTCTTCACGATGGTTTCCTGGAACCCGCCCGTAACGCCTGCTGATTTTGAAGCACGGGTGCAGAGCGGCATCGAAGCCGGGTACATTGAAGGCCTGGACATTTCTGCCGAAAAGGTGACCTTGAGCGTGCCCTTCACCGAGAGCGGTTCCATCCGGTGGAAGGCGTACAGCGACCTGTTGCGTGGCATCCTCAGGACCGCCGCAGCTGCGAAGCGGATTTTTCTCAAGCAGAACGATGATCTGGAAAATGAAAAGTATCATGCCAACAGCTGGCTGATGCGCATGGGGCTCGGCGGCATCGATTTCAAGGGGACGCGCCGCGTCCTGATGAAGCACCTGAACGGCTACGCTGCATTCAAAAGCGCTGCAGAGATGGAGGCCCACAGAGAGCGACAGGCACAGCGCCGCCGTGAGCACCGGGAGGAGGGACAGCATGTTCATCCCGAAGCCTGAGGATTTGAAAGCTCTCCGGGAACAGTACCCCGCGGGCTGCCGTGTTCGGCTCAACCACATGAACGATCCATATCGGCCCGAATTGAAAGCGGGCGCTCTCGGAACGGTAATGCATGTGGATGACATCGGAACGATTCATGTTTCATGGGACTGCGGTTCCTCGCTGGGGGTTGTACACGGTGAGGATTCCTGCACCCGGATTGATGAGGAGGATGCACATGACTGAAAAGATGAATAATCGCCTTGCTGATTTGAAAGCCCGGCAGAAAGCCGGTGAACCCATGCGCTGTCCTCGCTGCGGCGCAGACACCATGAAGGAGCCTGTACACACCAACGCGCTGAGCAGAATCGCGGACATCTACATCTGCGACGCCTGCGGATCAGCAGAGGCGATGCTGGCATTCATGAAGCAGCAGTATCCGCTCACCAGCTGGTGGGCATTTCAACCGGAACGCCCCGAATCCGATTTCAGAGATCTTCCTGCTGGAGATGTGCTGATGCGCGTGCAGCTGGAACAGATCGAGATGCTGACGGACATCTGTACGAAGTGTATGAATGACCCCGAGCATGCCGCGGAGTACCGGCTC
>SFNY01000102.1 GCA_004554085.1 Clostridiales bacterium | reverse complement strand
AACACGTCGGAGCCGACCAGATCATTGAGCCAGCCCCAGTCGTGCGTGCTGAAGCCGCCGAAGGCCTGCACGGGCACGCTCTTTTCCGCAAGCGGTGCGGCAGCGGATTCAATTGCTTCCGGATTGCCCGTCACCTCGGGGGTGATCAGCACGTGCAGCGTGCCGTCCTCGTCCAGCACAGCGACCTTGTCGGCGGTCAGCAGATCCTCGGGAACCGCCGAGGCCGGGATCTCCACGCCGTCCTTCCAGAAGCGCGCCTGGGTATCGGCCAGCGCCTGGGAGGGATCGTCGTAGACCTCGCCCAGCCGGACGATGCCCTGCACCTCAATGGGATTCTGGGCGACAAACTTCCGATAGGCCGCCAGATCGTAGCCGTAGATGCCCACGGAAACCGACAGTCTGGGCTTGACCGCATTGGTATCATCGTACTGCGCGATGTAGGCGGTGAAGTTCTGGAGCAGCTGGGACTTGTCGCAGCCGGTGGCCTCCGCAAAGGAGGAGACGATGGCCTCCACCTGATCGGGCGACAGGGCAGACATGTCCACGCCCTCCGCTTCCAGGTACTTTACCACCATGGCGGTGATGTTATCCGGGGTGAGTGCAGTGGTCAGCGCACCGCCCGTGACCTCCTCATAGGCCAGCACGAAGGCGGTGATTCCCTCCGGGGTTAGGCCCGTGGTGTCCACGCCTTCGGACTCCAGATATGTGGCGATATAGGCGGTGATCTCGTCCGGCTTCAGTGCGGAGACGTCCGTGCCTGAGGCCAGCTCCTGATATGCGCTAACCATGGCTGTGACGTTTTCGGGGGTCAGTCCGGACACATCCGCGCCGTTGGTCGCCTCTGCATAGGTGCTGACGTAGGCGATCAGACCCTCCGGGGTGAGTGCTGCCGTGGACGCGCCTTCCGGGATTTCAGTATACTTCGCAATGAATGCGTCCACCTGCGGCTGCACGCGGATGGTGTTCTGATCCTCCGTGTACTGGGCGATGACCGCATCGGTGGTGATCGCGCCGGGGTTCTGGGCAAACTCGTTCCATCGCGCCTGTGCGCCGGTCATGTCCAGATCGGTTGCGATGGTGAGCACTTCCTCCGGCAGCGCCTCACCGAACATGGCAGTCAGACCGGGGAGTTCAGCTTCGCGTCCATTGAGGAAGGTCTGAATCGCCGCAATCTGTTCCATCGCCGTGGAGAAGTCGATCTCCGGGAACAGTGCCTGCACCTCCGCCTCCGTCATGCCGCTGTCCAGCAGCGACTGGATCTGCATGAGCATGGCGATGTACTCGGTCATCGCGCCCTCGTCCATGGCGGCGGTGAGGGCGTTGATCTCCGCCAGAATCGCAGGCTTTTCGCTTTCAGAGGCCGCGCTGTATTCCCGCAGCTTCTGGTTCAGCAGATCTACGTCCGAGGCGGCCTTTTGGATGTCCTCCTGTTCCCAGACTGGGGCGACAATACCCGATAAAAGCTGCGCGTATTCCATCGCGGCATTCCGACGATCCTCAACATATTTTGCGTTGAGCGCGTCCATCGCAGCCTGACGCTCGGCAGAGTCCTCGATCAGCTGAATGAGCGCGTACTCCCTGTCGTACTGCGCGTCGATCTCGCTGTTCATGGCGGCAAGGCCCTCCGCAGCGGCGACCATGGCATTTTCGTAGACTGTTACGTCCGCATCGCTCTGCCCCCGGGCCTGTGCACGGGCAACCTCCGCATCCAGCTTCTGACGAATGGTGTCGAAGCCGTCCACATCTGCCGGGGAGAGGTGGTACTTGACCTCAATGGCCTCGCGGGTGTCGATGAGCTCCTGCAGCCGGATCTGATCGGCCTCGCTGAAGTACCCGTTCTGATGCTTCTTCAGCAGCGCTTCGATCTCTGCATCCAGAGAATCCAGCGTTTCGATGTCGGCGGTCAGCTGATCCGCAACAGAGCCATAGCCCGCATTCTGCGCGTCCGTGCGCATCTGTTCCAATTCCGTGCGAGTTGATTCCGTCAGCGCCTTGAAGGAGTCCGTCCATTCCGTAACGATCTCGTCCGTTTCCTTCTGACCGTCCGTCCAGACAGCGATCAGGCCGTTCAGCCATTCCTGTGCGTTTTGGCTGTCGCGGGTGAAGTCCGATCTGTCCATGCCGAAGAAGGATAGTCCCTCGCTCTGACCATAGAAGGTCTCGGCGGCGGTGCGCTTCCATTCTTCGGCGGTCTCCTGCATGCCCTTGAGCGCCTCGCGGGCCTGCTTTGCGCCGGTGATGTAGTCGGAGATGGCATAGGTCGCCGTGATCGTCGCCGCAGCCACCGCCAACCATACGGCGGGTGAGCTGCCCAGAACGGTCATAAAGCCCTTGAACCCGCCGCCTGCCTTGCCCACGGAGGTGGCAAACTTGCCGATTCCGGTCGAAAGCACGCCCACGCCCTTCGTCAGCCTGCCGAACAGCAGAAGCACCGGCCCGGCTGCTGCGGCGATGGCGGCATAGCGGATGATTTGCATCCGCTGCGCTTCGTCCAGCTCCATAAAGCCGTCCAGCAGATCGCCTGCGCCCTCGATGAGATTCTGGATCGTGGGATTCAGGTCGTCGCCGATCTGCTGACCGAAGAGAACCGCCTTGTTCTTGAGGTTGGTCAGCTTGCTCTCGGTGGTGGCATAGCGCTTGTTCGCCTCTGTGGTCAGGGCGGTGTTCTCCGCCCATGCGCGGTTGGCGGTCGCCTGCGCACGACCGAACAGGTCGGTGGCGTTGGTGGCGCGCAGCAACGTGTCGCGCAGGCGCACCTCCTTGATGCCGATCTCATCCAGCACGGCGATGGCGCTTTCGCCCTCCTCGTCCATTCGGGAAAGACCCACGATGAATGCCTGGAATGCGGCGGCGGGATCGCTGTCAAACAGCGCCTTGAACTGTGCGCCGGTCATGCCGCAGACAGCGCCGAAGTCTGAAAGCGCCTGACCGCCCGTAGCGGAGGCGACCTCCATCTTGATGAGCGCCTTGGAGAATGCCGAGCCACCCATCTGCGCTTCGATGCCCACGGAGGACAGCGCCGCGGCGAAGCCCAGCACCTGCGCTTCCGTCAGGCCCACCTGCTTGCCCGCGCCCGCGAGGCGCTGCGCCATCTCCATGATGGGCTTCTCGGTCGTGGCAAAGTTGTTGCCAAGATCGACGATGGTGGAGCCGATGTTCTGAAACAGGCTCTGATCCGTCCCCATGACGTTGGCGAACTTGGCGATGGAGGTCGCGGCTTCGTCGGCGCTCAGATCCTCGCAGGAATTGCCCAGATCGATCATCACGCGGGTGAAATCCGTCAGATATTCATTGGCGATGCCCAGCTGACCGCCGGTGGCCATGACCCCGTTGATCTCGGTGGTGGATGCGGCAATCTGCGTGGACATCTTCTTGGAGGATGCTGCCAGAGAAGTAAACTCTGCTTCCGTCGCCTCCACGGTCTTGCGCACACCCGCAAAGGAGGACTCGAAATCCAGCGAAGCCTTGATCGCCGCTGTGCCCAGCGTGAGGATGGGCGTGGTCAGAACCGTGGTGAGCGCTTTGCCCGCCGTGGTCAGCTTTCCGCTGACGGAATCGCAGCTTCGACCGAAACTCTCAAGCGTTCTGCCTGCCGAAGTCCATGCAGAACGGGCAGTTGCCAGCTGGCGGTTCGTGTCCTCGATCTCCGCGCGGGTTGTCCTGACAGCAGCTCTTGCCCGATTCAGCGCG
>SFNY01000056.1 GCA_004554085.1 Clostridiales bacterium | reverse complement strand
GCGGCGCTCCACCTCGGCAAAGTCCTCGATGGTCACCTGCACCAGCCTGCGGCCCTCGGGGTTCATCGTGGTCTCCCACAGCTGCTCCGGGTTCATCTCGCCAAGGCCCTTGTAGCGCTGCAGGGTATAGTTCTTCCCCACCTTCTTCAGCGTCTGCTCCAGAGCCCTGTCGTCGTAGCAGTAGGTCACATCATTGCCCTTCGCCACGCGGTACAGCGGCGGCATGCCGATGTAGACGTGGCCATCGGTGATCAGCTCCTTCATGTAGCGGAAGAAGAAGGTCAGTAGGATCCGAGAGGATGATGACCTTGTTGTACTTCAGGTGGCTGATGTCGAAGTCCTCGCCGATGCCGGTGCCCAGCGCCGTGATCACCGAGCGGAACTCCTCGTTGAGCAGCACCTGATCCAGGCGCTTCTTCTCCACGTTCAGCGGCTTGCCCCGCAGCGGAAGGATCGCCTGGAAGCGGCGGTCGCGGCCCTGCTTGGCGCTGCCGCCTGCGGAGTCGCCCTCCACGATGAACAGCTCGTTCATGGCGGCGTTCCTGCCGGTGCAGCTGGACAGCTTGCCCACCAGCGGCGCGGCGTCCAGCTGGTTCTTCTGGCGGGCCATCTCCTTGGCCTTGCGCATGGCCTCGCGCACCTTGGCAGCCTTGGCGGCCTTTTCAATGATCTTCGCGGCGAACTCCTGGTTCTTCAGGTCGTCCAGATAGATGGAGAGCTGCTCGTAGCACACGCTCTCGAACACCGGGCGCACCTCGGTGTTGCCCAGCTTGCCCTTGGTCTGGCCCTCAAACTGGGGATTCTTCACGCCCGCGTAGACGATGGCTGTCATGCCCTCGCGGAAGTCGTCGCCGGAGAGGTTGTTGTCCTTCTCCTTCAGGATGCCCGCGCGCCGGGCGTAATCGTTGAAGGCCCTCGTCACGGCGGCCTTGAAGCCCGTCTCATGGCTGCCGCCCTCGGCGGTGGGCACGTTGTTGACAAAGGAGCAGATGTGCTCCGAATAGGAATCCGTATACTGAATCGCCACGCGCACCAGCGTGGAATCCGACACCTTCTCAAACACGATGGGATCGGTGATCACAGTCTTGTCCGCGTTCAGGTAGGCCAGGAAGTCCGAAAGCCCGCCCTCGTAGCAGTACTCGTGCACGCGCTGGTCGGGATCCTTGATGCGCTCGTCGGTGAAGATGAAGCGCACACCCTTGTTCAGGTAGGCCAGCTCCCGGATGCGGCGGCGCACCGTGTCGGAATTGAAGTTCACGTCCTCGAACACCCGGGGATCCGGCTTGAAGGCCACCTGCGTGCCCCGGCGGCGGGTATTGCCGATCTTCGCAAGGGGCGCCGCCGGACGGCCGGAGATGATCTTGCCCGTCTTTTTGTCCTCGACGGACTCAAAGCGCTGCTGGTAGTGGCTGTAATCGCGGTACACGTCCACCACCACCCACTCGGATAGCGCGTTCACCACCGAAGCGCCCACGCCGTGCAGTCCGCCGGAGTAGGCGTAATTCTTATCGGAAAACTTGCCGCCGGCGTGGAGCTGGGTGTAGACGACCTCCACCGCGGACACGCCCAGCTGGGGATGGATGTCCACCGGGATGCCGCGACCGTTGTCCGTCACCTCGCAGGAGCCGTCCCTCTTCAGCGTCACGCTGATTTCCGAAGCATAGCCGTTGGAGGCCTCGTCGATCGCATTGTCCACGATCTCCCAGATCAGATGGTGCAGGCCTCTGGTACCAGTGGAGCCGATGTACATGCCCGGGCGCATGCGCACCGCGTCCAGACCTTCCAGGACGGTGATATCGGTTGCGGAATAAGATTTCGCCATTTTTTCCTCCAATAAGCAGTCTTACCTATATTATACAGACAGAACGTTAAATTCATTTGTCGCCGCGAAAAGCCGTTCAAATCCCTTCAGAAGATCAAATTTGCATAAAACGCAATTCTATGCTATACTACAATAGACTGGAGGCTTGGACGCAAAATGAAGAGCGACACAAACACCCCTCTGGCGGAGCTCAAGGAGCAGGTGCACCAGCTCTGCCTGCGCAAGGGCTGGGGCGTGGACGGCGTGCAGGATCCGCAGCACGTCGCCATGGCCATGACGGTTGAGATGAGCGAGCTGCTGGAGCCCTTCCAATGGCTGAACCCCGACGACGTACAGCGCCTGATGCGCGGCGAGGACCCGGAGCGCTGTGCCCTGATCGCGGAGGAATTTGCCGACGTGATGATGTACGGGCTTCAGCTTGCGCGCACGCTGGGCTTCGACATCACAGAGCAGATTCTGCGCAAGATCGATATCGTGGATCACCGCCCTCCCAAGGCCTACGATCCAAAGCGATAAAACGCTGGAGGTTTGCTGATGAATACGGATTTGATCCTCATTCTGGATTTTGGCGGAAATCCCGCCTATTATACCGCCCGCAGGCTGCGCGGTGAACAGTATTACTGCGAGGTGCTCCCGGGCGACACCGCCCCGGAGGCAATCCTCGAGCGCGCACCGAAGGGCGTGATCCTGGCCGGCGGCGACAGCGACGCGCTCGCACCCGCGCCCCTGCCCTTCGATCCCGAGGCGCTGGGCGTGCCGGTGCTGGCCTTTGGCGGCGCGGCGCGCATGCTGGCCGAATCCATCGGCGCGGCGCACAAGGGAATCGCCCTGGAGTCCAACAAGGACTTTGTGCAGTTTCAGGAGTGCGACCTCTTCGCCGAGCTGAGCGAGAACGACCGCTTTTTTGACCGCGTGGACAGCTACGAGCTTCCCGAAGGCTATCGGGCCATCGCCGTCACCCCCGCAGGGCTGGTTCCCGGCTTCGCCTGCGAGGAGAAGCACATCTACGGCCTGCAATTCTACGTGGAATCCAACGATCCCGACGGACTTACGATCCTGGAGAACTTCGCCGGTTCCATCTGCGGCTGTCCGCGCAGCTGGACGGTGGAGAACTTCGCCCCCGCGCTCATCGACGACGCGCGCGCGTCCATCGGCAACGCGAAGGTGCTGATCCCCGTGTCTGTGGGCGTGGACAGCGCCGTGACCGCCGCGCTGCTGCACCGCGCCATCGGCCAGCGCCTGGTCTGCCTGTTCATTGACACCGGGCTGCTGCGCAAGGGCGACGCGGAGTTCATCCGCAGGAGCTACCGCGAGCAGATGGGCATGAATCTGATCGAGGTGGACGCACAGGATCGCTTCCTGAAGGCGCTGCGCGGCGTGCACGACGCAAACGAGAAGCGCCGCATCCTGCACGACGAGTTCTCGGCGGTGTTTGCCGAGCAATACATCAAGGCCGGCGACGTCGAGTGCATGGCCGAGGGCACCATTTATCCCGACGTGCTGCGCGGCACGCCTCATCTGGTCTCCAACATGATCGACGGCTGCCGCAAGGTGGAGCCGCTGCGCCTGCTGTTCAAGGAGGACGCGCGGGCGCTGGGACGCTGGCTGGGCGTGCCCGAGGAGCTGATCACCCGGCCCTCCTTCGAGAGCTGCGGCCTGTCCGTTCGCTGTCTGGGAGAGGTCACGCCCGAGCGCCTGTCCATGCTGCGCGAGGCCGACGCCATCTTCCGCCAGGAGGTGGAGCGCGCGTCGCTCTCCCGCAAGATCGCCCAGTACTTCGCCATCCTCACCGACATGCGCACGCCCGGACGCGAGGGCGAGGGCTACGTCTGCGTGCTGCGCGCGCTGGGCAGCTCCAACGCGGGCAAGGCCCCCGCATACAAGCTGCCCTACGACCTGATGGAAGCCGTGGTGCAGCGCATCACCAGCGAGGTTCCCGGCATCACCCACGTGGCCTACGACATCACCGGCCGTCCCACCGCCTCCGTGGAGTGGGAATGACGAGATTGGAGTGAGGTTGCAATATGATCCTGAGACACGAGCGCGAGCAGATCGACGAGCTGCCCGCTGAAAATACCTTCGAGGCCGTGGACGAGCGCAGCGGCGCCGTTCTGGGCGCATGCCGCATCTACGTCAGCGAGAACGAGGCGCTCTTCCCCGCGCGCCCGCTGCGCATCTATATGGACATCCTGGGTGAGCGCGTTCCGGACTCTCTGCTGGGCGCATCCGTGGCCCGCGCCAAGGAGATTGCCCGCCAGTCCGGCCTGCCCAGCCGTGTATTTACCCAGGTGGAGCCGAAGGACGACGCGCGCATGGCCGCGCTGAAGGTGCTGGGCTTCAGGGACAGCGACGGTCTGGTGCTGATGGAGCGCGCACTTGGGGACATCGGGGAACCCGAGCTTCCCCTGGGCTGCGTGAAGGTGCTGGACGAGCTGGACGATCCGCTGGAGCAGGAGTACTTCCTGGAGCGCTACGGCCAGCTCTACAACGAGCAGTACGACCAGGAGTGGCTGGAGGAGATGCGCGCGCACAGGGGCTTCAAGCGCATCCTGATCGTGTCCTCCACGGGCATGGTGGGCGAAACCATCCTCTGGCAGGAGGAGGATCGCGGCGTGATCACCTGGCTGCACACCGCGCGCCGCTGGCGGCGCAAGGGTGTTGCCCGCTGCCTGCTGCAGCTCGCCTGCGCGGAGATGCAGCGCTGCGGCCTTCAGGTCGCACAGGCGGAGGTGCAGGCCCGCATCCCCAATCTGCTGCACGTGATGGAGCGCTCCGGCTTCCAGCAGCGGCAGCTGATCCTGCGCTATCCCGGTGTAGACGTGAACTGATCGGGATTCAAAAACAGACTTTGGTTTGTAAATACAAAACATACCAAAGTCTGTTTTTTGTGTCGCAATTCCGTCCGAAGTCGGTCTTGTTCTCATTTCCCCTCCCGCGCAATAGACTGTGACAGAGCGAAGTTTCGGGAGGGATTGCATGCAGGGAAATCTGTTTTACGGCAGCGGCGTCGCGCTGGTCACGCCCTTTCGCAAGAATCGGGTGGATTACGAGAGCCTTGAAAAGCTGATCGACTGGCAGATCGAGGCCGGGACCGACGCGCTGATCGTGCTGGGAACCACCGGCGAGCCGTGCACGATCTCGCCCTCCGAGCGCAGCGCCATCATCGAGTGCGCCGTCGCCTGCTGCGCCGGGCGCATCCCGCTCTACGTGGGCACGGGCTCGAACTGCACGCGCACCGCCATCGAGCAGTCCATCGAGGCCCAGCACCTGGGCGCGGACGGCCTGCTGGTGGTCACGCCCTACTACAACAAGGCCAGCCACCGGGGCCTGATCGAGCACTACAACGCCATCGCGGACAGCGTACAGGTTCCGATCATCGTCTACAACGTACCCGGGCGCACGGGGCTGAACCTGCCGCCGGAGGTGATGCTGGAGCTGGCGAAGCATCCGTTGCTCTGCGGCTTCAAGGAAGCGGGCACGAACCCGGCCCAGACCATGCGCCTGTTCGAGCTGCTGGGCGAGGGCATCGCCATCTACAGCGGCAACGACGATCAGGTTCTGCCGATGATGGCGATGGGTGCGCGGGGCGTGATCTCGGTGGCCGCGAACGTCGCCCCGGAGCAGGTGCACGCCATGGCGATGGGCTGGCTGCGGGGCGAGACCGGCGCGTGCAGGCGGCTGCAATTTGAGCTGCTGCCGCTGATTCGGGCGCTGTTCAGCGAGGTCAGCCCCATTCCGGTGAAGGCGGCGCTTGCGATGATGGGCCGGATCGAGGACGCGCTGCGGCCGCCGCTGGTTCCCCTGGACGATGTACGTCGGGATGCGCTGCGGCGGGAGCTGGAGCGTCTGGGGCTGATCGCAGGCGAAGAATGAAAACCTCCGCAAGGCTGCAAGGATGAAAGCGGCCCACAGATCAACGCAATTACGCTGATCTGTGGGCCAGATTATTGCATATGCTCGCTCCGTCAGGGCTCCAGCATGTCAAACAGGCTGAGCTGCTCGGACTGGCTGTTCTTCCAGTGGCGGCTGAGCGCGTCCACGTCCAGCTTCGGGATGTTGCTCGCGGCGATGGCGCCCCGGGCGATCAGCGGCGCATTGTTCGCGTAGCCCGTCCAGGCGTAGATCCAGTCGCAGTAGCGGTTGCGGATGGCGTCCAGCTCGCCGCGCTTGCCGTCGGTGTTGAACACGAAGGCCGCCTCCGCCAGCGAGAACAGCAGCTTGTTGCGGGCGATGGCGTGACTCACGGTGAACAGCGCCTCGGGGTGCTCCACGGAGATCACCGCCGCGCGGTTCGTCGCCAGCAGCTCCGCCACGCCGTCCTCGTGGACGTGCGCCGCCATGTCGCCGCCCAGTACCTCCACCAGCGTGCCGCCGTACTCCAGAGCGAAGTTCATCGCCACCCGGGACACGCCCAGCTCACCGCCGGTGAGGATGGTGTAGCCCAGGCGCGCGCCGTTGCGCACCAGCGTCTCGATGGAGTCCCGCACCTCCGGGCTGGTCTTGACCCCGCTGATGCCCACGATGGCCAGCATCGGCCTCGAGAGCAGCTCGGCATTTCCGCAGCGGTAGAACACCGGCGGCGCAGCGTCCTCCATGCGCCGCTTCAGGCGCTGGGGATACTCGTCATCGTAGCAGGTGACCACCTCGATGCCCTGGCGAAGGTAATTCTCCACCGTGTAGCTCAGCTGCACGCTGCGGTTGAGCAGGGTATAGATGCGGTAGGCCTCCTCCTCGGACACGTCCAGCTGGAACATCAGCCCGCTGATGTCTACGTTCATCAGCCTGCCGATGTGAAACAGGCCGCTCTTGTGCACCCGCTCCTCCAGGCGCTTGAGCTCCTGCGTGCCGTAGGGGCGCGCGTATTCCTCCTTGTTGGGCGACAGCGCCATGGACAGCAGCATCGTCACAAATGCATCATCGGAATAGTTCAAGCGCACTCCCCCATTCGTCACATACTTGTGACTATTATAACACAAGTGCCAGACTTTGCAAAGCATTCATTCCATGTGATTTTTCAGAATCTCCAGCGCCCGCTTCTCGATGCGGGACACGTAGCTGCGGGAGATGCCCAGCCGCTTCGCCACCTCGTGCTGGGGATGAAAGCATCCGTCCTCCAGTCCGTAGCGCAGGCGGATGACCTGCGCCTGCCGCGGATCCAGCACCTGATCAATCAGCTCCAGAACCCGGCGGCTGCTGATGCGCATTTCCACCTCGTCGGAGACCACGTCCCGGTCAGTGCCCATCAGGTCGGTGAGCTGCACCTCATTTCCTTCCTTGTCGAAGGTCGCGCTGTCGCTCATGGTCACGGTGTTGCGCAGCTTGCGATTGGCGCGCAGGTGCATCAGAATCTCGTTCTCGATGCAGCGCGAGGCATAGGTTGTCAGCCGACCCGCCTCGGGCCGAAAGGTATGTACGGCCTTGATCAGTCCGATGGAGCCGATGGACACCAGATCGTCCGGATCGCAGCCGCTGGCGCGGTACTTCTTGGCGATGTGCGCCACCAGGCGCAGGTTGTGCTCGATCAGTTTGTCCCGTGCCGCGCCGTCCCCCGTAATCATGGCCTGCACCAGCTGCGCTTCCTCCTCCGAGGACAGCGGCGCGGGAAAGCTGCTCTTCGCCGAGAGGTGCAGCACCAGCGTCCATGCGCTCTCCGCCAGGTAGAGCAGGATCTCCTCAATGAACATAGGGCGTTCCTCCTTTTGGGAAGTCTGCCCTACATTCTATTGCTCAGATGAAATTCTCGTGCACGTCCCTCAACCCTCGCTGGATCGCGCGGCGTGCTGCGCGTCGTAATCCGCCCACATCTGCTGGTAGCGAGCGACGTTCTGCTGATGCTCCTCGCGGGTGATGGCGAAGGCCAGCTCGCCGGTTCCCGGATCCGTGGCGCAGAAGTACATGTAGCCCTGCTCGATGTAATCCATGTCCGGGTTCATCGCGGCCTTCAGCGCCGCCGTGGAGGGATTGCAGATCGGGCCGATGGGAAGGCCGCTCACCACGTAGGTGTTGTACAGGTTCTGGTCGGTCAGCTCCTCCTGACTGAGGATGTAGTGCGTCAGGCCGAAGGTGTAGGTGGCGGTGGGATCGCTCTCCAGCTTCCAGCCGTGCTTCAGGCGGTTGTGGAACACGGCGGAGACCTTCGCGTAGTCCTCGGGCTTGGCCTCCTTCTCGATCATGGAGGCCAGGATGATGTACTGGTCCATGGTGAGATCGCTCTCGTAGCCCTCCACCGCGGTGTAGCTGCCGTCCTCCTCGATGCGGTACTGCACGTCCTGGGCGTAGTAGACGCTGTCGATGACGCTGTTGTGCTGGGCAAGCAGCGTGGCGATGATGCTCTCTGCGGATGCGGAGCGGAACACGCGGTAGGTGTCGGGCGCGAGGTAGCCCTCCAGCGCGTACTTGCGGCCCGCCAGCGTGCCCGCATCCTGCGCTGCCTTGAGCGCGTAGGAATCGCCCACGAAGCGATCCACGTCGTTGCACAGGGTCAGGAATTCCTCGGCGCTGTCGATCGCGCCCTCGCCCACCAGATAGTCGGCGATGTCCTCGCAGGTCCAGCCGGGGACGATGGTGATCGTGCGCTCGTTGGTCTGGCTGCCGCTGGTCAGCTCAGCGATGATCTGGTTGACGGTCATGGACGGCGAGAGCTCGAAGCTGCCGTAGCTCAGCTGATTGGTGAGGCCCTCGAACTGCACCAGGTACTTGAAGATGCTGCCGCTGTGAATCAGCTGCTGCTTCTCCAGATTCGCGCCGATGGCGGTCACCGACTGGCCGGACTCGATCTCGAACTTCACCCTGGCGGTGTCTTGCGCGTCCACCGGGCCCAGATAGTTGTCGTAAACCTTGTTGTAGCCGTAGTTCACCATGCCGATGACGATCAGAAAGCTGCAGAGAAAGATCAGAACCGGGCGCAGGATCTTCCAGACCCATGCATACCAGTACAGGCCATATTCCCGATCCTCGTGCAGGGTCTTGATGTTGTAGCGCTCGGTCTGAACCGCCTGCCGGGGCCGGGCCCTGCGGCGTGCGCGCCGTTTTCTGTCTGCCATGGTTTCTCCTCCGTCAGCCCTGGGCGAGCATGTCCAGATCCACGCCCGCAACGTCCGCCAGAATCTTGAAGATGTCCGTCAGCATGCGCTGAAAGCGGAACTCCGCCATCAGATAGCTGCTCACATCCGGATTGAACTGCAACAGCGTTCCGATCTGTTGAAGACGGCGGAAGTCCTCCTCCGGCATGTTTTCGCCGGAGGCCAGCTTTGCCTGCATGCGGAATTGCAGCTTCTTGTATTCGTCCAGCAGCGCCTTGTTGGTGGCGTCCTCGTAGGCGACGTCCTTCAATCGGGCGTACTCGCGGTATTCCTCGCTCTCCTTCAGCGCCCTGGCAAGGGCATGGGCCTGGTCGTAGGGATTCATATTGCCTCCGATTAGATCTCGACGATGATCGGCATGATCATCGGGTTTCGCTTGATGGTATCGTAGATGTAGCGCTGCACGGAGTCGCGCACATCGTTCTTCAGGTGGCTCCACTCGGACGAATCGATGGGCCCAAAGGCCTCGATCGCGCGGGTTGCGGCCTCGCGCGCGCCGTCGATCAGCTCGTCCGCTTCGCGCATGTACACGAAGCCGCGGCTGATGATGTCCGGGCCAGAGACCACGGTTCCAAGGTCGTGATCCACGCCCATGACGACGATCAGCAGGCCGTCCTCCGCCAGGTGCTTGCGGTCGCGCAGCACCACCGCGCCCACGTCGCCCACGCCCAGGCCGTCGATCAACACGGAGCCGTTGGGCACCACGCCGGTCACGTCCAGCTTGTTCTGATCCAGCTCGATCACGTCGCCGATCTCCGCGATCACCACGTTGTCCTCCGGCATGCCCAGAAGCTTTGCCAGCTCGGCGTGGTGGTGCAGGTGGCGGTACTCGCCGTGCACCGGAATGAAGAACTTCGGGCGCAGCAGCGTATGAATCAGCTTGAGCTCCTCCTGGCGGGCGTGTCCGGAGACGTGCACCTCGGCCAGGGATTCGTAGATCACGTTGCAGCCGATGCGGAACAGCTGGTTGATGACCCGGGAGATGGACTTCTCGTTGCCCGGGATCGGGGACGCAGACAGAATGACCATGTCGCTCTCCCGCAGCTCCATCTTGCGGTGCTCGGCGAAGGCCATGCGGGAAAGGCCGCTCATGGGCTCGCCCTGGCTGCCGGTGGTCACGACGGTGATCTTGTCGTCGGGGTAGCGGTCCAGCTCGTCCACGGTGATCAGGCTGCCCTCGGGGATCTTCAGATAGCCCAGCTGCATGGACACGCGGGAAACGTTGACCATGCTGCGGCCAATCAGGCACACCTTGCGGCCGTACTCCACCGAGGATTCGATGACCGACTGGATGCGGTAGACGTTGCTGGCAAACATGGCGATGATGACGCGGCCCGTCGCCTTTTCAAACAGGTTGCGGAAGGTCTGCGCCACCTTCTTTTCGGACATGGTGTAGCCGGGGCGCTCCACGTTGGTGGAATCCGCCATCAGCGCCAGCACGCCCTGGTTGCCGATCTCCGCGATGCGGCCCAGGTCGATGGGCTGGCCCGCCAGCGGCGTGTAATCCACCTTGAAGTCGCCCGTGTGGAACACCACGCCCACCGGCGTGGTGATGGCCAGCGCGCACGCGCCCGCAATGGAGTGGTTCACGCGCACGAACTCCACCTTGAACGCGCCTGCGGACACCACGTCGCCCGGCTCCACCTCATTGAGCGGTGCGACGCCGGTGAGCCGGTGCTCCTTCAGCTTGTGCTCGCACAGTGCCAAGGTCAGCCGCGTTCCGTACATGGGCGCGGGAATCTTGCGCAGGATGTAGGGCACCGCGCCGATGTGGTCCTCGTGGCCGTGGGTGAAGAAGTAGCCGCGAATCTTCTGCTGATTCTTCTCCAGATAGCTGATGTCCGGGATCACCAGATCCACGCCCGGCATGTCCTCGCGCGGGAAGATGGAGCCCAGATCCACCACGATGATGTCGTCCTCATATTCCAGTACCGTCAGGTTCTTACCAATCTCGCCCAGGCCGCCCAACGGTATGATCTTCAGCTTGGGTGATTTGTTCTTTTTTGCCACACTGCTCCTCCTTTATGTAAAAAATCTATCTCCTCACGCTCCGTCAAACCTGCCCGGACGTGAAATCAGCAAAAGAACGGGGATATTTTCCCTGCCGGAATGACTGCCGGCATGCGTTTGGATGGAAAAAGCTCTCCCCCATTTCAGTATAACACAATTCTGCGTCAAATATTGGCCGACAGAAGATTTAACGAACGCAACGCGCATAACTGCGCCCAGACTGTCGAAAAACCCGAAGGAGAGCACGAGAGGGCCGCAGCCCTTTCGTATTGAAATCGTACCCGGCGGCGTGTACGCCGGGGGCGGGCGATTTTTACGGCGGAAAATTTAATTTTCCAGAGGAAAATCGATTCTTTGCAGTCTCCGCGCCCGGAAATCCTTCAGGATTTTAGCGGAGACTGGTAGGGGTGGCAGTGGCGGGGGAGATAACTCCCCCGTCCACCAGCTTGTCAAAAAGACTTTTTGACAAGCTGCGCGCATAACTGCGCCGTCGCCCTCGCGGCACGCTCTGATCTATTTTGACGTTATTTTTTGCCGGAAGGTTCCAGCAGGCGGTTCAGAATCTGAATCAGCGTGAACTTCGCGCCGTGACCGGCAGCCGCACCCACGCAGCCCGGGCAGCCGTCCACGCACTTGCAGCCCAGCAGCAGCTCCCGCGCCCGCAGCAGCAGTTCCCGATCCATCTCGTACACCCGGTCGGACAGGCCCACGCCCCCCGGCACGGAATCATACAAATAGATGGTGGGCTTTCCGGTGTACACGTCCTTGACGTGGTAGACCACATTGATGTCCTGGGGCGCGCACATCAGGTGCATGGGCGCGATGTGCCGGATCAGGTGCGCCAGACCCACCATGGCGTTCTTCAGCGGCTCCTTCTCGAACTCGCCCTCCAGCTCCTCGGGCAGCGTCCACCAGCAGGCGGTGGTCTGCATCTCCAGCTCCGGCAGCGTCACCGGGCCCCAGCCCAGGTTCTCATGGGTGTCGAAGCGAATCTTTTTGAACAGGGTCACGATGCTGCTGACCAGCACCTCGCCCCGGGCCCGCACGATGCCCGTGCCCTCGCCCTCCGACTCGAACTCGTCCAGCACCTTCAGGCTGGTGGTGAGGTCTGCGTCGGTGTAGTAGCCCACGTTCACCTCGCGCACGTAGGCCTTCTTGTCGTCAAAGTCCAGCTGCTCCACCTGGAACTGCCGGCCCTCGTGCATGTAAATGGCGTACTGATGCAGAAGCATCGGCACGGTAAAGCGATCCATCTCGCCGATAACCTTGTGCTTCTTGGGATCGGTGACGTCCACGATCACGAAGTTCTGATCCGAGGCCGAGCGCAGATTCACGCCCGCCTGGGGGAACTCCTCGGCCATCCAGTAGTAGCGGCCGGACACGCGCCGCAGGATGGACTGATCCTCCAGATAGGACAGAAGCTCCGGCGTATCCGCAAGCCCCGCAAACAGTTCGCCCTCCTCGAAGGGCAGCTCGTAGGCGGCGCACTTGACGTGGTTCAGCAGGATGTAGAGGTTGTCCGGGTTGATCAGTGCGCACTCCGGCGACTGCTCGAAGAAGTACTCCGGGTGCTGGATGATGTACTGATCCAGCGGGCCCGAGCTGGCCACCACGATCAGCAGGCTCACGCTGCCGCGACGACCCGCGCGTCCGGCCTGCTGCCAGGTGCTGGCGATGGTACCGGGGTAGCCGCAGAGCACGCAGGCGTCCAATTGTCCAATGTCGATGCCCAGCTCCAGCGCATTGGTGGAGACCACGGTCATCACCTTGCCTGCGCGCAGCTCTCGCTCGATCTCCCGCCGCTGTGTGGGCAGATAGCCGCCGCGATAGCCCCGCACCTGACCTGCATTGCCCAGTGGGTCGCGCACCATGTCCTTAAGGTAGCGCACCAGCACCTCCACCGTCAGTCGCGCGCGCGCAAACACGATGGACTGTACGCCCGCCTTCAGCAACGATGCGGCGATGTTCCGCGTCTCCGGGATGGAGCCCGCGCGGATGCCCAGCTGGGCGTTCACCACCGGCGGGTTGTAGAAGATTACGTTGCGCTCCCCCGCCGGCGCGCCGTTTTCGTCCACCAGCACCATTTCCTTGCCGGTCATGCTTTCGGCCAGCTCCTTGGGATTGCGAATGGTGGCGCTGCAGCAGATGAACACCGGGTCGGAGCCGTAGAAGGCGCAGATGCGCTTGAGACGGCGGATCACGTTGGCCAGGTTCGAGCCGAACACGCCGCGATAGGCGTGAATCTCGTCGATGACCACGTATCTGAGGTTCTCGAACAGCTTGATCCACTTGGCGTGGTGCGGCAGGATGCCCTGATGGAGCATGTCCGGGTTCGTCACCACCACGTGTCCCGCCTGACGGATGGCCGAGCGGGCGCTGGCGGGGGTATCGCCGTCGTAGGTGTAGGCCTTGATCGGGCAGTCGATGGACTCGATCATCGAGTACAGCTCCGCCGCCTGGTCGCTGGAGAGCGCCTTGGTCGGGAACAGGTACAGCGCACGGGCGGACTCGTCCTTCAGGATCGCGTCCAGCACCGGCACGTTGTAGCACAGCGTCTTGCCCGAGGCCGTGGGCGTGACCACAACCAGGTCCTTGCCCTCGATGGCGCAGGCGATGGCCTTCGACTGGTGGATGTAGGGCCTCTCGATGCCCTTCTTTTGAAGCGCAGCAAGCACGCCCGGATGCAGTTCTGCCGGGAAGGATCCGTATTTCGCCGCGCGCTCCGGAAGCACGCGCCAACTGGTCACGTTCTTCATGAATGCGGGGCTGTTTTTGAGATGCTCGATGTACTCTCTTACGGTCATGCTGCGCCCTTTCTTACCTATAAATCAGCTTACGATCACCAGCTCGGTGCCCTCCACGGCCTCCTTGACCAGCGCCTCGATGTCCAGCTTGCTCTCCGCCTTGGGCATGGTGTCCAGCTTGGGCTTGGTCACCGGATGTCGGGGCGTGAACACCGTGCAGCAGTCCTCATAGGGCAGGATAGATGTCTCATAGGTGCCGATGCGCTTGGCAATGTCCATGATCTCGGTCTTGTCCATGCCGATCAGCGGGCGGAACACGGGCATCTCGCACACCGCGTCGGTGCAGACGATGGACTCCATGGTCTGGGAGGCCACCTGACCCAGGCTCTCGCCGGTGATCAGCGCGTTGCACTCGTTCTGCTTGGCGATCTCCTGGGCGATGCGCATCATGAAGCGGCGGGTGATGAGCGTGCCCAGTCCCTCGGGGCACTTCTCGTGAATCTCCAGTTGGCACTTGGTGAAGGGCACCAGGTACACCCGCATGCCGCCGGAGTACTCCGCCATCTCCTTCGCCAGCTGCATCACCTTGTCCCGGGCCAGCTCGCCGGTGTAGGGCGGCGACTGGAAGTGGATGGCGCAGCAGCGCACGCCGCGCTTCATCATGCAGTAGCCCGCCACCGGGGAATCGATGCCGCCGGAGAGCAGCAGCGCCGCGCGTCCGCTGGAGCCCATGGGCAGGCCGCCCACGGCCATGATTTCCTCGCAGCAGATGTAGCAGTTGTCGCGAATCTCCACCCGCAGCTTATGCTGGGGGTTGTGGATGTCCACCGTCAGGTGGGGATTGGACTCAAGAATGCGTCCGCCCAGCTCCGCGGCAAACTCCAGCGAGTTCATCGGGGCACTCGATGGCGGGGCTGACGGAGTACAGGCCGAACACCTTGCGCACGCGGCGCACGCACTCGTCCATGTCCTCCACGTCGGAGACGTAGATGCGGGAGTCGGACAGCCAGACCTTGCCGCCGATGGGCTTCACGGCGCGTTTGACGTTGTCCGTGAGCAGCTTCAGAAAGTGCGGGCGGTTTGCGCCCTTCAGAAATACTTCGCCGTAGCGAACCAGCAGTACCTTGCGCATGGGTTTATCTCCTTGCATATTTTTTCAGCTGCGCATAGAGCTCTGCGAGGCACTGCGCGGCATAGTCGATCTCTTCGATGGTGGTGTGGGGACTCAGGCTGAAGCGCAGCGCCCACTCGGCGCGGCTGGGCGCGATGCCCATGGACGTGAGCACGCCGCTCACCTTCAGCTTCTTCGACGAACAGGCCGAGCCCGTGGAGGCGTACACGCCTTTGCTCTCCAGCGCGTGGAGCATGACCTCGCCCCGCACGCCCGGGAAGCTCAGGTTGACGATGTGCGGCGCGGCGCTCTCTGGCTCCGGGCCGTTGATCAGCAGCTCCGGCACCGCATCTCTGAATTTCTCGATCAGGTGGAGCTTCTTCTGCATCAGCTCCGCCTGCATCTGCGGCCCCATGTTCAGCATCTCCTGTACCGCGGCCATCAGACCCGCAATGCCCGGCGTGTTCTCCGTTCCGGAGCGCAGGCCGCCCTCCTGACCGCCGCCGATCTGTCGCGGCGCAAAGCGCAGGCCCTTGCGGCACACAAGCGCGCCCTCGCCCTTGGGGCCGTGAATCTTGTGGCTGGACAGGGTGTAGAGATCCACATATCTGAGGTCGATGGGCACGCGCAGAAAGCCCTGCACGCCATCCACATGGATGACCGCCCGGCCGTTCACCAATTCGTGCAGGCGCGGAACATCCAGCTTCGCGCCGGTCTCGTTGTTCACCTGCATGCAGCTGACGAAGCTCGCGCCGTCGTCCAGCGCCTTGGAGAGCGCATCCCAATCCAGCTCGCCCTTTTCGCTTACGCCGATCACCCGCACCTCGTGGCCCTGTCGCTCCAGCTCCATAAAGCTCTCCCGCACCGACGGGTGCTCCACCGCGCTCACCGCCACGATCTGCTTGCCCCGCATGCGGCCCACCGTGCCCAGAATCGCCAGGTTGTTGGACTCGGTGCCGCCAGAGGTGAACACCAGGCTGTGATCGCCCGCGTGCAGCGCCTTTAGAATCAGCTCCCTGCACGCGCGCAACTGCTGAAAAGCCTCCACCGCCGGCTTGTACACCGACGAGGGATTGTAGTATCCCTCCGTCATGCACTTTACCATCGCGTCCACCGCCGCCGCGCAGGGCCTGGTTGTCGCGCTGTTGTCCAGATATGCTTCCATGTTCAAGTCTTCCCTTCTCCCTCGTGCCAGCTTCCCACCGGGAGCCGCCTGTCGCCGCGCACTGCGTTTCTCAGCTCCGGATTCAGCTCCAGCACGGCCATATGCAGCGCCCCATCCGCGCTGTACAGAAAAAAGCAGCGCGGCGCAGCTTCATCCAAATAGAATTTGTGCTTCCGAAGGCCCGGACGCGCCGAAATGCGCCGATACTCTGCCGAATCCACGTCCCCGCAGCTCTGCACGCCCGAGAGTGGCAGATGCAGCTTCCCCTTGCGCCTGCGGGCGTTGAGGATGGCTGCGACCTCCACCGTTCCGTCCTCCAGCGCGTAGTCGTACTCCAGCTTCAGCCCATCCTTTTTAAGAAAGACGAGCACGGCTGCGGCGGCAAACAGCGCAAACAGGATCAGCGACGGCCAACTCACGGACAACTTGCCCGCAGCATCCGTCCCCAGGATTCCGGCGGCGGTGATCAGCATGCCCAGCGCCAACAGAGCCAGCAGCGCCCACGCGCCGACGTACAGCGCATTGCGCGCGCCGGAGGCCCTTGCCCCCACCGTCTGTTCGTATCGCTGTTCCATGCCGCACCTCCATAATAAGCCTAGAATATTATAGCATACATTTTTCATTTGTCGATATGCAGGAAATATGAATTTCATAGGAACATTTGGCGCAGGGGCAGGATTTTTCCGGGCGCACATCGAATTGGAGTGCGATAACCCAAAGGAGGTTTCCGCCTTGAAGTGTCCCTACTGCGGCAACAGTTGTGCCGACGGCTCGCGCGAATGCGACGTGTGCAAGCAGCCCCTCCCCTCCTCCGCTGCGGAGACGGAGGAGAGCGCTGCGCGCCCCCGCCGGTCGGCCTTTCATAAAATCCTGCTCGTGCTGTGCTGGATCGCCTGCTTCATCGTGCTGGGCATCGGCGTCTACAAGCTGGTGTTCTGGATCGACGAATATAAAATTGAGCGCCTCTACACCCGCGGCGCATACGCCCCTACCCTGGGCGAAATGCAGCTCTCCGACGGCCGCAACGCCCACACCGTGGTGTTCTACGGCAAGGATGGCGATATCATCTACCTGCCGGAGCTGAACCGCTCCCTGACCATCTGCGGCGGCATCGCCCGCCTGGAGATCGCCGATTCCGAGTGGTTCGGCTCGGACGTGTCCGAATACGACTACGCCGACGTGCACTTCGCCCCCATCCTGATCGAGGAGGACGGCACGGAGACGCAGCTCCCGGTGATCGATTACACGGTAAACGTGCCCGAATCCCCGCTGACCGTCATCAGCCCCGCCAAGGACGGCATCTCCGTGGTGACCTCCACCTATCCGCTGGAGCTTCAGGTGGTTCCCGGCAGCTCCGTGTACGTCAACGGCGAGGATCTGAGCGACCGCGTGGACCGCAGCGGCGTGCTGGACGACACCCGGCTCAGCGTACAGCCCATCGGCGACAACAGCTACACCATCATCGTGCGCACGCCCAGCCACAAGGAGACCCGCAGGGACATCACCGTCTACCGCGCGGCCTTCGATATCAACATCGAGCTGGACGAAAACGTCTCCACCACCTCCAGCGACGCGCAGATGACCGTCAGCGGCACCACCGAGCCAGGCGCGATGATCAGCGTGGACACCGACTACATCGCCGAGAGCCTGCAGGTGGACATGACCACGGGCCGCTTCTCCTTCATCGCCAAGTTCAGCCAGTTTGGCAACAACGTGGTGCGCTTCCGCGCCACCATGGAGGGCCGCGCCGACGCGGTGATCAGCTTCACTGTGAACTACAAGCCCACCCTGGGCGACTACGCCGCGGGCGCTTGGAAGATGGATTACGACCAGCTGCGGCTCTATTTTGAGCAGTGGCACGGCAAGGTATTCCGCTGCGTCGGCACCATCGTCGACAGCTTCACCGGCGAGGACGGCTACCAGTATCTGGTCATGAACGTCGGCTCCGACAGCGAAAAGAAGCTGGTCGTGCTACAGAATTACAGCACCATCTCCAGCTTCAACACAGGCACAACCTACGACATCTACGCCGACGTCACCGGGCGCTACATGTACAACGCGGAGTACTACCCGATGCTGGCCGCGCGCTACATCGACGTGTACGAGCCCAAATAAGCGCATCCGCCCCGGCGTGCAGATCATGCATGCCGGGGTCTTTCCATGATGATACAAAATACCGCCCGCAGGGCCTCCGATTCCGGATGCGCTGCGGGCGCTGCCTTTGAAAAGGGGCTGATTCTGCCCTACGGCACGCAGATCACCCGCCCGGGCAGGAAGTCGCCGGGAGCGAGGCTGGGGTTCAGCTCCAGCAGCCGCGCCGCCTGCACGCCCAGGGTTCGGGTGAGGGTGTAGAGGGTCTCGCCCTGACCCATGACGTAGCTGCGGCTGCCGAAGGCGCACATCCGGCGCGAACCCGAAGGCGGCGCGCAGTAGCGGGTACCGGGAGAAATGCGGGTGGTGGGCAACTCCGGGTTGGCGGCACGCATGGCGTTGTAGGAGACATTGTTGGCGATCAGCAGGTCGGTGAAGCTCTGGTTGTTCTGCACCGTGCGCAGCGTGTAGCCCGCCGGACAGACGGGCGCGCAGCCGCCGGGCGGACAGCTCGGCTGCGTGGGCTGGGGCCGGATGATCTGGGGCATGCTTGGCAGCGACGGCGTGGGCAAGCCCTCCGGGCCGATTCCCGGCATGGCAGGCTCGTTCAGGTCTGGGAATTCCGGCTCTGCGGGCAGCGACGGCGTGGGCAGTCCCTCCGGGCCGATTCCCGGCATGGCAGGTTCGTTGAGGTTGGGGAACTCCGGCTCTGTGGGCAGCGACGGCGTGGGCAGGCCCTCTACGCCGATACCTGGCATGGCGGGTTCGTTGAGGTCGGGGAACTCCGGCTCCCCGGGCAGATCCTGAACGCTTCCGTTGGATGTATCGGGTGAAACCGGGGATGTGGAGGGCGTGAAGGCCCCTCCGGGCGGATTGACAGATTTGCTTTGCGACATGCAGGGCACTTCCTTTTTGATGGAATGTGGATGGCTCCACAATTCAGCGTATGCGCCCGGAGGAAATCGGTTCGCCCGTCAGGAGAGGCTTGCGTTGAGCGCTTCGGATAGCTCGTCGAAGCTGATCTTCCCGCTGGCGAAGGCGCGCGCGGCCTCGTCGGCCTGCGTCCATGCATCCGGCCTGGTGCGGGTGATGGAGGGCACGACGGTGAGATCGCCGGTCAGATCACGCATGCGGGGAATCCGCTCCGCGAGGTTCGCTTCATCGGTGAGTTCGTCCGGATCGCTGTCCAGATCGAAGCTGACGCGCTCGAGGTCTTCGATTCCATCGCCGAAGTAGCAGCGGATGTAATCACAGGCCAGGGCCATGTTCTGCGTTTCGGGATTGACGATGGCCACGAGGCCGGAGCAGCCGCTGACGCGGGGACTGGCCGCATCGAAGCGCAGCGGGCAGGGAACCGCCCAGTCTGCATCAGCGATGACGCTGTCCGAATAGAGCAGCGCGCCCTCGACGGTGTTGTCCGGCATGTCCCGGCACGCATAGCGAAATGCGTCGAAGTCGATCTGTCGCCAGAGATTGGCGACGGCCTCAAAGCGCGGATCGTTGAAATCGGCGTCGCGTCCCTCGTAGCGGCACAGGCGCAGGTAGGCGCTGCAAATGCGGTTGAAGAGGATGCGGGAGAACCCGTCCGCGTCCGCATAGTCGTCGTTCAGGCAGTAGCGCTGCGCCTGCGGGTCGCGGGAGAGCTCGATCAGCAGCTCCAGCATCTCCGCCCAGGTTTCGGGGAGCGCATCTTCGGACAGATTCAGTACCTCCATCACCCTCGGATCGAGGCTGAAATCCGGATACGTCCAGCCGTAGAGGGGCACGGCGACCAGCTTGCCGTCCCGCTGCACCTCGCGCTGAAGTCCGGGGTACATCCGGGAAGCGGTTTCAATCAGATCGGGATCGTCGATTTCCGTATAAACGCCCGCGTCCAACAGCAGCGGCACGTCCTCCATCTGAATGAGCCACACGTCCGCCTGACTCTGCCCCGCGAGGATCGCATCGACATATCGATCGTCCCTCCAGGTCTGCGCATAGCAGGGGTCGCCCACCAGGTTTACGCCGGGATGGGCCTCGGCAAAGGCCGTCTCCGCGTCGTAGTTGCCGCCGGAGCCGTCCACGCACAGCTGCGTGATCTCCGGCTGCACATTGCTGAGGACGTAGACCTGTGCGCTCAGTTCGTTCACGATGGCCAGCGCATCGTCGCCGATGCGCACCGCGCTGCCGTGGGTCTGGCCGGTGGTGGTGATCGCCCGGGCCTGTGTGGGGTCGGACACGGGCGCAGTGTAGATGCAGCGCTCCTGCAGGTAGTAGAGGGTGTCACCCGCCGCATCCGTGGAAAAGGCGCAGGGACGGGAACCTGCCCTGTAGGCAAGCTCTGCGACAGCCGTTAGGCTGCCGTCCGGCTCGATGCGCAGGATGCGGCTGGTCGCCGCTTCATTCTCGGAGAGCGCGAGGTAAGCCCTGCCGTCCCCACCGGAGAAGGCGGAGAGATCGCCCTCAAATCCGAGATACTTCCCCTCCGGGAGTTCTAGGGCATCCAGCGCACCGGTGGCGGGATTCAGCCGCAGCAGGCGGCAGTGGGTCTCGCCGCTCCAGCCCTCGGCGGGATAGGCCCATTGGGAGAGAAGATAGATGAAGTCGCCATCCGCACAGAAGCTCTGCACGGAAGCGCTGGTGGGCTTGCGGGGATCGTCGCCGAACAGGGCGTTGCGCTCGATCGTCCGGGCGTCCTCAACGGTGTAGCTGCCCTCGGCAAAGCGCAGCCTTCCCACGCTGTAGGCGGGGCATGCGTCCGCTTCCTCGGAGAACCAATCGTCTTCCGTGCCCTCGGCGCAGAGGGCGTAGAGACCGTCCTCGAACGCGGTCAGATTCATCAGTTCGCGATCATCGTCCGCATTCCCCTTGTAGATGGTATACTGCGCGTCGCCGGGGGTCTGCACGTAGATATCGTCGTCCGAATTGATGCCGCCGACGAGGTACAGCGCGTCTCCCAGCGCCGCACCGCCCCGGAAGCCGGAGAGCGGCTCGTCGCCGAAGTACTGGGTCGGAACGCGGCCTGTGTCGGAGAAGAGGTTCGTCTCCTCGTAGATTTCCGCGTGCAGCACCCCTGCCGCCCAGCTCCGGGCGGCGGACGAGGTCGCGAGGGCAACGCCCATGCCCACGCTCAGCACGGCGATGAGGCAAGCGGCGGCCTGAAGTGTGCGGGGCAGGGCGCGGGCGACGGCCTGGCGCGCTGCGCTGCGGCGGGCGCGGCGGCGCAGGCTTCGTGCAAAGGCCAGCCGCTCCGGCGCATCGTGGTTCTTGCAATTCAGTATCGATCTGGTTTTCATGATTTCTTCCTCCTCCAGTTGCAGAAATGCTGCGCGGAGAAGCGCTGCGTCGCAGCCCTCGGAGATGGCGGCGCGGCTGTGGTCGGGTATATGGTTCATCTCACTGGTCATCGCTTTCCACCTCCTGAAGCAGCGCGCCCAGCTTCCGGCGCGCGCGATTGACGCGGCTGCGCAGGCTGTCCCGGCTGACGCCCAGGAGCTGCGCAATCTCCGCGTCGCTCATTTCGTCGAAGTATTTCATCCTCAAAAGCTCCCGCATCCCGGGCTCCAGCCGCTTCAGCGCCGCCGCGACGGCCTGAATCTGTTCGCTGCGGATGAGGAAAGCGTCCGTCGGCGGAGCTTCGTCCGGCAGGACGGCGAGCCGTTCCTGCACATCCCCGAAGCGGTCGATTTTGGAATCCCGGCGCAGGCGATCGATGGCCGCGTTGCGGGCGCAGGCGATCAGGTAGGAGCGCTGCGAAGCAGCGTTGCACTTCTTCAGCGTGGAGATGTGGTCGATGATGCGGAGCATTGCCGCTTCCACCGCATCCTCCGCGTCGGCGTGGCTCTTGAGGATGCTGCGGGCCCTTCGGTACATCTCTCCATAGTTCTCAAGGTAGAGCTGCTCTACATAATTCCGGTCGTCCTCGCTTTCGAGGGCGGCGAGCATGCATGCAAACATTCGTTTCTCTCCTCTCTGTGCACACCTTTTAGACGCACAAGGCGCGCATTCCGAACGCGGAATTCCCCCGTTCGGAACAAAAAAATGGAACGGAAGCTTTTTTCCGTTCCATTCGGTGGGGTCAGCGCTCCTTCTCGGAGCCGATGTAGATGGTCTCGCCGTAGCCGGTGAGGCTGCGGATGTTGTCGCGGATTGCGCGGGGGAAGAGGTTGCGGCTGCTGATCTCCCGCAGGGGCACCCAGTCGGTACCGATCTGAAAGCGGTCCCTCTCCGAGGGATCGACGTGGGAGCCGCTGTTCAGCCTGCAGAGGAAGATGAAGTAGATCTTGTGGCACATGCCCTCGTCCCGGCCCTCGGACACGCGCTCATAGATGCCGGAGAGTCGCAGCGGCGTGACGGAATAGCCGGTCTCCTCCAGCAGCTCCCGGCGCACGGTCTCGGTGAGCATTTCGCCGGTCTTCTGTCCGCCGCCCGGCAGGGTATAGTATTCGCCGAAGCGGGATTCGCAGCGGTTGACGAGGATCTTGCCGTTGTTGATGACGATGGCCTTGGCTGAGTTGCGTGCGGACAAGCGCATCCCGTCCCTTCCAGATTGATAAATCGATAATATCCAATTATACATGTTTTTGTACAGAAAGGCAAGTATTTCAACCGCAGAATCCTCCAATTATTTACACTCCGTAAAGCTCCATGTTCCCTGTTGTTCCGCCGCATATATTGCCAGAATTGCAAAAATATGGTATCCTTGCCTTAGAATATTTTAATTGAAAGAAAGGGAACACATGAAAACTGAAATCAATCGGCTTCTGGCAATCCTTCTGAGCTGCGCGATGCTGCTCGGAATGCTGCCTGCATTTGCGGAGGAGGTACCCGTTCCGGCAAAAGCACCCGCAGAGGAAGCGGGAGCTGAAACGGTAGCCCCGAATGCACCCACAGAGACGGAAGATCTGCCCTTGATGCAGACGTGCGAGACAATTCCGTTTGCGAACGCGCTCTGCGACGGACTGATGATGGATGATCCCGAGGTGCTGTACTACGGCGGAAATGCAGGCGAACTCGATCAGGGCTCCCTGCTCTTCTGGCTCTCTCCCGATGATGTGAGCGACACACGCGTCCAGTGGACCAGCTCCAATCCCTCCGTCGTGCGCATCGATACGGCGCTGACGAATGTGCGCAGCGGCTATGTCCGCTACACTGCCGTCGGAGTTGGTACCGCGACCATCACGGGGACCACCATGGATGGCTCCGGCGTGGACAACTACAGAGAGATCACCGTCAAGCAGCGCCCGAATGAGGACGTCGTGCTTTGCGAAAAGCTGATCGTGGAAGACTACGGAGACACGGTGTATTTCTACGGCGGAAAGCCGGAGTATTATGATACGTATAACCTGCTTGTCAGGTTCTATCCGTATAATGTCAGCGATACCCGCGTCCGATGGACGAGTTCCGATCCCTCCGTCCTGCGGATTGATACGGAAATTACGAATGTGAATCACGATTTTGCATTCTTCACGGCTGTCGGCATCGGCACCGCGACCATCACAGGAACTGCGATGGACGGCTCCGGCGTGACCGTCTCCAGAACGGTCACCGTCAAGCCGCGCCTGGCGGATGAGATTCGTCTCTCGCATGATGCGATTGATCTTCAGTATGACGGAACCGGCTATCTGGATGAAGGACTTATCAGCTGCGAATTCATTTCATGGCAGACGACGGACCAGCGGCTTGCTTGGACGAATTCCAATCCTGACGTCGTTCAGATGGAAGTGGAAGAGTACCTCAACAATGGATACGAAACCAGCAGGATCATTGTGAAGGGCCTCGCGCCGGGCGAGGCGACGATCACAGCCACGGCTATGGACGGCTCCGGCGCAAGCGACAGCGTCAAGGTCGTCGTGTATCCTGAACCGAAGATCCACAGCATCAGCTTCAGCAAGAATCCCGTTCTGCTGGGAGAGACCGTGACGGTCAACGTGTGCACCAGCGCCGAGGGCGTAAGCAAGCTCACCTACGGCTTCTTCTATCCGGAAGGAGAATTGGATCGGAAGTATCTGGGCGAAACCACACAGAAGACGGTCAGGGACGGCAAGGCATACTGGAACTTACAGGTGACTCCGGACGCCATGCACTGTTACGTTGAAATTAAGATTCATTTTACGTCGCCGAGCGGATGGAGGACATATGGTATCTCTGATCTAGCTGAAATCAAGGTTGCGGACAAGAACCTGAAGCCGACCGGAATCACGGTGTATGGACCGGATTCGCAGGGCGTGGGCGCGCTCAGCGTGGGCGATACCTTCCAGATGCCGTTCTATCTTTCGCCGGAGGGCAGCTATGCAACCATAACATGGAAGTCCTCCAACACCAACGTTGCGGCCGTGGATTCCAATGGGCTTGTGACCGCGACCGGCGAAGGCACGGCGACCATCACGGCAACCACAGACAACAACAAGAAAGCCAATGCCATCGTGCGTGTGGTCGACCCCTACAAGCCCACCGGGGTCAAACTGGACAAGACCGGAACCGTCAACCTGAACCTTGGCGAGACTTTGACCCTGACCCCCAGCCTGTCCCCCGAGACTGCTCAGGCAACCTATAGCTGGAAGACCAGCTCCACGAAGATCGCGACGGTTGCGGACGGCGTGGTGACTCCCGTCGGCGAGGGCACCGCGACGATTACCGTGACCGCCACGCGCGGCAAGATCAAAAAGACCGCAACCGTGAAGGTCAAGGTGGTCGACCCCTACAAGCCCACGGCGGTGAAGCTGGACAAGACGGGCACGGTCAACCTCAACCTTGGCGAAACCCTGACCCTGACTCCGAGCCTTGCGCCGGAAACCGCACAGGCAACCTACACATGGAAATCCAGCTCGGCGAAGATCGCGACGGTGGTTGACGGCGTGGTGACTCCCGTCGGCGAGGGCACGGCGACCATCACCGTCACCGCCACGCGCGGT
>SFNY01000101.1 GCA_004554085.1 Clostridiales bacterium | reverse complement strand
CGCGCTGAATCGGGCAAGAGCTGCTGTCAGGACAACCCGCGCGGAGATCGAGGACACGAACCGCCAGCTGGCAACTGCCCGTTCTGCATGGACTTCGGCGGGCAGAACGCTTGAGAGTTTCGGTCGAAGCTGCGATTCCGTCAGCAGAAAGCTGACCACGGCGGGCAAAGCGCTCACCACGGTTCTGACCACACCCATCCTCACGCTGGGCACGGCGGCAATCAAGGCTTCGCTGGATTTCGAGTCCTCCTTTGCCGGTGTGCGCAAGACCGTGGAAGCGACGGAGGCGGAGTTCGAATCTCTGGCGGCGTCCTCCAAACGAATGTCCACCCAGATTGCCGCATCCACCACTGAGATCAACGGGGTCATGGCCACCGGCGGTCAGCTGGGCATCGCCAATGAATATCTGACGGACTTCACCCGCGTCATGATCGACCTGGGCAATTCCTGCGAGGATCTGAACGCAGATGAGGCCGCAACCTCCATCGCCAAGTTCGCCAACGTCATGGGCACGGACCAGAGCCTGTTCCAGAACATCGGCTCCACCATCGTCGATCTGGGCAACAATTTTGCCACGACGGAAAAGCCCATCATGGAGATGGCGCAGCGCCTCGCAGGCGCGGGCAAGCAGGTGGGCCTGACGGAAGCGCAGGTGCTGGGCTTTGCAGCCGCCCTGTCCTCTGTGGGCATCGAGGCCCAGATGGGCGGCTCGGCATTTTCCAAGGCGCTGATCAAGATGGAGGTTGCGTCCGCCACGGGCGGTCAGGCACTGGATGACTTCGGTGCAGTCTGCGGCATGACCGGCGCACAGTTCAAGGCGCTGTTCGACAGGGACCCCGCCGCCGCATTCCAGGCATTCATCGTGGGTCTCTCCCGAATGGACGAGGAGGGCGAAAGCGCCATTGCCGTGCTGGACGAGATCGGCATCAAGGAGGTGCGCCTGCGCGATACCCTGCTGCGCGCCACAAATGCCACCGAACTGTTTAGCCGGGCGCAGGCGACTGCCAACCGCGCGTGGGCGGAGAACACCGCCCTGACCACCGAGGCGAACAAGCGCTATGCCACCACCGAGAGCAAGCTGACCAATCTGAAGAACAAGGCAGTTCTCTTCGGGCAACAGATCGGCGACGACCTCAATCCCACGATCCAAAACCTCATCGAAGGCGCGGGCGACCTGCTGGACGGCTTCATGGAGCTGGACGCTGCGCAGCGGATGCAGATCATCCGCTATGCCGCCATCGCCGCCGCAGCAGGACCGGTACTGCTGCTGCTTGGGAAAATGACCAAGGGCGTGGGCGTGCTTTCGACGGGAATCGGCAAATTCGCCACCTCCGTAGGCAAGGCTGGCGGTGGGTTCAAGGGCTTCATGACGGTGCTGGGCAGCTCGCCCGCCGTGTGGCTGGCGGTGGCTGCGGCGACGATCACCGCAACCTATGCCATCTCCGACTACATCACCGGCGCAAAGCAGGCCCGCGAAGCGCTCAAGGGCATGCAGGCGACCGCCGACGAATGGAAGCGCACCGCCGCCGAGACCTTCTATGGTCAGAGCGAGGGTCTGTCCTTCTTTGGCATGGGCAGGTCGAATTTTGTAAGAGAGAACCAGAACGCACAGGAATGGCTGAACGGCCTGATCGCTGTCTGGACGGACGGTCAGAAGGAAACGGATGAGATCGTCACGGAATGGACGGACTCCTTCAAGAGTCTTACCGCATCTACCCGCGAAGAACTGGAACAGATGCGCACGGACGCGCAGAATGCGGGCTATGGCTCTGTTGCGGATCAGCTGACTGCCGACATCGAAACGCTGGATTCTCTGGATGCGGAGATCGAGGCGCTCCTAAAAAAGCGTCAGAACGGGTACTTCAGCGAGGCCGATCAGATCCGCCTGCAGGAGCTCATCGACACACGTGAGGCCATTGAGGTCAAGTACCACCTCTCCCCGGCAGATGTGGACGGCTTCGACACCATTCGTCAGAAGCTGGAAGCGGAGGTTGCCCGTGCACAGGCCCGGGGGCAGAGCGATGCAGACGTGACGGTCTACGAAAACGCCATGGTCGCCGCTGCGGAGGGTCTCGCCGCCATGAACAGCGAGGTCGACGCGCAGTACGACAAGGAATATGCGCTCATTCAGCTGATCGAGGACTCTGGTGAGCGTCAGGCAGCGATGGACGCGCTCAATGCAAAATATGTTGAGGATCGTCGAAATGCCGCGATGGAATACGCGCAGCTTTTGTCGGGAATTGTCGCTCCCGTCTGGGAACAGGAGGACGTCCAGAAGGCTGCGTCAGACGTGGATCTGCTGAACCAGAAGCTGCGGGAGTACAGCGCGGCCTCTGAAAGCGAGAAGCCTGCGATTCTGGCGGAGATCAACGCCCTCACTGCTGCCATGGATGAGGGTGCGATGACCGAGTACATCGCCATGCTCATGCAGATCCAGTCGCTTCTGGACAGCGGCATGACGGAGGCGGAGGTGCAGGCGCTGTTCCCGGAGATCGACTTCTCCACGGCGCTGGAGCAGATTGCGTCCATCCAGACCTTCCTGAACGGGCGCAGCGCTGAACTCCCTGGCCTGACCGCCATGTTTGGCGAGGCGCTGCCGGAGGAGGTCCTGACCATTGCCACCGACCTGGACATGACCGGCGCACAGGCGCGATGGAACGAATTTGCCCAGAACCCCGGCGCAATTACCATGGACGCGGTCATCGCCCAGTATACGGAGGATCAGAACACCATCCGCGTGCAGCCGCAGGTGGACGCCTTCATCGCAAAGTACACCGAAATCCCCGAGGGCGCGTCCACGGCAGCACTCACCCCGGAGGGCCTGATCGCCTATGTCAGCACCTATGCGGAGGCGACCAGCGGCGCGGATGTATCCGGGCTGACCCCCGAAAACATCACAGCCATGGTCAGTGCATATCAGGAGCTGGCCTCCGGCACGGACGTCTCCGCACTGAAGCCGGATGAGATCACCGCCTATATCACCAGTTATCTGGAGGCCGAAGGCGTGGACACCACGGGTCTGACCCCGGAGGGAATTACCGCCTTCGTACTGGCCTATGAGGAGGTCACAGGCGGTGCGCTGACCACTGCACTCACCCCGGACAATATTACCGCCATGGTGGTGAAGTACCTGGAGGCGGAGGGCGTGGACATGTCCACCCTGTCGCCCGATCAGGTGGAGGCCATCGTCTCCTCCTTTGCGGAGGCCACCGGTTGCGACAAATCCCAACTGCTACAGAATTTCACCGCCTACATCGCGCAATACGATGATACCAATGCGGTCAAGCCCAGGCTGTCCGTTTCCGTGGGCATCTTCGGCTACGATCTGGCTGCCTATCGGAAATTCGTCGCCCAAAACCCCATCGAGGTGCAGGGCATCGTCCGTCTGGGCGAGGTCTACGACGATCCCTCCCAGGCGCTGGCCGATACCCAGACGCGCTTCTGGAAGGACGGCGTGGAGATCCCGGCATCAGCGGTTCCCGAGGATCTGCTGACCGCCGACAAGGTCGCCGTGCTGGACGAGGACGGCACGCTGCACGTGCTGATCACCCCCGAGGTGACGGGCAATCCGGAGGCAATCGAATCCGCTGTCACACCGCTTGCGGAAAAGAGCGTGCCCGTGCAGGCCTTCGGCGGCTTCAGCACGCACGACTGGGGCTGGCTCAATGATCTGGTCGGCTCCGACGTGTTCG
>SFNY01000100.1 GCA_004554085.1 Clostridiales bacterium | reverse complement strand
ACGATGATGGAAACCTTATTCTGCATCATAAAATACTGTGCGGTTTTTGGCTATGGAAATAACAGAGTATCAAGAAAGCTCTCGTTTTCCACTCCTCCCCGCGCTCACTCCCTCTCCTCGGCGAGCCGGTAGCCCACGCCGATTTCTGTGAGGATGTAGCGCGGCTTGGCGGGGTTTTTCTCGATTTTTCTGCGCAGGCCGGCGGTCAGCGTCCGCAGCGCCTGTGTGTCCTGCCCGTAGCCCGCGCCCCAGATTTCCCGGAGGATGACCGAGGTGGTGAGCACCTTGCCCTGGTTTTTGAACAGCAGCAGGAGCAGCGAATACTCCATCGGCGTCACATGAATCTCATTTTCGCCCAGGTAGACCTTGCGCTTTTCCGCGTCCAAACGCAGCTCGTCCGCCTGATAGACGGGATTCGCCTTCGCGCCGGACTGCTTGTACATGTGCCGCAGGGCGACGCGGATGCGCGCCAGCAGCTCGCTGGCGGAGAAGGGCTTGGTCAGGTAGTCGTCCGCGCCGAGGTCGAGCACCGCCACCTTTTCCTTGTCCTGATCGCGCGCGGAGACGACGATGACCGGCATCTCCGACCACGTCCGCAGGCGGCGGATGACCTCCGTGCCGTCGAGGTCGGGCAGACCCAGATCCAGCAGCATCAGGTCGATGGGCTCCGCGGCTAGCAGGCGCATGGCCTCCTCCGCCGTCGCCGCCGTGTGACATACGTAGCCTTCCGCTTCCAGCGTGAAGCAGATAAAATTGCGAATCTGTGCGTCATCCTCGACCACGAGAATGTGCTCATGCAGGCTGTTCATGGTTTCTCTTCCTCCATCGGCAACTCAAAGGTGAAGATTGCGCCGCCGCCTTCCCGGCTCTGCGCCCTGATGCTTCCGCCGTGCGCCCTGGCAATCGCGTCGCAGATGGACAGCCCCAGCCCGACGCCGCGGGCCGCATCGGCGCTCTTTCCCCGCGTCGTGTAGAAGCGCTCAAAGAGGTGGGGCAAATCCTCCTCGCGGATGCCCTCGCCCCGGTCCAGCACGCTGAACACGGCTTTTCCGTCCCGCTTCTCCACGCAGACCTTGATTTCGTTCCCCGGCGGCGTGTGCCGCACGGCGTTGTCCAGCAGGTTGACGAGCATCTGCACGATGAGCTTTGCGTCCATCGGCACCATCAGCAGCTCTTCCGGCAGCTCGGCGTCGATTTCCCTGTCCGGCGCGCGCCGCTCCATCTGCGCCAGCGCGCTGCCGACGATCTCCTCCACGGCCTCCGGCTGCTTCTCGATCTGCAGCCTGCCGTCCTCCAGACGGGTCAGGCTGAGGATGTTCTCCACGAGCGCGCGCAGCCAGTCCGCGTCGCGCCAGATGTCCTGCGCGAGTCTGCGTCGCGGGTCGTCCTGTGCGGACAAATCCCTGATCATCTCGCTGGTGCCCATGATGCCGGAGAGCGGCGTGCGCAGGTCGTGGGAGATGGCGCGCAGCAGGTTGCTGCGGGTGCGCTCCTGAAAGCTCTCCTCGCGGTAGCGCTGCTGCGCCTGCGCCGCGCTCAGGCGCTCGATGGCCATGGCGATGGACTCGAGCATGGAGCAGAGGAGCTGCCGCTGCGCGTCGGACAGCGCCATGCGGGGCAGACGCAGCACGCCCAGGATGCGCTGCTGCCCGTAGAGCGGCCAGTCCTGCCCCGATTCCGTCTCCACACAGCCCGTGTGCAGCAGCTGCACGCGGCTGGCCACCTCGTCGCCTGCATTAAGCTCCCGGTGGATGACGTTCCCGGCGGCATATTGCAGGTAGCTGCGCTCCGCCTCACCCTTCTCCGTCAGAAAGAGCAGCGCGGCATCGCAGCCGAAGGTCTGCCCGATGCTGCAAAGCGCCGCCGTGCCGATGGCCTCCATGCTCTGCGCGTCGCTCAGGTGGTTGGTCAGCTGGTAGAGCGCCTGCGTGTCCCGCTCGCGCGCCAATGCCTGTCGCGCGCTGCGCTTCATCTGCGCGGTCAGCGTGCTGGTGAAGATCGCGGTGAATGTCATGATGGCGAAGGTGATGAGGTAGCTGGTATCGCTGACCTCAAAGGTGAAGCGCGGATCGGTAAAGAAGTAGTTGAACGCGAACGTCGCCAGCACGGACGCCGCGAGTCCGTAACCCGGCCCGTGCGTATACCGGGCGATGATCAGCACCGCCGCCAGATACACCAGCACGATGTTGGTTTCCGGAAAGCCCAAAAAGGCAAACAGAACCCCCAGCGCCGTTGCCAGCAGCATGACCAGCACGACCTTCGCCGTATCCATCCACGAAAAACGCCGATTGCCCATTTCAATTCCTTCTTTTCCGTATTCTCCTGCCATAGTGTATGCCCGATTCGCTCTTGCGTCAAGCCCCTGCAGCGCTTCGCTGCGGGATTGCAATCCCGCGCGCAGAGGGCTATAATGTGCGCAAAGGGGGCGTATTCGCTTGTACTATCAGATTGGCAAGAGCCTGACTTCTATTGAACGCAGCGACATCACCGCGTTTTCGCATATTGCCGCCGTCCTGCCGCCGGAGGCGCTTGAAACGGAGAACCTGCCCGAAGCCCTGCTGCCGCCGGAGCAGACCCATCCAGCGAGGGGCTGCCGCCTTTCGATTGAGGCGGACCGCATCCGGGGAACGATGCAGCTTCCGGCGAAGGGAAAAGCGCCCGAAAAGCGGGTAAGCTTCGTCTGGTGGAAGGACTGCATCCTGTTTGTCGATCCGGACGGCGTGGCCAAGACGTGCATCGACAGAATCCGGGCCATGCGCCCGCATCACGCCGACGGTGCGGACGATCTGCTGATGGACTTCTTTCTCGCGCTGGTGCAGGAGGATTTGGCGGAGATTCAAGCCCTGGAGGACAGGATCTCCGCGCTGGAGCAGGCTGTCCTGTGCGACAGAACGGAGAAATTCATCAACCAGATCAGCGTTGTCAGGAAAGAGCTCAACCAGCGCAGCCGGTATTATACGCAGCTCAGCGACCTGACCGCCACGATTCAGGAAAACGCGGGCGAGCTGCTGGACACGTGCAGCCAGAGCAGACTGCAATACGTCATGCGCCGCCTGAACCGCCTGTATGACGAAACGCAGATGCTTCGGGAATACGCCAGCCAGGTCAGCAGCGAGTATCAGGCGCAGGTGGACATCGCGCAGAACCGGATCATGAAGCTGCTCACCATCGTCACGACGGTCTTCATGCCGCTGTCGCTGATTGCGGGCTGGTACGGCATGAACTTTGCGAACATGCCGGAGCTTCAGTGGGCCTACGGGTATCCGGCGGTCATCGCGCTGAGCATCCTCGTGGTCGGGGGCTGCCTGCTCTATTTCCGAAGGAAGCACTTTCTGTGATCTTACGGTCAACATCTCTTTATCAAGGTTTAACTGCTTTGCCGGAACCTTAACCGCAACGCCACGCGCTTTCTGCTATACTGGCATCAGCTCAAGGAAAGGAGCGTGTGGTTCATGAAGAACACCCTGCACAGCACAAATCGTCCCGCCTGTGTGGCAAAAGCCGTTCCGGCATCGCTTCGCGCCTGCCGCGACTGGATTGACGTGGAGCTTTGGCTCCGCAGTCATTCCTCTCTTTGCCTGATTCGGGACGCTGCCTTGACAGCAGCCGTCCCCTGCATGGGCATTGTAGCTGCCGCGCATCTTCTGTCCCTGCTGATTGGGTAAAAGCAAACCCAAGGGCAACCCATCCCGGCAGCGATGAGCTGAAAGCATCCTCTCCGTGACGCACACGCGCCGCCGGGAGGGTGCTTTTTTGTCTCCCTAAACCGTCTGTCACGGGGCATC
>SFNY01000099.1 GCA_004554085.1 Clostridiales bacterium | reverse complement strand
AACACGTCGGAGCCGACCAGATCATTGAGCCAGCCCCAGTCGTGCGTGCTGAAGCCGCCGAAGGCCTGCACGGGCACGCTCTTTTCCGCAAGCGGTGCGACAGCGGATTCGATTGCCTCCGGATTGCCCGTCACCTCGGGGGTGATCAGCACGTGCAACGTGCCGTCCTCGTCCAGCACAGCGATCTTGTCGGCGGTCAGCAGATCCTCGGGAACCGCTGATGCCGGGATCTCCACGCCGTCCTTCCAGAAGCGCGCTTGGGTATCGGCTAGCGCCTGGGCGGGATCGTCGTAGACCTCGCCCAGCCGGACGATGCCCTGCACCTCAATGGGGTTTTGGGCGACGAATTTCCGATAGGCAGCCAGATCGTAGCCGAAGATGCCCACGGATACGGACAGCCTGGGCTTGACCGCATTGGTATCGTCGTACTGCGCGATGTAGGCGGTGAAGTTCTGGAGCAGCTGGGATTTGTCGCAACCGGTGGCCTCCGCAAAGGAGGAGACGATGGCCTCCACCTGATCGGGCGACAGGGCGGACATGTCCACGCCCTCCGCTTCCAGATACCGCACCACCATGGCGGTGATGTTGTCCGGAGTGAGCGCGGTGGTCAGCGCGCCGCCCGTGATCTCCTCATAGGCCAGTACAAAGGCGGTGATTCCCTCCGGGGTCAGACCCGTGGTGTCCACGCCTTCAGCCTCCAGATATGTGGCGATATAGGCGGTGATCTCGTCCGGCTTCAGTGCGGAGACGTCCGTGCCGGAGGCCAGCTCCTGATATGCGCTAACCATGGCTACGATATTTTCGGGGGTCAGCCCGGACACATCTGCGCCATTGGTCGCCTCCGCATAGATGCCGACGTAAGCGATCAGGCCCTCCGGGGTGAGCGCTGCCGTGGACGCGCCTTCCGGGATTTCGGTGTACTTTGCGATGAAGGCGTCCACCTGCGGCTGTACCCGGATGGTGTTCTGATCCTCTGTGTACTGTGCGATGACCGCATCCGTGGTGATTGCACCGGGGTTCTGGGCAAATTCGTTCCATCGAGTCTGTGCGCCTGTCATGTCCAGATCGGTGGCAATGGTGAGCACTTCTTCCGGCAGGGCTTCGCCAAACATGGCGGTCAGGCCGGGAAGTTCAGCGCTGCGCCCGTTCAGGAAGGTCTGGATGGACGCAATCTGCTCCAGCGCTGTGGAGAAGTCGATCTCCGGGAACAGAGACTGTACCTCTGCCTCCGTCATGCCGCTGTCCAGCAGCGACTGGATCTGCATGAGCATGGCGATGTACTCCGTCATCGCGCCCTCGTCCATGGCGGCAGTGAGGGCATTGATCTCCGCCAGAATCGCAGGTTTCTCGCTTTCAGAGGCGGCGCTGTACTCCCGCAGCTTCTGGTTCAGCAGATCCACGTCTGACGCAGCCTTCTGGACGTCCTCCTGTTCCCAGACGGGCGCGACAATTTCCGACAAAAGCTGCGCGTATTCCATCGCGGCATTCCGACGATCCTCAACATATTTTGCGTTGAGCGCGTCCATCGCCGCCTGGCGCTCGGCGGAATCCTCGATCAGCTGAATGAGCGCATATTCCTTGTCGTACTGCGCGTCGATCTCGCTGTTCATGGCGGCGAGGCCCTCCGCAGCGGCGACCATGGCGTTTTCGTAGACCGTCACGTCCGCATCGCTCTGACCCCGGGCCTGTGCACGGGCAATCTCCGCATCCAGCTTTTGTCGGATTTCGTCGAAACCGTCCACGTCCGCCGGGGAGAGGTGGTACTTGACCTCGATGGCCTCGCGGGTGTCGATGAGCTCCTGCAGCCGAATCTGATCGGCCTCACTGAAGTACCCGTTCTGACGCTTCTTCAGCAGCGCTTCGATCTCCGCGTCCAGCGCATCCAGTGTTTCGATGTCGGTGGAGAGTTGATCGGCGACAGAGCCGTAGCCCGCATTCTGCGCATCCGTGCGCATCTGCGTAAGCTCCGTGCGGGTGGATTCCGTCAGCGCCTTGAAGGAGTCCGTCCATTCCGTGACGATCTCATCCGTTTCCTTTTGACCGTCCGTCCAGACGGCAATCAGGCCGTTCAGCCATTCCTGCGCGTTCTGGTTCTCTCTTACAAAACTCGATCTGTCCATGCCGAAGAAGGACAGACCCTCGCTCTTTCCATAGAAGGTCTCGGCGGCAGTGCGCTTCCATTCGTCTGCGGTCTCCTGCATGCCCTTGAGCGCCTCTCGGGCCTGCTTTGCGCCGGTGATGTAGTCGGAGATGGCATAGGTTGCCGTGATCGTCGCCGCAGCCACCGCCAGCCACACGGCGGGCGAGCTTCCCAGCACGGTCATGAAGCCCTTGAACCCGCCGCCTGCCTTTCCCACGGAGGTGGCGAACTTGCCGATTCCGGTCGAAAGCACGCCCACACCCTTCGTCAGCTTGCCGAATAGCAGAAGCACCGGCCCGGCTGCGGCGGCGATAGCGGCATAGCGAATGATCTGCATCCGCTGCGCAGCGTCCAGTTCCATGAAGCCGTCCAGCAGGTCGCCTGTACCCTCGATGAGATTCTGGATCGTGGGATTCAGGTCATCGCCGATCTGCTGACCGAAGAGAACTGCCTTGTTCTTCAGATTGGTCAGCTTGCTCTCAGTCGTGGCATAGCGCTTGCTCGCCTCGGTGGTCAGGGCAGTGTTCTCCGCCCACGCGCGGTTGGCAGTCGCCTGCGCACGACCGAACAGCTCGGTGGCGTTGGTGGCACGCAGCAGCGTGTCGCGGAGGCGCACCTCCTTGATGCCGATCTCGTCCAGCACGGCGATGGCACTTTCGCCCTCCTCGTCCATTTTGGAAAGCCCCACGATGAATGCCTGGAACGCGGCGGCGGGGTCGCTGTCGAACAGCGCCTTGAACTGTGCGCCGGTCATGCCGCAGACAGCGCCGAAGTCATCCAGTGCCTGACCGCCCGTGGCGGACGCGACCTCCATCTTGATGAGAGCCTTGGAAAATGCCGAGCCGCCCATCTGGGCTTCGATGCCCACGGAGGAGAGCGCCGCAGCAAAGCCCAGCACCTGCGCTTCCGTCAGACCCACCTGCTTGCCAGCACCCGCGAGACGCTGTGCCATCTCCATGATGGGCTTCTCCGTCGTGGCAAAGTTGTTGCCCAGATCGACGATGGTGGAGCCGATGTTCTGGAACAGGCTCTGATCCGTGCCCATGACGTTGGCGAACTTGGCAATGGAGGTTGCGGCTTCATCCGCATTCAAGTCCTCGCAGGAATTGCCCAGATCGATCATCACGCGGGTGAAGTCCGTGAGATATTCATTTGCGATGCCCAGCTGACCGCCGGTGGCCATGACCCCGTTGATCTCGCTGGTGGACGCGGCAATCTGGGTGGACATCTTCTTGGAGGATGCTGCCAACGAAGCAAACTCCGCCTCCGTCGCTTCCACGGTCTTGCGCACACCCGCAAAGGAGGACTCAAAATCCAGCGAGGCCTTGACTGCCGCCGTGCCCAGCGTGAGGATGGGCGTGGTCAGGTACATGGACAGGGTCTTGCCCATGCGGATCATGGCCTGCCCGGTTTTGGTGCATCTGGCGCCGAATTCCGTGAGACTCCTTCCGGCCTGCGTCCATGCGGAGCGTGCCGTCCGGAGCTGCTGATTTGTCTGGGTAAGCTGGGTGCGAAGCTGTGCAAGCGTTGCCCGGGCATTGTTCAGGTTGGTCTGCGCATCCATGACCGCATTGGACGCCTGACGGATCTTTTCCGGATCGTTGGCCTGCTGCGCCGCCTGAAGCTGCTGTTTCGCCGCCTTCAGCGCAGCTTTATACTG
>SFNY01000098.1 GCA_004554085.1 Clostridiales bacterium | reverse complement strand
GACGGTCGTCCCGCTGGTGTTGTAGTAATAGCCGCCGGACGGCCTCCATGTGTACGTTTTCGACATGCTTCGACCTCACTCCACAACAAAGTACAGCTGGCCCTCGACGGGGTTCGCGGGCATGGCGCTGCTGGAACCGTAGAGAGCCGACCCGACCAGGACAATGGGATAGGCGCATTCAAACAGCGGCTGATCCGGCTGGGCGCTGGAGAACTTGCCGAAGGCCACGCCGCCCGTCGGCACGCCCGAGAGGTGCATGTTCGCAAAGGAGCGGGCAATCAGGACGCTGAACACGGCCTTGTCGTAGGCGTCGCCGATGGTGAAGGTGATCGTGTAGTTGTTGGCAGTGTTGAAGCTCATGGAGGCAAACAGGCCGGGCGCGGACTCTGTATAGCCCTCGGACGAAAGCGCAGCCGTCAGCACCGCCTGGGAAAGCGTCAGGGACTTGGAGGAGCCATCGTCCCCCGTGACCGCAACCGATGCGACGGTGATATCCGAAACGGAGCGCCCTGTCGCAAGGCTAATGGCCAATGATCCCATGACCAGCGTGCCCTCATCGTTCTTGACATAGCCGGAGCCGGAAGCGGAATAGCGGTCAAACAGCACCACCCTCGCCGCCGGGCTGATGCGGTACGTCAGATAGGACAGCTTCTGCGCGTCAACCGCAACGGTCGTATTTCCGTCGCCCTCGCAGTTGGCGGCGGTCCAGAAGGTGAAGTCGAAGGGCACCTGAAACACGCGCCCGCTGCCCCAGTTCGCATCCAGCTGCCACATCTGGAATTGCAGGGTGAAGTCTGTCGCAGTGGCCTTGGGGATGCTCAGGTTCACAAAGGCATACTTGTACGCGCCGGTTCGATAGATGCAGAGCTGCAGGCTCTTGCTTGCGCTGTTCTTCAGGTAGGCCTTCCCGGTAATGGTCACGGTGGTTCCTGCGGAGATGGGCGTTCCGATGTCGGGTGAGATGTTGTACTGTACGTAGCCATACGAAGCGCCCTCATATACATTCTGTTGATACGAATAAGCCATGCGATTATCCCTCCTTTACCTTGAAAGCCAGTCCGTTGTCCGCCGTGCGCCGCAGCTGGTAGGCACCGAACTGGATGTACGAGCCGGTGAACTTTGATTCCATCTGCCCTCCTGTGATGACATTGACGGCCTCGGAATCAATGCGCACCTCATTGTTGGTGTTCTGGTTGTCGCCCACGTGCAGGCCGTCCTCCGCAATGCGCACAATGCGCAGCATCGTCTGCTGGGTTTCATCCGCCGTCGTTGCTGCTTCGTAGGCCAGCTGCGAGATCGCCATGAGCGTACCGTTCTGAATCATGTAGATCGGATGCTCGGGATACAGGTAGATCTGATAAGTGGATACCATGAGTCCAAGGGAGATATAGGCGACACCGGATGTCGCTGCGGTACAGGTCAGATAGTCGGATGCCAGCGGCGTAAAGCTGGTGCCCGAGAGCGTGCCAGCCAGATAGCAGGTCTCGCCCCTGGTCTTAGCCCAGCTGGAATCCCCGAGGGTCGTGCGCAGATTGACATTCGGGTAGGACAGGTAGTTGTTCGTGCCGCTGGCTGACGCTGCAAGCGATGTACCGCAGTACAGGATGGGCTTGTTTACATCAAAGCTCGTGGACGCGCCCAGATGGAAGAAACCAGATGAATCGCCCACGATGAGACGCCCGGCTGTGATGGCGGCCTTGGCCTTGATGGAGCTGTTGAGCACGATGCGGTCGTAGGTATTGCTGTTGTAATTCGCGTCCGCCCACCAGCCGGTATAGTTCGTACCATTCACGTTTGCATTGACGCGGTAGGTCAGGTGGATGGCGTTTCCTGCGGCATAGTGGGTGGTGATGCGGGATGCACCGCTGTAATAGCAGGGCTTCGCGCCGGTGGTGGAGCCATCCGCGAGGGTGAGGTTCAGGCTTGCGTTGCCGCTGCCCGCATAGGGGAGCCAATAGACGATCTGCTGGCCATCCTGCAGGGAGGAAAAGCTGGCCACGCCCGTCCATGCGCCGGTGGCAGCGGTCTGGGTGCCCACGATGACCTCCGTGTTGGAGAGCGCCTGCTGTGCCGTGGCCTGCGCTGCGACTGCCCTGTTGTAGGCCTCCTTCGCCGCCTCATAGGAAGAAGAAAGGGACACGGCGCTGTAGGCCCATGTCCCATCCGAGAATACAGTCAGATCCACGAAGTACAGGCTGTTCGTCGATCCTGCGGTGTACGACGGCTCCGCATCCGTCCAGCTTCCGCCCGGCGGCTTTGCGGTGGGCCTTGCCGGTTTGGCCAGCGTCGAGCTCTGGAGCAGATAGTAACGAAAACAGGCAGAAACATCGACGACAGCTGTGAGCGTGATGAAGTTCGACGCCTTGACTGCCATGGCTCATGCCTCCAGCTGCGCGATGTAGGTCGCCCGGTTCGTGACGTCCCCGGCGGAGATATTCAGCGTGGGGCCGGTCGTGCTCAGCGCTGTCGTGCTACCATCCTTGTACCACTTGATCGTGCCCAGCGCCGTGAGCGCAGAACCGGTCACTTCAACGCCCGCCTTGTAGACGTGTGCGGTCAGCGTGGTTTCAATGGAGCTGTTCTTGAAGATCGTTCCGTTGGACGAGGTGATCGCAATGGAGATCGCGTCCGCACCCGCAGCGCCCGTAGCGCCGGTCGCACCCGTCAGGGACTTTGCCCAGGACAGCTTCTTGACGAAGGTCTGCCCGTTGCAGCTGAAGGAGAGCGTGATCTCGCCGTTGAGGGTGGCCGCCGCGCCCAGCGTGCCGTTTGCCGCAACCGTGATGACGAAGGAGCCGTCCGCAGAGGTGGTCGCCGCCGTGTTGCTCTTCTTCGTCATGCCGGAGGGAAGCGTGGGATCAGTCAGCGTGCAGGCCCTGCGGCTTGTTCCCTGATAGCCAGCGAAGGGAACGGTGATCTCCATTGCGGATTTCACCAGACCATCCTTCGTGCAGGGAATCGTGACGGATTCGTTGCCGATGATGACGTTGTTTGCGCCCGCACCCGTGCTGCCGGTTGCGCCGGTGATCGATTTCGACAGCGTGAACATCTTCGTGAACGTGATGCCGTTGCAGGAGAAGCTCAGCGTGATGGACACGTTGTCATAGGAGGCTGCGGTGCCGCCAAAGTTCGCGCCGGAGGCAATTGCCAGCACCAGGGAGCCGTCTGCGGAGGTGGTTGCCGCCGTATTCGAGGAGCTGGTCACGCCGGAAGGCAGCGTGCCGACCGTACAGGAGCAGGCCTTCCGGCTCGTTCCCTGGTAACCCGCGAAGGGAATCGTGATGGTGCTCGCCGCCGTCGCCGCCCTGTCCTTCGTGCAGGCGACCGTCGCGGAGTCCATGCCGAGAATGACATTGGTGGCCGCAGCGCCGGTACCGCCGGTCGCACCGGTCAATGCAATGCCGACGGAGAACTGCTTGGTGATCGTGATCTCTCCATCCACCGTCACGGGGATGGTCACAAGGCCTGCCGAGGTGAACGACGTACTCGCCGTGATGGTGAGTGTCGGCGCAGTGGTATCGGTGTTCTTGGTCACTGTGATGCCGGTCGGGGCGGTAATTGCGGAGAGATCGACGCTTGCGCTGACCTGCTCGGAGCCGCACATGGCGATGACCTGCGTCGTGCAGCTGCCCGCCTTTGCGGCAGTGGTCGTACCGGGAAAGGTGTATCCGTCCGAGGTCAGGATGACCGAATAGCCATCTGTGAGGTCGACGATGGAGATCTGGTCTGCGGATTTGATCGCCATGAGAAATTCCTCCTTAGTTCGTGATGAGTTCGCACATAAATGTGACCTTGGTATCGACATCGTCCGCTGAGAGCACGAACGAAAAGCCGTCGTTGATCAGGCGGGAATCCGAAGCGGAGATCACGCCGAAGCGCTCCTCGTCCAG
>SFNY01000097.1 GCA_004554085.1 Clostridiales bacterium | reverse complement strand
CTTCCGTACCACCGACGTTACCGGCAACATCAAGCTGCCCGAGGGCGTTGAGATGGTCATGCCTGGCGACAACATCGACATGGAGATCACCCTGATCACGCCCATCGCGTGCGAGGAAGGTCTGCGCTTCGCTATCCGTGAAGGCGGCCGCACCGTTGGTTCCGGCGTTGTCACCAAGATCTGCGAATAATTCCAGATGAATCGAGGGAGCGAATCCGATTGGGTTCGCTCCCTTTGATCGTTTTCATGAAGGATGAATCCTGCGTAGCCGTAGGGTGACAGGATTTTTTATGTCTGGTTTTGAAAATACTTATCGGATTCGCTCTATACCGTAGGGCGGGGTGCCCTCACCCCGCCACACAACAATTGAGGGGCCGTCTCAAAACGACAATCGCTTTGAGACGGCCCCTGTGTTTTGCAGATGGCCAGGATTATTTCGTGAAGTAATCCACCGCGCCGCGGAACATGCCGGTGTCCCAGGGCAGCTGCACGTTGCGGTACAGCATATCGCCCGTGCGCTCGGCGTGGCCCATGCGGCCGAACACGCGGCCGTCGGGGCTGGTGATGCCCTCGATGGCGTCCACGGAGCCGTTGGGGTTGAACAGGATGTCCATGCTGGGTTCGCCGTTCAGATTCACGTACTGGGTTGCGATCTGACCGTTCTCGGCAAGCTGCCTCAGCAGCGCCTCGTTGGCCACGAACCGGCCCTCGCCGTGGGAGATCGGGATGGTGAACACGTCGCCGACGCTTACGTACATCATCCACGGGCTCTTGTTGGAGGCCACGCGGGTGTGCACCAGACGGCTCTGGTGGCGGCCGATGTGGTTGAAGGTCAGGGTGGGTGCGTCGGAAGTGGCCTCGCGGATCTCGCCGTAGGGCACCAGGCCCAGCTTGATCAGCGCCTGGAAGCCGTTGCAGATGCCGCCGATCAGGCCGTCCCGCGCCTGCAGGAGCCGGGCAACCTCGTCGGACACCACGCTGTTGCGGAAGAAGGCCGTGATGAACTTGCCGGAGCCATCGGGCTCGTCGCCGCCGGAGAAGCCGCCGGGGATGAAGATGATCTGGCTCTGGGCGATGCGGCGGGCGAATTCTGCTGCGGATTCCGCAACGTCCTTCGCGGACAGGTTGCGCACCACCAGCACGTCCGCCTTGGCACCGGCCTTTTCAAAGGCCTTCAGCGTGTCGTACTCGCAGTTGGTACCGGGGAACACGGGGATCAGCACGCGGGGGCGGGCGATCTTCACGGCGGCGCTGCGCTTCTCCACGCTGTTGAAATTGTAGGTGCGCGGGGCGGCGTAGTCGCGCTCCACGGTGGCCCTGAACACGCCGTTGAGCTTGCCCTCGTAGGCGGCCTCGATTTCAGCCATGTCCGCGCGCGCGCCGTTGAGCGTAAGCATGTAGTCGGAGACGGTCTCACCGATCTTCTCCGCGCCGTCGGCAGTCGCGTACTCCACCAGGAAGCTGCCCACCGCGGGGGCGAAGAGGTCCGCGTTAGTGGTAAGCTCCGCGCCGATGTGGTTGCCCAGGCTCATCTTCATCAGCGCCTCGGCAGCGCCGCCGAAGCCCAGCGCCCAGGCGGACACGATCTCGCCGGAGGCGATCTTCCCGGCAATCAGATCGAAGGTATCGCGCAGGGACTGCACATCGGGCAGGCCGTTCGGGCGGGTTGCAGGGCGGATCAGACCGATGGCGTGGCCTGCTGCCTTGAATTCGGGGGAGATGACGCGGGCGGAGTCGCAGACCTGCACGGCGAAGGAGACCAGCGTCGGCGGCACGTGCATCTGCTCGAAGGAGCCGGACATAGAGTCCTTGCCGCCGATGGCTGCCACGCCCAGATCCAGCTGTGCTTCCAGCGCACCCAGCAGTGCGGACAGCGGACGGCCCCACTTCTCGGCTTCGCCGGTCATGCGCTCAAAGTACTCCTGGAAGGTCAGGTGCGCGCCGCGCCAGCCAGCGCCGGCGGCGACCAGGCGCGCCATGGACTCGACCACCGCCTGATACGCGCCCAGATACGGGCCCTTCTCGCCCAGGCAGGGATGGAAGCCGTAGCTCATCACCGAGGCGGTCTCGGCATTTCTGTCCGGCAGCGGGATCAGGGAGGCCATGGCCTGGGCAGGGGTCTTCTGATACTTGCCGCCGAAGGGCATCAGCAGGGAGCATGCGCCGTTGGTGGAGTCGAAGCGCTCCGCAAGTCCGCGACGGGAGCAGAAGTCCAGGCTGCCCGCCATCTCCTTGATTCGCTCGGGGAAGGACGCATCGCAGGCCGGACGGGCGTAGGGCTGCTGGGGCTCCACGCGCACGTCGGCGTACTTGGGCGCGCCGTTGGAGTTCAGGAATTCGCGGCTCATGTCCACGATGGTGCGGCCGTTCCACTCCATCACCATGCGGGGGCTCTCCGTGACCACGGCCACGGCGGTGGACTCCAGGTTCTCCGCATCGGCCAGGGCGCGGAAGGCGTCCACATCCTCGGGGGCGAGCACCACGGCCATGCGCTCCTGGGATTCGGCGATGGCGATTTCGGTGCCGTCCAGGCCCTCGTACTTTTTGGGAACCGCGTTCAGATTGATCTTCAGGCCGTCGGCCAGCTCACCGATGGCCACGGACACGCCGCCCGCGCCGAAGTCGTTGCAGCGCTTGATGAGCTTGGATGCCGCCGGATTGCGGAACAGGCGCTGGAGCTTGCGCTCCTCGGGGGCGTTGCCCTTCTGCACCTCCGCGCCGCACTGGGTCAGGGAGGACACGGTGTGGCTCTTGGAGGAGCCCGTGGCGCCGCCCATGCCGTCGCGTCCGGTGCGGCCGCCCAGCAGGATCACCACGTCGCCGGGTGCGGGCACCTCGCGGCGCACGTTTTCCGCCGGAGCCGCGCCGATCACCGCGCCGATCTCCATGCGCTTGGCCGCGTAGCCGTCGTGGTAGATCTCGTCGACGAGGCCCGTGGCCAGGCCGATCTGGTTGCCGTAGGAGGAGTAGCCCGCCGCCGCGCCGGTGACCAGCTGCTTCTGGGGCAGCTTGCCCTTGAGCGTCTTTTCGATGGGGCGGGTGGGATCGGCTGCGCCGGTGACGCGCATCGCCTGGTAGACGTAGGCGCGCCCGGACAGGGGATCGCGGATCGCGCCGCCGATGCAGGTGGCCGCGCCGCCGAAGGGCTCAATCTCGGTGGGATGGTTGTGAGTCTCGTTCTTGAACAGCAGCAGCCAGTCCTGCTTCTCGCCGTCCACCACGGCCTCCATCTTGATGGTGCAGGCGTTGATTTCGTCCGACTCATCCAGATCAGTCAGCAGTCCCCGGGACGCAAGCACCTTCGCGCCGATGGTGCCCACGTCCATCAGGGTCACGGGCTTGGTGCGGCCAATCTCCGCGCGGGCGTTCAGGTAGCGCTGCCAAGCGGCCTCCACGTCCGCGTCCTCGAAGGAAACGTTCGTGAGCTGGGTCAGGAAGGTGGTGTGGCGGCAGTGGTCGCTCCAGTAGGTGTCGATCACGCGCAGCTCGGTCATGGTGGGGTCGCGGTGCTCGCTGCGGAAGTACTGCTGGCAGAAGGCCAGGTCGTTGAAGTCCATGGCCAGACCGTATTTCTTCAGCATGCCGCGCAGCACTTCCTCGTCCGCGTCGATGAAGCCGGTGAGGGTGGCGACGGTCTCGGGCAGGTCGTAGTGCATTTTCAGCGTGTCCACGGTGTCCAGCGAGGCCTCGCGCTTCTCCACGGGGTTGATGAGGTAGCTGCGGATGGCGGACTTCTGTTCGTCATTGATCTCGCCGGTGAAGACGTACACCACGGCGGTGCGGATCAGCGGGCGGTCGCAGCCGTAGGCCAGCTGGATGCACTGGCTGGCAGAGTCGGCGCGCTGGTCGAACTGGCCGGGCAGGGCTCGGAGAACACGGTGGGGATGCTCTTGCGGAACAGCTCCTCGTCCAGGCCCTCCACGTCGTAGCGGTTCAGAAGGCGCAGGTTCGTGAGCTCCGGGATGCGCAAAAAGGACTGAATGTCCTTCAGCGTGGCCTGAGCCTCGTGGTCAAAGCCGGGTTTCTTCTCTACATACAGCCTGTAAACCATGCCAAACGCTCCTTTATTGTTCGTTGAGCGCGCGCATGGCCCGCTGGCCGATGTCGCTGCGCATGTACATGTCCTGGAAGGAAACTTTGCGTGCCGCCGTGTAGGCCTCGTGGATGGCGTCGCCCAGGGTGGGTGCGGTGGCCGTCACGCCCAGTACGCGGCCGCCGTTGGTAACAAGCTTGCCGTCTTTGATGGCGGTGCCCGCGTGGTACACTGTCACATCGGCGGCGTCCAGCTGGCCGGCAGTCAGGCCGGTGATCTCCTTGCCCTTCTCGTAGGCGAGGGGGTAGCCGCCGCTGGCAAGAATGACGCAGGCGGCCGCGCCGTCGCTGAACTTGACCTCGGTCTTATCCAGGGTGCCGTTGGTGGTGGCCTGCATCACGGTCAGCAGGTCGCTTTCCAGCAGGGGCAGCACCACCTGGGTCTCGGGGTCGCCAAAGCGGCAGTTGTATTCAATGACCTTGGGGCCGTCGGGCGTC
>SFNY01000010.1 GCA_004554085.1 Clostridiales bacterium | reverse complement strand
GCGCATCCAGCGCGCCTTTGCGCTGGAGGGCCTGGAGCTGACGCGCATTCAGGCCGCGAACATGCTGATCTGCGCATCTCTGGGCGAGAGCCTTCTGTTCTCCGGCCCTGCGGCCAGTGACAAGTGCATGACCGCCCACGCGCTGGCGACGGCGCTGGGCGCGCCCGCGGCGCAGCGCTACGTGGAGTTCCCGGGCGAGTCCCCGCTCCGAGCTGCCTGCGGTGGCGCTGATTCGCGATGCAAACCGCATGCCCGGCGCGGACGTCTGCCGCGGCCTGGGGGGCGCTGCGGAGAACCTGCTGGTCATCGCGGCGATCTCCGACGGCGGAACGGGCTTCCCGGTGTCCGCCGAGGCGCTGGAGCGCGGCTTCATGATCCGCCTGGAGCCGGTGAGTGCGGACGCTCCCTGGCGGCCCTGCGATGCGGCGGCCTCGGAATTCCCGCCGGTGCGCATGCAGGCGCTGCGGGACGCCTTCCTGAAGGACGTGGAGGAGCTGCCCCCGGCGCTGGAGCGCAGGCTGCAAAAGATTCGCGGCGAGCTGGCGGTGCACGAGGTGCGCCTGTCCCGCCGGACGCTGGATCTGATGTGGCACTACTGCGGCGCAATGCTCTCTGCGTGCAGGATTTCGGCCGGCGAAGCGCTGGATCTGGCCTTTGCCCAGAAGGCGCTGCCGTGCATTCTCGCGGAGGCGCCGGTGGCGTGTCTGGCGGAGCTCAAGACCATGCTCTCCGGCATGCCCCACAGCCTGGCGCTGCTGAACCAGCCGCTGCCGATTCAGATCTGAAGCTGAACAACATAGAAACGCCCGGAAATCCCCCAATGGATTTCCGGGCGTTGTCTGTACCTGCCAATTTAACCGATAATGAAGGGCTTGAGCTCTTCCATCAGATCCTCGCAGTGGTCGGAATAGACTTCCAGCGTGATGGGTCTGGAAAGATCCAGGCTGAAGATGCCCAGGATCGACTTGCCGTCTACCACATGACGGCCCACGCGCAGATCGAGGTCGTAAGGATACTTGTTCGCAATGTTCACGAAGTACTTGACGTTTTCCGCCAAACTGAGCTTGATATTTACAGCCTTCATATTTTTGATCCCCTTTGATGCGTGCCTAAGTGGCACGACTTGTACTATAAGGATAACTCGGTTTTCATTCAGTTTCAAGTATTTTTGCATCATTTACCGACATTTAATTGTTTTTGAGATATTTTGTGTGTTTTGTTAAGAAAATGTGTATAATATGCCGAAAACCAGGAACGTTAAATCCAGCGGGAAGCGCGGATTTCCTTGACTTTTCCCATGAAAATGTTTTATAATAAATAAGCTATGGAAGCGTATCGAAGTGGTCATAACGGCCTCGACTCGAAATCCGCTGTCCATGTTGGCAACCTTGATCCCGAAAACCTCGATTCTGCAAGGGTTTTGAGCGTTTTCGCAAACAAGTGAATAGCTTCGTTCTCTCCATCAGTTCTCTCCAAAATCCGGGACTGATGTAGCGATAAAAGCGTGGAAGCGTATCGAAGCGGTCGTAACGAGCTGCACTCGAAATGCAGTTGTCCGAGAGGGCACGTGGGTTCGAATCCCACCGCTTCCGCCAAACTCCGTCTGATGACCGTCAGGCGGAGCTTTTTTTATGCCTCCGAGCCCTTCAAACCCAGTCCCGCTAGCATCGCCTCCGCCGAGGACAGCTTGGAATTGTAGTCCAGATGCGCGTAGATGTTGGCCGTCGTGGAGAAGTCGCTGTGTCCGAGCCACTCCTGAATCTGTTTCATCGCCACGCCGTTCGCCAGCATCATGCTTGCACAGCTGTGCCGGAGATCGTGGAAGCGGATGGAACGCAGTCCGTTGCGCTCCAGCAGCTTGCGAAATGCCGCGGAGATGTAGTTGGGCTGGATCAGATTGCCCATCTCATCGACACAGATGTAGCCGATGTAGTCCGGACAGTAGCTCCTTCCGCACAGCCTCCGGCTTTCTGTCTGTTCCCGCTTCAGCGTCCGCAGGCGTTCCCGGAAAACGGGCACCAGCGGCAGCGTCCGCATGCTGGACTTGGTCTTGGTCGTGTCGGAGGCGATGAGCATGTGCTTGCCGTCCATATTGAAGGACGTGACCGTGTGGCGGATCGTGATGGTGTCATTATCGAAATCGATAGCGTCCCACCTCAGTCCGAGCACCTCGCTGCGCCGCGGCCCATAGAAGGCCGCCAGCATGACGGGGATCTCCAGTCGCGTTCCCTTCGCCGCCTCAAAGAGACGGTTCAGCTCGTTCCGGTCGTAGAAGCTCGCCTGAAACGCCTCCTTGCGGGGGCGCTCCACCTTGTCCGCCGGATTGACGGGGATCATGTCCATCTTCACGGCGTACTTGAGCGCCCGGTGGATGACCGCGTGGTCGTGGATCACCGTCGTCGCCTTCACCGTCTCCAGCCGGAACGAATAGAAATCCTGAATGTCGCTGGCTTGCAGCTCCGTCAGAGCGATGCCTTTTTCCCGAAACCAGGGGCTGATGCGCTTCTGAACTTCTTCCGCATAGCCGGAATAGGTGATCGTCTTGACCGTGCTCCGGGCCACCTTCAGCCACTGCTCAAGGTAGTCCGCAAAGAGCAGCTTGCCATCCTCTGCCTGTGCTGATTCAAAATCCGGCGCAGGGCTTTCGCCCTTTTGGAGCCGCCGGGCTGCCTCCTCCGCTTCGGGATCGAAGCTGAGCCGCAGTTCCATCAGCATGGCCTCCGCGCGCTTCTTGTTGCCCTTCACCGGCAGCCCGGTGCGGCACCACTTCGTGTGGCGCTTGCCGGCGCTGTCCTTGTAGTTCAATACCGCATAGTAAAAATCATTCTTTTCCTGCAGGTGGCCTGCTATCATTTGTACTCCCTCCTCATCGCAGATGATTTTACCCTGCCGTTGACAGAATCATGCTATCACAGGAAATGTCAAAGTGCAAGGATGGGAAAACAATTCACCCGACTGCACTGTTCATCTTCAGATACGCCAGCAAATGCGCCTTGGGGATGCAGTATTTGCGTCCCACCTTCCGGCTGACAATGCTGCCGTCCCTCAGGAGACGATAGCCTGTCTTGGTGCAGATGCCCAGCGCTGCACACATTTCGACGATGTTCAGCACATCCGGGCAATCCTTCAGCATGCGGCTGGGTGCGCCCTTTGTAATGCGGTTCATAAAAATCGCTCCTTGTATTATAGATTTGAAAGATTACTGTCTATCCAATAATGACGAGTCGTCAAAAATAACCGGTTACGGGCTGCAGCCGGCCAGGCAGCACCATAGCCCCGCAGATGCCGCTGCTCCCCGAGCTGGCGTGCATCGCAGGAACTCCCCCTCTAGTCCGTGGGAGGCCGTGAAGAAGTATCATTGGCCCCTCGCAGGGTCGTCGCGTTCTGCCAGCCATGGCAGTCATGGCAGATCGAAGCTGCCTGCCGCTCGCCTGCGAGGGATATGTACCCGTACAAACGCCGCAAATTCCGACGCCGTCCACTTGTGATAGACTCTGAATCCAATCAGCTTCATCAGCCCGACACGAACACGGAAGCCAACGCCCTCTCCATGAACGAACGTGGGTGCAAACAGCAGACCGCCCGGCTTCAGCACCCGATGGATCTCCTCCATCACCCTCTCCGGCTCCGGCACGATGTGCAGGGCATTGGCGATGAGAACTGCATCGAAGCTCTCCGGCGCATAGGGAAGCTCCGTAGCATCCTGAACGCTGAAATGCAGACGGGCAGAGTGAACGCTCTTCCTCGCAATGGCGATCATCTCCGGCGAGAAATCCGTCGCTTCCAGGCTCTTTACACTGCTGGCGATCCGCCTGGAAATCAGCCCGGTTCCGCAGGCCAGTTCCAGCACATACATCTCTCGGTTCAGGGAAGCCTTCACCCTTACGGCGATTTCATTGTAGAGGCGTTCGTTGCTGTGCATGAACCGGTCGTAGAGGCCGGAACACCGATTCCAGAATTGCCTGTTCCCGCTTTCCTTCATCTGTTCTTCCTCCGTTTCACCAGTTCTTCAGTACACAGCGCACCTTTTGATCAATATCCATCCGCGTCGCCCTGCACGCTTTGGGGTATCGTCTGGCCGCGCGAAAGGCCGCCTTTACAAAGAGCCCGGAGCCCAATGGCAGCATCTGGCGCAGCATGCTCTCAGGGAATACAAAATGGGTTCCGTGGACATACAGTGCAAGCTCGTATTGGCTGTCGTGGGGCATTGTTTTAAGCCGCGCATCCATTCGGCGGATGTATTTGCAGGTATCCCAGAGCACATCGTCCTCCGCGCCGATGAAGAGTATCCTGCCCCGGATCCTCTCAACCTTGATCCTCTCGTCTTCCCGGACGGGATGCAGACGCTCGGATTCATCGAACAGCTTCCGGGAGGCCACCATATCCCCGCCTTCCTTTGCTTCCTTCTGAATCATCTGCCAGTACTGCGGATGCCGGTAGGCGTAGGGCAGAAAGGACAGCGGTTCTCCACCGACGGTGACGCTGGACTCCCCGTCCGCCGGGCGCTCATTCATACCGTCCTTTCCGTCGCACACGAAGCCCTCCATGATGAAGTCGCAGGGCGACATGGCGATGGTGCATGTAATATCGGGATAATAGGAAGCGGCAACGAGGGCCAGCATGCCCGTGGTGGATGCGCCCACAACCCCGATTTTCCGGTTTCCCTTGCTCCGAATGACCTCAATGGCGCGTCCAAAGCGTTCAATCGCGTAGCTGTGGTGGCCATAATCCTTCTTAGCGGGGGACATGGTCATCACGTTGCAGCCGTTGCGATGCAGATACTTTGCGCCGGAAACCGCCATATGATCGTCAATGGAATCTCCCAACAGCGCAATCATGCATCTGTCTGTCCGTATGGGATTCTCATAATAGGCTCCATAAAAACCGTCCTGTTCCATGCTGAAATAGTCTCTCTTCATTGGTACCTCCTCCGCTGCAATTGTCTGAATCACATGATGGCCTGCCCGATCGTTCCGCACCCGGATGGTTTCGCCGGGCACATCAGCTTCCCAGGAAGCCATCAAGTCCTTGTTTCATATTCACCTTTCCGGCAACGCCATGGTTGTCGTTCACGACTTCTTCCTCTCTGTTTTTGCAGTGCAAGCCTTCCACATGGAATGAAATCCACCATTCGGCCTTACCTCCCGAGCGCGTTGTTTGACTTGAATTTTTTCCAGATCGTGCTATACTATATATGTTAGTTTAGCCTAACAAGCAGCTTCTCTGCACATCACAAGCGATATGGAGGTAATCACATGAACGAAAAGGTTGCAGCACTGTTGAACGATCAGATCAACAAGGAATTCTATTCCGCCTACCTGTATCTGGACATGGCAAACTTCTATTCCCGGAAGGGTCTGGATGGCTTTGCAAACTGGTATGAGATTCAGGCAAAGGAAGAACAGGATCACGCGATGCTGATGTACCAGTATCTGCACAACAACGGCGTAGAGGTCACGCTGGAGGCCATTGCGAAGCCGGACAAGACCTATGAGGCGCTGATCGATCCCCTGAAGGCTGCGCTGGCGCATGAGCAGTACGTCACCTCCCTGATCAACAACATCTACGCGGCGGCGCAGGCGGCCAACGATTTCCGCACGACCCAGTTCCTGGATTGGTTCATCAAGGAGCAGGGCGAGGAGGAGAAGAACTCCGCCGATCAGATCACCAAAATGGAGCTCTTCGGCAGCGATCCCCGCAGCCTGTACATGCTCAACAGCGAACTGGCCACCCGCGTCTATAGCGCGCCTTCTCTCGTCCTGTAAGGAGCGCAGGCCATCGACCCGAAGCCGGATTGTCATCAAGGATGCTTCCCTGAATTCACAGGGAGGCATCCACTTCTTTTCGGACCACGCAGTGCAGCTGGAAGCCCTTCCGAACCTCGTAGGATTCCAGTCTCAGTCCGCTCGCCTTGCACAGCTGCTGTATGTCCTCTCTGGAATACACGTGAACGTCCCCCTTGTGCAGGACTTTGTTGGCGAACGGGATTTCAATATGGTTGAAAATCCACATCATGAAAGCGCTCGTGGACGCCATATCCCGCAGAATGAGCCTTCCGCCCGGACGGAGCGCCCGATACAGACTATGGAAAAAGCTTTCGGGATTCGGGTAATGGTGAAAGCTCATGGAGCAGGTGACCACGTCGAAGCTGTTCTCTGCAAAGGGCAGGTTTTCGCAGTTGCCCGCCACAAAGCGTATTCCCGCCAGTTTCTTCTTCTTTGCGGTTTCAATCATCTTCTCCGAAAGATCTATGCCGGTGTAATGCGGATCGGGACAGTCCTTTCGGAACATGCCAAGCATCGCCCCTGTGCCGCAGCCCGCATCCAGGAGGTCAGAAAAGGGCTCTTTCATCGCTTCCGCCAACACATCCGGATAATCCTTGCGGCACATGTTGTAGACACTTGGGGCCTTGTCGTCGAATTTTTCAGCTGCCCGGTCAAATTCCCGCAGTGACAGCTGTTTGTATTGTTCGCCCGTCACAGGTTTCACGCTCCTCTCGGGATTTCTCATCATTCTACTGTTTCGTGTACAATGGCAAATTCTGTCTCAGGATGTTAGATTTTACTAACCCCACCATATTGATCAGAAAGATACATTCTGCGATAATCTCGCGGCGCATCCGCTATACTGGTTAGATATATCTATCCAAATTATAGCACATTGTCCGCGCAAATCAAGCATTTTTTCAAAGGAGTATGGAGTATTGCCAGGATTGCTACAACTGTGGAAAACTGCTTCACACGGCCCAGATACATGGTCTGTACAGCGCCAAGGATGGCCTGTATAGCCTTTAACGCTTATACTGATCGTCCATCCCACGGTCTCCGCAGACGATTCCGAATTGTAAAGATTTGTCGATATTCTTGACATTTCGTCCGGTTCATTGTAGAATTGCCTTGATTAGAGAACACTAACTAAAAACGACCTCCAGGCTGTGCTCTTCTCTTTTTCATCAATTGTTGTTCAATCACGGATTTAGGGTTCTCTAACCACAAATGAATCAGATCCGCGCTCCGTGCGTCTGAAATATTGAAAGGAGTCGTTTCCCGATGAAAAACTGGTTTCTACCCTGATGGCTGATGCGATGCTGACTGGTGCCGTTGCGGCAGGAGGTGCGCTTGCCGAAAGTGACGCATATATCTATGGCACGATGCAAATTCCCTACGGTGCGTTCTACGCAGCGGAGGGCGTTGCCTCCGAGGTGGACGCTGTGACCTCTGCAACGCCCACGAAGTGGAGCAGCGAGACGCTCGCAGCTGGCACGTACAGCGCCGCGCACGAGGCGGATGAGGGCGGCGACATTCTCGGCGTGGTCTATCCCGTGGCCATCACGCAGGAATGCCTCCGATGCAATTGCCGACAGGCTTCGGCAGGAGGGAGTGCAATCCGCGCTGATCGACCTGGGCGGCAACCTGTACTGTCTGGGAACAAAGGCGGATGGCAGCGACTGGCGGGTGGGCATACGCAGTCCGCTGGGCGACGGCTATTGCGCCGCACTGTCCGTTCGGGACCGGGCTGTCGTCACGTCAGGGAACTATGAACGCTCCTTTATCGCTGCGGATGGCACGCGGTACGGTCACATTTTCGATCCCGGGACAGGCTGCCCGGTGGAGGGCAACCTGCTCAGCGCAACTGTGATCGGGGAGGAGGGCGCGCTGTGCGACGCCCTTTCCACTGCGCTGTTCATCATGGGCAGCGATCATGCGACAGAATATCTGGCATGCCAGAGCGAAGTCGAGGCCATTTTGCTGTGTGTGGACGGGCGCATTCTGGCGACGGCCGGGCTCAGAGAAACATTGCGTCCAATGGGAGAATTTGAAGCATGGGAAATTCAATGGATCGAAGCGGAATGATTCGCAAACGGCTGACCACGCGCCTGTGGATTCTGATCCTTGCAGCCGCCTTCATTGCGTTGTCCGCAGCGGCATTTGCGCTGCGGCATGCCGCTCCACAGCATTCCGTTGCCGTGGTTTACCTCAATAGCGAGCAGCTTCGGACAATCGATCTGTCCGCAGAAGCTGCGATCTGGCAGTTCACAGTGGAGCAGGACGGCATGACCAACCGCATCGAGGTTCAGCCCGGCGGCATTCGGATCGCGGAGGCGAACTGTCCCGACCAGACCTGCGTGCGGCAGGGCTGGCTGGAGGGCGGCGTGACGCCCATCGTCTGCTTGCCGCACCGGCTCGTCATCCGGCTGGAATTGGATACCGGCGAAGCGCCTCTGGACGCAGTTGCCGGATAAAGGAGGCAGCATGCGGATTCAACGATTGACGCGCAATGCACTGCTCACCGGCCTTGCGCTGATTATCTTCTCCATTGAGGCGGCCCTTCCTGCGCTCAGTCCGGTTCCCGGCATCAAACTGGGGCTGAGCAACATCATCACCGTCTACGCCATGTTTGCCATCGGGCCACGCGATGCGCTGGCCATCCTCTGCGCCCGCATCCTTCTGGGCGCCTTTGTGACCGGAAACGTTTCGACACTCATGTACAGCGCCGCAGGCGGTGCACTGTGCTATCTGGTCATGCTGCTTCTGCGGCGCATTCTGAGTTCAAAGCAGGTCTGGATCGCATCCGTGATCGGCGCTGCCTTTCACAACCTCGGTCAGATTCTCGTCGCCGTTGCCATCACCCGAACCGTGGGGCTGTTTGCCTACCTGCCTGTGCTGTTGGCTTCCGGCATGATTGCCGGCCTGTTCACAGGACTTTGCGGACAAATGCTGACTTCGCGGTTGAAAGGCCCGTCATAAGCTGCTGACGAAAAATACTTTGCGGAGGATGTTGCCATGATTCAGATTCAATTTGCAAAAAAGGGCAGCTCTTCATCCGGAAAAAACGCCTTTTTCATTGCGGAAAATGCGGAGGGAAGCGGCACAATGACCTGCTACGAGCTGTTTGACGGCGTTCAGCTTGCGGTGCTGCACCTGGAAACGCAGAGCTTCACGGAAAAGCGCACGAAGCAGGATGCGCTGGAGATCAACTTCTGCGCGAACGTGCGCTTCGAGAGCCGCTTTTCCGAGCGCGACTGCGTTATGCTGACGCCCGGGGACATGGCGGTCAGCAGCTTCGATGGAATCCATGGCGTGGAATCGGAATCCATATTTCCCCTTGGACGCTACGACGGCCTGTGCATCATGGTGAATTGCGGGGCTGCCCATCAATGGATGCAGAAGCATGCGCCCGGCTTTGCCACGGAATTTGTTGCCTTGCAGGACAGGCTGCTCGCGGGCCGCTGGTACGTTGCGGGGAGTGCAGGGCCGCGCTGTGAGCATGTGTTCCGGGAAATCTATGAAAATGCCGCCTACTTCGACCTCAAATACCTGCGCCTGAAGGTTCTGGAGCTGTTCATGCTGCTGGCGCGAATTCCCTGCGCGCCTGCGCTGCGGGGCTACTGTTCCTCCAGACAGATGGAAATCATCCGGCACCTGCGCGATCACCTGCTCTCCGAGGGCTATGCGGCACTGCCCCGGCTGGCGGAGGAGCACGGCATGTCGGTTTCCCACCTTCAAAGGCTGTTCCGGAAGGTGTATGGCGTTCCCATCTATCACTACATTCAGGAATACCGGCTGGAACAGGCGGCGGTGGAATTGACCGGCAGCTTGCGCAAAATCACCGAAATCGCCCTGGATGCGGGTTACAGCAGCGTCAGCAAGTTCTCCGCCTGCTTCAAAAAGCGCTACGGTACAACGCCCTCGGAATACAGAAGAGAGGCCCATTCCATGCGCAAATCGGAACAATCGAACGAAAACGGGATAGCGCCGCCGCAGGCAATGCAGTATACTTTGTCATAGAGTTAGAAATATCTAACCACAAAACGAGGAGGTACTTCCATGAACAGACGCTTTTTTTCTCTGATTCTCTGCTGCATTGCGTTCCTTGCCTTCTGTGCAGTGGGACAGGCCGAAGCCACGGACGATTATCTCGGACAGATTGCCGGAAGCTATGTGGAGATCTTCCCGGAGATGGATCGTGAGGAATACCGCGACGCGTGGATTGCGGCGGTCACGCCTCTGGTGGGTGAAGAGAATGCAGAAGCAACGGTGGACATGCTGATCGGCATGTGTACCGCCGAGCCCTACGGTGCAGAGGCCATCGCACAGTATGCGGACGATCCCGCCGGCATGCGCTTCAACTGCTCCTTCCTCGGCGGCGTGGAACGGTTCACGGTGGATGGCAACACCATCTCCGGCACGGACGCGGATGGCAACGTGGTCTTTTCCCACAATTACGTCCGCATGGATGTGGACAGCGAATCCGACTTCATCTTCTATCAGAGTGAGGATGCGGACGCGGGACAGTTCGCCTACTTCGCCTTCTCGCCCGATACCATGGCGACGACATGGCATCTGGAGTTCCGCTATTCCGAGAATCTGGAGGATCTGTACAGCTGGTTCGAGGGCGCATACGCCTACTGGAATGCCTCCGCCATCGCCGCAGACTATACCGACGAAGACATGCGCAGCGCCATTGGGCTCTTCGCAACGGAAAACCTTTCTGAAGGTGAATAAAGCGTTCATCCCCAATGTTCATGCAGTCCTCCGTGCGGGGGCTGCATTTTTCACTTGCGAAACGGGTCTTCCTGTGTTAATATAGACAAAAATGCAGAGGGTGCCGGATATGAAGATTCACAAGTCTGCCGAGGACTACCTCGAGATGATCCTGATGCTCAAGGAGGAGAAGGGAGAGGTGCGCTCCATCGACATCGCCGCCCGGCTGAACGTCACCAAACCCTCCGTCAGCTACGCTATGAAGCACCTGCGTGAAAACGGGTACATCGAAATGGACAAGGACAGCCTGATTACGCTGACTGCTGCGGGGATGCAGATTGCCCAGAAGATCTATACCCGCCACAAGGTCATCCGGCAGTTCCTGATGCAGATCGGCGTAAATGAAGCCGACGCAGGTGCAGACGCTTGCGAAATTGAGCACGTCATCAGCCCGGCGACCTTTGAAGCGATTCTCGGTCAGCTCAGGCCGTAGAAATGCGGGGAGGAAACAGCGCTGTTTCCTCCCCGCTTGTATAAAAGCCGCTTGCGGCACACCCCCTACTGCACCAGAGCCGCACCCAGATCCCTGCACTGATTCAGCACATCCTCGTCCGGCGTATCCTGACAGATGACGCTTTCCGCTACACGGGCAATGCCGTCGTCCGCGCACCGATCCTCCCAGGAGCGCATCCATTCTCCGTCGCCCCAGCCATAGGAGCCAAACAGCGCGACCTTCTTTCCGGCCAGCGCCCGTTCGCAGACGGTGAACATGGGATCAAAGGAATCCTCCTCCAGCACCTCGGCACCCATCGCCGGGCAGCCAAAGGCGAAGGCGTCGAAAGCGGCGACCTGTTCCACGCCGAATTCATCGCTGGTCAGCAGCGCGGCCTCTGCACCCGCCTTGCGCGCACCTTCTGCAACCGCCCGTGCCATGGCCTCGGTGTTGCCGGTTCCGCTCCAGAAAACAACTGCTACTTTCATTTCAAAAACCTTCTTTCCTGTGTTTGTATTTTGTATCAAAAGGCTACGGTGAGCCGTTCGATCTCCAATCCCTTGGAAGCCTGCTTCAGATAGCTGTCCGTGCATCTGCGGTAGCGCTGAAAGGTGCGCTGTGCGCTTTCCACATCGCCGTAGACCTTCCAGTATCCCGTGTACTTTGCCTCGCTGCGTCGGTAGATGAAGCCCTCCACGTCCTCTGGAGGATAGCCCAGAAAGAGGCCGATTTCGTGGGGAAAGGCGTCGCCCTCCTGAAGCCGTTCGATCAGACGCCCGATGCAGCGGTTCGTTCCGCAGCATTCATAGCCGCAGGCACGCAGCAGCTCGGTGGCGCTTGCATCGGTCAGATCCTGAAACAGCCGGTTCGGACGGTATACATAGATCAGTGCGCGCCCGTCCCTGCACTTGAGCGGCAGGATGCGCAGTCCCTTGCCTGAAAGACGGCGGTTCAGACTGCGGATGCTCGCATACAGCTCCTCCAGCGTTTCATATTCGCAGGAAAACAGATTGGCAGTCTTGATCGAAGCCAGCGTCGGCGCACAGTGGCGAATTACCATTTCGTCCGGCATGAAATCTCCTCCTGTTGCTGCATGTAGTTAGAAATAACTAACTACGCATTTTAAAATAATGCCGCCCAATCTTCCCCGGGGAAGCCTCGGATCGGCATAGTTTGGTTTACCTAACTACGTTTCCAAATATAGCATACCGCGCTCGCTCTGTCAAGTCGTTTTGACGAATTTTTGCGGGAGCGTGCAGGATGTTTTCGTCTGCCCTGACAATGGCCGTGCCGTTGCGAAAGCGCCCCTGTCCCATTCGACCTCCCTGCATCCGGTGCGGACGGAAGAAGCGGATTCGGGTGGGAATGCAGCTCAGTCGTTTTCCTTCAGCGTCTTCACGCCGAAGCTGAAGTAAATGATGTGGAACAGCCAGACGCAGGCCAAAACGATGCGGCCCACCAGCACCTGATGAGAGCGCCCTCGCGCTGGGGGTGAACGTGCGTATGCTGCGGCTGGTTTCCGGGATGATGGTCACGCTGATCGCCTCGTCAATCATCAGTTTCACCGGCGTGATTGGCTTCGTCGGACTGGTGGCACCGCACATCGCGCGCCTGCTGGTGGGCGGCGACCATCGAACCCTGTTTCCGCTCACGGCCCTCGTGGGCGGCGCGCTGCTGGTGCTCGCGGATCTGGCGGGCCGCACGATTGCTTCGCCCGTGGTCATTCCGGTGGGCATCGTGGTTTCCTTCATCGGCGTGCCGGTGTTTCTGTACCTGATTCTGCGGGAGAGAAAGGAGCGACTGAAATGATGCTTCAGATCGAGGATCTCTGCTGCGGATACCGGCAAAAGCGGGTGCTCGACGGCGTCCGGCTGGAAATTCCTTCCGGTTGCTTCTGTGCATTGATGGGCGCGAACGGTGCGGGCAAGACCACGCTGCTCAAGAGCATCAACGGCATCTTGCGCCCTCAGTCCGGCAGAATCCTTGCAGACGGATGCGACGTGCTGGCGATGCCGCCGCGGCAGCGGGCGCGTCTGATCGGCTACGTGCCGCAGAACGCACAGGCGGGCGACAGCGGCCTGAGTGTGATGGAGACCGTGCTCTCCGGGCGCGTTCCCCACATGCGGGGCCGGCTTCGCAATGAGGACCGCGAAATCGCAGCCCGGGTGCTGGAGGAGATGGCTCTGGAACCCCTCGCCATGCGAACGCTGCGCCAGCTCTCCGGCGGCGAACGGCAGCGCGTGTTCATTGCCCGCGCTATGGCGCAGCAGCCGCGCATCCTGCTGCTGGACGAGCCAACCAACAATCTGGACATGCATTTTCGGCAGGATGTGATGGAGCGCATGCGCCGCATGAGCGCGCGTCAGGGCTTGACGGTCGTCACGATCCTGCACGATCTGAATTTGGCCATCGCCTATGCGGATCAGACCGTACTGCTCAGGGACGGCGGCGTGTATGCATCCGGACGGCCCGAGGCGCTGCTGAACGAGGAGAGCACTCGGGAGATCTTTCACGTGCGCATGGATTTTGCGCCGCATAACGGCGTGCGGTACGCGGTTCCGCACCGAAGGGAGGAGGGAGAAGTATGAACAGAATTGCGATTCTGAATTGCCGGAAGGCCGCGCAGAACTGCTGCGGAACGGACTGCCTGCGCCTGCTGTCCGAGCGGGAGCGCTCCTTCGCAGAGTATAAGGGGAAGCATGTGCGCCTTGCGGGCATTGCGGCCTGCTGCGGATGTGAGAACGATCCTGCGACGGATGCGGACTTTGGCGCGCGGCTGGACCATCTGGAGAAGGCCGGCGTGACGCAGGTGCATGTATCGGCCTGCGTGACCTCGGAGAAGCGGGCCTGTCCGCGCAGAGACGCGATGTTTTCTGCGCTGGAAGCGCATGGAATGGAGATTCGCCGCATGGATGAAGCGCGGTAATCTATACAAAGAAACAAATGACAGGAGGAAAAACCAAATGAAGAATATGAAGCAACTGCTGGCCCTGGTACTTGCCCTGATTCTGGTGCTGGGCTGCGCCGCGATGGCGGAGGAATCCCCCTTCCCCTTCACCCTGACCACCTACATGGACATGGAGGTCACCTTTGACAAGGTTCCCGAGCGGGTCATCGCCGCCAACGCCTGCGCCGGCGACGAGCTGATGGCGCTGGGCCTGGGCGACAGGATCATCGCCACCGCCTACAACAATTCCCTGATCAATCCCCTCTATCAGGAGGAGTACGACAGGATTCCCGTGGCCGCGGAGACCTACATCGAGCTGGAGACCATTCTCTCCCTGGAGCCCGACTTCGTCTACGGCCGCTCCAGCTCCTTCAGCGAGAAGCGCAACACCACCCACGATACGCTGAGCGGCTACGGCATCATGTCCCTGTCCTCCATCGAGGGCTACACCGTGGGCGCGGACGTGGATGTGGTCTATCAGGACTTCTACAATCTGGGCAAGATCTTCCAGGTGGAGGATCGCGCCGAGGAGATCGTCAGCGCCATGCAGGCGCAGATCGCCGCCGCCGAGGAGGCCGTGTCCGCCGAGGAGCCGGTGAAGGTCTTTGTCTATGACATGGCCCAGGAGAACGGTGCGTATACCTGCGGCAACAACTTCACCGCCACGCTGATCCGCCACGCCGGCGGCGAGAACATCTTCTCCGATCTGGACACCACCTGGGCCACCGTCGGCTGGGAGGAGATCGTGGAGCGCAACCCCGACGTGATTGTCATCAACGACTACGGCAGTATCCCGCTGGAGCAGAAGATTGCCGAGCTGAAGAACAATCCGGCTCTCTCCACCGTCTCCGCCATTCAGAATGACCGCATCATCTCCGTGACGCTGTGCGAGGTGTTCGCCTGCTCCATGACCGGCGACACCGTGGAGAAGTTCGCCCGAGCCTTCCATCCCGACTGCTTTGCATAAGCGATGAAGGGTATTTGCCGCGCCATCAAGGCGCACACGCTCCTCAGCTGTCTGATCCTTGCCGCGCTGCTCGTGGTTTCCATCGTGCTGGGCGTGGCGCTTGGCTCCGTCACCATCCCCTTCGGGGGATGTGTGGCGGGTCATGCTCCATCGGGTTCTGGATCTCTTCGGCGCAGGGGAGCGCATCGAATTAGGTGAAATCCGGGAGAGCACGCAGAACATCGTGTGGTTCCTGCGCGCGCCGCGAGTGATTCTGGGCATGCTGGTGGGCGCGGGGCTGACCCTGTCCGGCGTGGGCATGCAGGCCTTTACCAAGAATCCGCTGGCGGAGCCCTACGTGCTGGGCATCTCCTCCGGCGCGTCCCTTGGCGCGGTGCTGGCCATGATCGTGGGCGTATACCTGCCCATCGGCAGGCTGTCCGTCTCCATGGGCGCGTTCGCTGGCGTGCTGACGTCGATTATTCTGGTGTATACGCTGGCCAAATCCCGGGACGGCATCACACCCATCCGACTGGTGCTGGTGGGCGTCGCGGTCAGCTCGCTGTGCAGCGCCATGACCAACTACATCGTCTACACCGCGCCGGACGACGCCGCCGTGCGCGAGGCCACCTTCTGGATGCTGGGCGGACTGGGCAGCGCGAAATGGACGGATCTGCCGCCGCTGGCGGTGCTGATCGTGCCCTGCTTCGTGGCAATGCTGGCCATGGCCAAGCCTCTGAACGCCATGATGATGGGCGACAGCTCTGCCATTACCTTGGGCGTGAATCTGAACCTGGTGCGCAAGCTGCTGATCCTCATCACCGCGCTGCTCACGGCGACCTCGGTGGCTGTCAGCGGCTGCATCGGCTTTGTGGGGCTGGTGATCCCGCACTTCGTGCGCTCGGTGGTGGGACCGGATCACAAGCGCATGGTTCCGCTGGCCACGCTCTGCGGCGCGATCTTCATGATCTGGGTGGACGTGGGCGCGCGGATGCTCAACCGCCCCACGGAGATCCCCGTGGGCATTCTGACCGCCTTTTTGGGCGCGCTGCTGTTCCTGTGGATGATCAAGGTGCGGCGCTACGAATTCAAGTGAGGGAGGAGTGCAGGCATGCTGAAGACCACAGAACTGCACTACGCCGTCCAGGGGCATGAGATTCTGCGGGGCGTGGACTTTACCCTGTCCGAGGGCGAATTTGTGGGCATCATCGGCCCGAACGGAAGCGGAAAGTCCACCTTCCTCAAGAACGTGTACAAGGTGCTGCAACCTCAGAAGGGCGAAATTGTGCTGATGGGCGAGAATCTGCTGGCCATGAGCAACCGCGAGATGGCCCAGCGCATGGCCGTCGTGGTACAGGAGCGCGAGAGCAGCTTCGATTTCACCGTGGAGGAGGTCGTGATGATGGGCCGTCAGGCTCGCAAGCACCTGCTGGAGCGGGACGACGACGAGGATCGAGCCCTTGTGGAGCGCATTCTTCAGCAGACACAGCTGATCAGCCTGCGGAACCGGGGCTTCTCCAGTCTCTCCGGCGGCGAAAAGCAGCGCGCGCTCATCGCCCGGGTACTGGCGCAGCAGACCGCGCTGCTGGTGCTGGACGAGCCCACGAACCATCTGGACATCAAGTATCAGCTGCAGCTGATGGAGACGGTGAAGCGGCTGGGCTGTACCGTCGTGGCGGCCATTCACGATCTGAACCTCGCTGCCATGTACTGCGACCGGCTCTACACCCTCAAGGACGGCCGCGTCGTCGGCGTGGGCACGCCCGAAGAACTGCTCACCGCCAACTTCCTCAAGGAGATCTATGAGGTGGACGCGGAGGTCAGCGTCGGAAGCGACGGCCTGCTGCGCGTGTTCTTCCACCGGGGCAACCTGCCCGGAAACAAATGAATCTAATAATTAATAATAGAAGCAAAGCCCGAGGGGAGTCAAGCCCCTCGGGTTTACCTATGTCAGACGATCTTCCGCGCCTTTTCCACGAATCTTGCCTGCACCTCCGGCAGCGCGCCCAGACCCTGCATGCGGACGCGCACGTCGAAGCCGCGACGGGTCAGGATCGATTTCCAGGAATCCTCGTCGTCCCCGGCCATGTCGTTGCGGGCGTGATCCCCGGCGACCAGCATCAGCGGCATCAGTGCAAGCTCTTTTACTGGCAGACGCTCCAGCGCGGGAAGCTGCTTTTCCAGGCTGTGTTCGCCCTCGACGCAGGCGAGGTACACGTTCTCCGGGAGCTGCTTGCGCAGACGGGCGTAGGTCTCGTCCGCGGCGTGCTCGGTGCCGTGGCCCATCATCAGCAGGGGACGGCCCTCCTCTGCGGCGAGCTTGCCCAGTAGACCAGCCATCCAGCTCAGATCCGCCTGCGTCTCCAGCAGCGGCTCTGACACGCGCAGGTCGCCCGCCGCCTCCTTTACCACCTCGTACTCGATGCCGTGCAGAATGTGGGTGGGAACGACGGCGATCTCCCCGTAGTCCTCCCTGCGCAGGCGCTCCAGGGCTTCCGCTCCGCTCTCGATGGCTTCGCCGCACTCCCGGAGCTTGCGCACGATGATGCGCGAGCTGTATGCCCGATGCACATCGTGTCCGGGAAAGGCTTTCGCCAGGGCCGCTTCGACGGGCAGGATGCAGCTCTGCTCCGCCTCCGGATAGCTGGTGCCGAAGCTGACGGCGAGAATTGCTTGTTTCATGTGCGAACCTCCTGTTTTTCCGTATAAAATAGGTATTTATTGTCCGATGTCCGGCGCACGTCGATGGAAAAGATCCTCTGAATCTGTCCGGAGCGGTAGACCTCCTCCGGGCTTCCCGCCGCGACGAGGCGACCCCGTTCCATCAGCAGCAGGGAATCGGTGTACTCCAGCGCCAGCGCCAGCTCGTGCAGCACCAGAATCACGCTGCGGCCCTCCCCGCACAGCGCCCGCAGCAGCTCCATCAGCGCAAACTGGCTGGAGAGATCCAGATAGGCGGTGGGCTCGTCCAGCAGCATCACCGGCGTCTGCTGGGCGAGCATCATGGCGAGGTAGGCGCGCTGCCGCTCGCCGCCGGAGAGCCGGCTCACGGGCCGGTTTGCAAGCGCACCGAGCTTTACGCGCTCGATGGCCGCCTGAACGATCTCCCGATCCTCCCGGCGCAGGCTCTGACCCCACTTCAGGTGCGGATAGTGGCCGTGGGTCACCAGATGGCGCACGCTGATGTCCGGCGCGATGCGGCTCTGGGGCATGTAGGACAGATGGCGTGCGCGCTCCTTCTCGGGAATGTCCGAAAGTGCCTGTCCGTTCAGGAGGATTTCGCCGCCGGAGGGCTTCATCAGGCCCACCGCGCACTTCATCAGCGTGGACTTGCCGCAGCCGTTGGGCCCGATGATGGCGGTGAGCTTGCCGGGGGCAAGATGTGCGCTCACGCCGTGCAGCGTCTCCACGCCGTCGTAGGCCGCGCGCAATTCACGAAATTCCAGCATGGTATCCCTCCTCAGGTGGCGTCGTGGCGGCTGCGCTTCTTGCGGATCAGCAGCAGGTACAGGAAGAAGGGCGCGCCTACGATGGAGAGCACGATGCCCACCGGCAGCTCGAAGGGTGCGAAGGCCACGCGGGCGATCAGGTCGCAGATCAGGCACAGCGCCGCGCCGAAGGTTGCCGCGATGGGGAGCTGCAGCTGCGCGTCATTCTTCAGCAGGATGCGGGTCATGTGGGGCGCGACCAGTCCCACGAAGCTCAGCAGCCCGGCGAAGCTGACCGCAGCGCCCGCGAGCATGGCGGCGGCGACCAGAAACAGCGCCCAGAAGCGCTCCACTCGCAGGCCGAGGCTGTGGGCCACGTTGTCGCCCAGCGCCATCAGCTGAAGCTCTCTGCCGACGAACACCGCGTTGTGATACCGGTTGGCCTCATAGAGCGCCCCCTCGTCGATGCAGCGGCGCAGAACTTCGGAGGAAATGCCGCGCCGCCGCAGATACCGCGTGACCCGGCTGCAATCGGGATAGGTGGGTGGCAGTTCAAACGCCTTCGGTTCCTTCCTCTCCTTGCCCGGACTTGGGGGCAAAATGTCCCTATGTTCGCAGTTTCCCTCCTTGTCTGAACTTGGCGGCAAAATGCTCCCAAGTCCGCAGAGCAGCTGCACAGCGGGAACGAAATCCATATTCCGGACGTGCATCAGATAGTCCAACGCGGTTCTGCCGCCGATTCTCCGGCTGAACCAGTGCCACATGCCGTTGGAAATTTTCAGGCTGTCGTGGGTGCGCGTGTGGTACCCGGAGCCGTCCTTCACCAGTTCATTTGGCTCATAGGTTTGCAGATAGGTCAGCAGGTCGATCTGCTTCGCCGCACGGATTTCGGATTCGGTGACATAGCGTCTGTTTGTCGCCCGCATGGTGCATCAGATGTACTCGTCGCTGCCCGTGGGTAGGAGCGTGATGCTCTCAATGACGGGATCGAGGTAGCCTTCGGAGCCGGGTATTTTCTCCCGGGGCGCAAGCTCCACCCGGATGCGATTCTCAGCGGAGAGATCGGCTAGGTCAATCTCCTGACCGTTCACATCCTGCACGAGCATGTCCTCGGAATAGACCAGCAGCACCTCGCCAGCGCCCAGGTCCTCGTAATTGGAGATGTGCTGGTCGTGACATCTGCGCTGATAGCAGTAGCAGTACAGGTTGTACTCGCCCCGGTTGGGGTTCAGCCGCAGCATGAAGGAGTGCTCCGGCGTGTCCGCCCGGAAGCCGTATTCGCGCCCGTCATGGTCGATGCCGCTGTCCGGCTGCTCCCGGCAGTAGGCTGCAAGGGTGCTGCGATCCTTCAGCGGGGCGGCGCGGAGGGCATTGATCACCCCGTTCAGCTCCGAACGGAATGCCTCCGTCTTCAGCTCAGGCTGGCAGTCGAAGAAGCTGCTGTAAAGCGCCCTGCCGTCGCTGCCCATGTCCGCGCAGAGATGACCGATCAGGCCCGACTGCATGGAAATCTGCCGGCTCTGCGCATAGCAGTAGTTGTGCTCCGCCGGGGTCATGGCACGCATGGTCATCTCCATCATTGCGCACGCTCCTCCGTCTCTCCGGCATGCTCCTTCAGCAGTTCCCGGATGCGGCGGCCTGCGCGGAGGTTGTTGTCCTTCGACAGCAGCTTATTCTGCACGCAAAGCACCGCCCGGATGTTGGGCACGGTGATGCCGGGAACCTCCACCAGTTCCTCCGGCGTGATGGTCAGGATGCGGATGGGCGGATGGCCCGCCTCCGCAAGGATGCGGAAAAGCCGCTGCTCGTAGCGTTCTCTCATTTGAATCTCCCTTTCATCGTTCTTCATCTCTGCCGCGGCGATTGCGGCTGGGTTCGGGTTCATCTTCGTCATCGGCGAGGGCGGCTGCGCCGGTATCGCTGCCGCCGATGTCCAGTTCAGTGTTCAGCTTCATCAGGCGGGCGGATTTCTCCTGAGGCTCCTGCTCCAGCGGCCAGGGCTTGCCCAGTTCGGCTTTGGCATCCGCAAGCTGTCCTCTGGCGGTGCTCAGGGAGCGTTCGTCCTTTTCCTTCGCCTGCACAATGCCCTCCACCGCGTTTTCGATGCGCTGGATGTTGCCGAGGGGACTGTCGCCCAGTTCGACGTAGTAGCTGTTGCCGCCCTGAATTTCTACACGGGGATTGCTCAGCATGTCCGGCTTGCTCAGGCGCAGTGTAAAGCCGCAGTAGGTTCCGGCCTTCATGCTCTCGCCGATGTGAACCAGAGAAAGCAGCTTCATCAGGCGTTCGCCTGCGTCGGCGCGCTTGTCGAAGCTGTTGTCCATCAGGGCTATGGAAAAGCCCTCCGCGCCGGAGGGCCTGTGGTCGTTGTAGAGCTAAATGTCGGATTCCATGTTGCTGATTCGGGTTTCCAGGCGGGCGACCTCGCCGGGAAGCTCCACACCTACGCGGCGCTCCAGACGATAGCGCTCGGACTGCCAGTTGGACTTGAGCAGCTTCAGGCGAGAGACCTGCACATCCAGATCCATCTTCTCCCGGATGGCGGGATTGCCCGCCGTCAGCGCCTTGACCTCCGCGTAGGACAGCGCCATTTCATCCAGATCCTCCGCGCCGCGCGCGGGGCTCTTGCTGGTGCAGACCTGGGCGATGAATTTCTGCTTGTTCTCAACCAGCTGGTACGAATACGCATCAAAGGTATCCTGCGTGATGTAGCGGATGATCTCGACCTCGCTGTTGGTGTTGCCCTGACGGAGGATGCGCCCGTCGCGCTGCTGAAGGTCGCTGGGTCGCCAGGGACAGTCCAGATGGTGCAGGGCTTTCAGCTTCGTCTGCACGTTGGTGCCCGCGCCCATCTTCGCTGTGGAGCCGATCAGGACGCGGACAGCGCCTGAGCGCACCTTGGCAAACAGCTCGTCCTTCTTCGCCTCCGTGTTTGCATCATGGATGAAGGCAATTTCGCCTTCGGGTACACCACCCCGGATGAGCTTGCGCCTGAGATCGTGATACACGTCGTCAAAACCGCCGTCCGTGCGCTCCACCCTGGGTGTGGAGAGGTCGCAGAAGATCATCTGCGTCAGTCTCTGCGGCGTACCTTCTTCATAGATGCGCAGCACCTCCCGGACGCAGGTGTTGACCTTGCTGTTCGGATCGTCGGGCAGGGTGGGATCGATCAGGCGCACGTCCAGCGCAAGGAGCCTGCCGTCGTTCGTAATTTTGAGTATGTTGTCCTCCCTGGGATCGATGCTGCCGCCGCGGACGGCGTCCGCCCGCTCACCCAGCGCGGCGACCATTCGCTTCTGATATTCGCTGGCCTCCGTCCTTATGTTCTGTGTCTTTTCTCCTTTCAGCGTCGGAACGGGCAGGTTCAGCATGTCCGGGGTCTGGATGTCGGCAATCTGCTTGAACATGCGCATCAACTCCGGTAGATTGAAGAACTTGGAGAAGCGGGTCTTCATGCGATAGCCGGTGCCTTCCGGAGCCAGCTCAATCGCCGTGACCGTCTCGCCAAAGTTTGCCGCCCAGCTGTCGGAGTGCGAAAGCCCGTGCCTTTTCAGCGTGGACTGCTGGAGATAGCGCTGCATGGTGTACAGCTCGGTCATGCTGTTGGAAATGGGTGTGCCGGTGGCAAAGACTACGCCGCGATTGCCGGTGAGGTCGGACAGGTAGCGGGTCTTCATGTACATGTCCGAGGACTTCTTCGCCTCCATGGTATTGATGCCGGCCACATTGCGCATCTTGGTCACGACCGCGAGGTTCTTGTAGCCGTGCGCCTCGTCCACATAGAGCATGTCCACGCCCAATTCCTCAAATGTAATCACGTTGTCCTTGTCGGAATCATCATTGAGCTTTTTTAGCCTTGCTTCAAGGGATTTCTTCGTGTGCTCCAGCTCCTTGATCGTGAAGCGTTCACCGCGGGCGTGCTTGATCTCCTGAATGCCGTCCATGATCTCCTGTATCTGTTCCTCCAGCATGATCCTCTGGTGCTCTTTGGACACGGGAATCTTTTCGAACTGGGAATGTCCCATGATGATGGCGTCGTAATCGCCGGTGGCGATGCGCCCCATGAAGCGCTTGCGGTTCTTTGTTTCAAAATCGCGTCTAGTGGCGACCCGGATCTTTGCACCGGGATAGAAGCGCAGAAATTCCGCCGCCGTCTGTTCGGTCAGATGGTTGGGCACGGCCAGCAGCGCCTTGTGTCCGAGGCCGATGCGAATCTTCTCCATGATGCTGGAGATCATGATCGCGGTCTTGCCTGCGCCGACGCAGTGTGCAAGCAGCGCATTGCCGCCGTACAGTATGCGGGCGACGGCGTTCTTCTGGTGGGGACGGAGCTTCAGCTCCGGGTTCATGCCGACGAATCTCAGGTGCGAACCATCGTATTCCCGGGGACGGATGCAGTTGTAGGTATCGTTGTACAGCCTGCAGAGGCGCTCGCGTCGCTCCGGGGCCTTCCAGATCCAGTCCTTGAAGGCCTCTCGGATCGCCGTCTGCTTCTGCTGGGCGAGAATCGTTTCCTTTTGGTTCAGCACGCGCTTTTCATTGCCATACGCATCCTGGACGGTATCGAATACCCGCGTGTCGCGCAGGTTCAGGCTGTCCTCGATGATCCTGTAGGCATTGCGGCGGTTGGTGCCGTACTGCGTGTTGACCAGATCGTTGCTGCTGTCGCGGCTCTTGTTGGAAATATTCCACGCGCCGCTGGCAGCGGAATACTCGGTCTGAATCACGCGTCGAAGGTAATAGGGCGTGTGCAGCAGTTCATGGACGAAATCAGAAATATCGGATGCGGGAATCCATGTCGCGCCCAGACGCACGTCAATCTCATGAGGCTCCAGATCCTTCGGCTGCACGGCCCTGAGTGCCTCTACGTTCGCCTCATACCCTTCGCCCGCGATCTCCGCCAGCGCCAGCTTCTGGCGCACATCGCCGGAGAGGTATTCGTCCGCAGTCTGCTACTTCTCGTAGGGCGCAGGATTGCCGGCGGGGTCCTGATAGATCAGGCCGTTCAGCTCGGAGATCAGCACATCCCTGTCCTTGCCGGTGAGATCGGCCATGAAATTCAGATCGACCGCCGCGCGCTCCGCCATGCTCACCGCCAGCGCCTCCGCTGCGGAATCCACATGGTCAATGGGCCGGTTCTGGGCGATGGTGCGCTTGGTGAACATGTCGGCGAGGCGCTGGAGCTTGTGTTCCTCGTCCAGAATCTCCAGCGAGGTCAGCAGGTAGTAGCCGTCGTCCTCCCGGAACACCTGCGCATTGCGCCGGTCGGAAAGCAGGCCGAACCGACTGGAAAAGGCTTCATAGCGCTCCTTCAGTTTAAGCTGCAAGTCGCCGACCACAGCGTCGGACGCGCCCTCCAGCTGGGCCTGAATCAGCTCCCGCGTGAGATCGCGCAAGCCGATCATGCCGCGCATAGCCTGTCCAATATTTCTACACTGGGCGAAGGAAAATATGTAGAAAATGTAAAAAAAGTATATGCTGTGGCTTGCGGGGGGTAGACATTGTATTCCAGTCATGGTAATATAATTTTCGTATGAATTATAAAAAGATCCGGATGTTTTCCGAACATAACAGGCAATGAAACAATCTTTATCCCACAATCATAAGCGGATAGAATTCAGTTTGGTGCAGAAGTCGGGATGCAACAGCGCATGTTATAGAAGCGAAAACAACAACGACGAGGAATCGTTATGAAAAGAATAATTCCCGGTACAGTGCTGGTCTTTCTTGCACTGATTTGTTTTATTGCAAATTACTGCACGGCTGAAACGGTATGGGGAGATCTGGACAGCAGGATGAATGCGGGCCGCATCGAATATGAAGGCGTTTCATACCGGCCAAAGAAACGGCTGACCACAGTGTTGCTGATGGGCGTTGACCGTTGGGAGGCGGAGGCCGACTCGTCCTATCGCAACGGCGGCCAGGCAGACTTTCAGCTGCTGGCCGTATTTGATGAGAGCGCGCAGACGGTCACGGCGATTCACATCAACCGGGATCTGATGGCGGAAATCACAGTTATGAACCTTCTGGGCGAGCCCATCGGGACGCGGATGTCGCAGATCTGCATGGCGTTCAGCTATGGCGATGGCGATCAGAGGAGCTGCGAGCTGGCGTTGGAGAGCCTGAGCAAGCGGCTGAATGGAATTCAGATCGATTCCTATCTGGCCATGCGGCTGGACGGCATCAGCGAATTGAATGACGCGCTGGGCGGCGTCCGGGTGACGCTGGATGAGGATTTTTCCGTATATGATCCGGAGATGACCGCGGGAAAGACGCTGACGCTCACGGGCATGCAGGCGGAGTATTATCTGCGGTACCGTTATGACATCGGCGACGGAAGCAATGCGTCCCGCCTGCTGCGGCAGCGCAACTACATGGAATCTGCAAAAGAGGCGCTCATGGAGCGGCTGGATGAGTCCTCGTCCGGCATCAATGCGCTCTTTGATGCGATAGACCCCTATACGGTTACGGACATGAGCCGGGGCAGGCTCATGAATCTGGCCAATCTGGCCGGGCACTTTTCGATCCTTCCCATCATTGAAATCGAGGGCGAAAACATCGTCGGCGACAGCGGACTGTATGAATTCTATCCGGACGAGGACGCCCTGATGCGCGTCATACTGGATACATTCTACGATCCGATTGTTTAGCTCAGTGGAGAATGCCATGCGGCTTTGTATAGTATTTCGGTGGAATTATTGAAGTCCAGCGGGTTTGAACATGGAAGGAAGTGGCTGGATATGGGAAAGAGAATCTGGAGCATTCTGGTAGCAATTGCATTGCTGACCGTGGGCGCGGTGGCCTGTGCAGAGCAGCTGCCGTCGCCGACGATGCCGACGCTTGTTGAGGCTGAAGTGGCAGGTTTCGGCAGCGTTGCGCTGAAGGAGGATTTCGTAATCCAGCTCGTTGCGGAAACGGAGACTGCGGCGGCGGTTCTGACCGAGGTGCAGGAATTCGTTGAGACGGAAAAGATTGCGAAGTATTTTGATGAAGAGAGCATGGCTGCCGCGGTGGAGTACCTTCCGGAAGATTACAACGTGGAAAACCTGATGCTTGCGGAGGTTTACGAGCTGATGGTCATCAACTACGTCGTGGAATACGGCGATGCAAGCGCGACCTTTGAATTTGCCGTAGAATATCCGGACGATGCGATTCTTCTGGGCATGGTCGGCATTGTGAACAGTGAAGCAGTTCAGAAGGATGCACCCGAAATTACGTGGTTCCCGGTACAGGCAGAGGCCAATGAAGGACGCGTTCAGGTGATGGTCGCCCAGGAGCTGCTGGAGCAGATTACGGATAGCGAGGCTGCGATTTTTGTTCTTTTGCAGGATCAGAAGTAATTCTGCATCCAAATCAAACGAGACGCATGACATTTCTGCATTTTTCGAAAGATTTAGGCTGCCGGTGGACACAAGGGCGGTTCGGAGGTCACAGCATTGGAAGGGAATGAATCTGTGCACAGCAGAATGAACGTGGTGGATGGATTTGATCTGCCCGGTTTTTTCCGGTATCTGGTCAAGCGGATCAGGCTTCTTGCCGGTGTGACGATTGCGGTATTTCTGTGCACGCTGGTTTATGTATTTGCCATTGCCGCGCCGATCTATGAGGCGACTGCGCAGCTCTACGTCGTGAATTCCCAGGATTCGGTGGTAAATCTGTCCGATCTGCAGATCGGCTCCTATCTCGCCAGCGACTATCAGTGGATCTTCAAGACCTGGGAGGTCAATCAGCAGGTCATCGAGAATCTGCAGCTGCCCTACACCGTCGCAGAGCTCAAGGAGATGCTGACGGTGACGAATCCAAGCAATACGCGCATACTGCTGCTGACATTCGCTTCGGAGAATCCTGCTGAAGCGGCGGCAGTCGCCAACGAATATGCGGTTGTGGCCAGCCAGTACATCTCCGATTACATGTTCACGACGAAGCCCTCGATCATCTCGGTGGCACTGGAGCCGCTGAAGCCGGCCCGGCCCAAGAAGCTGCTCGTCGTGGCGGTGGGCACGCTGCTTGCATTCATCGCTGCCGTGTGGTGCCTGTTCGTCGCCTATTTGTACAGCGATAAGATCAAAACTGCGGATGATGTCAAAAAGCACATGGGCACGGATCCTTTGGCGGTCATTCCGATGGAGCGAGGAACACGCACAGGAAGAAGGTAAGCGCACATGGTCAATATGGAAATTCGGCGTTTTGCAGCACCGAAATACGCGATTGCAAATGCGATGAACACGCTTTGCACCAATCTGACCTTCACAGATGGTATGAAGAAGATCATGATCACGAGCTGCCATCCGCAGGAGGGAAAGTCCTATATTGCCATGCACCTGCTGTATACGATGGTGACAAGCCTGGGGATGCGCGCGATTCTGGTGGATGCGGATATACGCGCCTCTGCGCTGCGAGGTTCCTTTGGAATCAGGATTACTCCGAGCAAGGGCTATCTCGGTCTGACGGGTTATCTGAGCAATCAGTGCGGGATGGAGGAAATCATCGGAAAAACGAATATTCCGGGCGCGGATCTGATCCTCGCGGGAAAGACGGTCATGAATTCGCTGCCCCTGTACAATTCTTCCCACATGGATCGCCTGCTGGAACGGCTCGCGTCGGAGTATGACGTCGTCATTGTCGATGCGCCGCCGGTGGGCACAATCGTGGATGCCGCCAGGATTGCCGCGGTGTGCGACGGAACCCTGTTCGTGGTGGAAAGCGGAGGCGTTCGCGCGCGCAAGCTGAAGGGCGCGGCCGCACAGATCGAGAAGGCGGGCTGTCCCATTATCGGCTACGTGCTCAACAAATCCACGGACAGGAACCGGGATGACGATTACCATTATTAAGGAAGATATGGGTCGCAGGGCGGCAAGCGGAATTCGTTGCGATGAGAGCTGTCTGCAGCAAGGCAGCTGGGTTTATTGACATTCATCAGCATGTGCTGTACGGCGTCGATGACGGCCCGGAGGCGCTGGCGGAGATGAAAACGATGCTGGACGCCGCCGTCAGGGATGGCGTTGAGGCGATCATTGCCACGCCGCACGCCCGGCCGGGCATGCACGCATTCGATCGGGAACTGTGCCGCGAGCGGCTTTTCTGCGCCCGGGCGTACTGTCAGGAGCGCCGGTATGCGCTGCACGTTCTGGAGGGCGCGGCGCTTGCTGAAGGAGGGCGCAGCGGACTACATCGCCTCCGACGCCCACAATCTGTCGCGCAGAAAAACGCGGATGCGCGAGACATACCGGCGCGTCGCGGATGAATACGGCGTTTCGATGGCCAGGAGAATGATGATCCTGAATCAGCGCGAGATTCTTGCGCGGGATGACTGAGGGCCGTCACGGATGCAACGGAGGAGACGGATTTGATACAACATGCAAACGACCGCCCTGAGCGCATCCAGGAATCCTGCGATTCGGATCACCAAACACTCCAAACGTCGATTGGGCGTTATGTCAGGAAACGGTTGCGGATGCGGGGCGGACCTGCGTATTGGACGTGCAAGCGAATCTGTGATGTTTTCGTTTCACTTGTGATGTTGATCGTTCTTTCGCCGCTGTATCTGGTGATTTCCCTGCTGATCGCGCTCACTTCGGAGGGGCCTGTGATCTACCGGCACCAGAGGATCGGCAAGGCGGGCAGAGTGATCAACGTTCTGAAATTCCGAACGATGGTGAAGGACGCGGAGGAGTGCATCGCCTTCTTCACGCCGGAGCAGAAGCGGGAATGGGAGGACAAATTCAAGCTGGAGGACGATCCGAGGATCACGTCCATCGGCCGTCTTCTGCGCAAGAGCAGCCTCGACGAACTTCCGCAGCTGGTGAACGTTCTTCGGGGCGAGATGTCCCTGGTGGGCCCGCGGCCTGTCGTGGCGGCAGAGCTGGAGAAATACGGGGCGAATAAGGACAGATTTTTATCGGTGACGCCGGGCTTGACCGGCTACTGGCAGGCCTATGCCAGAAGCGGCTGCGATTATTGTCGGCGCATGCGCATGGAACTGGAATATGTGGATCACGCCAACCTCTTGTGGGACATGCAGATCCTGCTGGCCACTTGCAAGACGGTGCTCCAGGGGAAGGGCGCGCGATAGTTGAATGGTGATGCGTACAAGAAGTGAAAGAATGCCCGATGCGATACTTGTACAGCCAGAAGCGCTGCCGGAATACAGCGTGCTGATGGCTGTATACCGCGGCGATATGCCGGAGTGGTTTGAGGAAGCCATTGAATCGATGGCGAATCAGAGCCTGCCGCCCAGGGAAATTGTCGTTGTGGAGGACGGTCAGCTTACAGAGGGATTGTACGATGCCGAGCGGCGCTGCAGGGAATGCCATCCGGAACTGATCCGCATTGTGACTCTGGAGCAAGGCAAGGGCCTGGCGGCAGCCATGCGATATGGTCTGCAGGCGTGCAGCTGCGAATGGATCGCTCGGATGGATGCGGACGACGTTTCGGATCTGACGCGCTGCGAAGAGGAGCTGCGCATGGCCGAAGCGGAGCATGCGGACATCGTCGGCTGCGATTGCGAGGAATTCTTTGATTCGGTTCAGAATCCGGCGGCGAAGCGGCTGTTTCCCGCGACGCACGATGAACTGGTTCGCTTCTCCCGGCGCAGGTCGCCGTTCTGCCATCCTGCCGTGATGATGAAAAAATCTGCGATTCTGGATGCCGGCAATTACAGGGACGTCCATCTGCATGAGGATTACGATCTGTTCGTGCGCATGCTCGCGCGCGGATACCGGGGCTGCTGTGTGAAGAAGATCCTCTTTCATAGCCGGATCGGGCGGGATTATTACGGACGGCGCGGCGGCGTGCAGTATGTGAGGACGCTGCTGGGCTACAATGTGCAGCTGCTGCGGAGCGGATGGATGCGGCCGTTCGATTTTATCATGCGCTCCTGCGGGAATATTCTCGTGGGTCTGGCTCCTGTGACGGTGCGCTCGTGGTTTTACAGGAGGTTGCTGCGGAAATGATGCGGGTTTTGCACGTCGTCTCTGTGATGGACATGGGCGGAATGGAAAACTATATCATGAACCTGTACCGGAAGATCGACCGGACGGAGCTTCAGTTTGACTTTCTGGTGCATCACGGCCGGAGGGGCGTCTTTGAGGATGAAATCGAGGCGCTCGGCGGACATGTCTACCACACAACACTGATGGACGATTTCAACCTGATCCGGTATCTGCGGAAGCTGGACGAACTGTTTCGCAGCACGCAATACCGCATTGTGCATGGTCATCTGGGCAGCACGGCCTTCTTCTACCTGGGGGTTGCGGAGCGCCATGGGGTTCCGGCGCGGATTCTTCACAGCCATTGCCCGGGCCATCCGAACACGATCAAGGGCTACATCAAGCACATCCTGTTTCATTTTTCCCCGATCCATGCCAACGTCCGACTGGCCTGTTCCACACCGGCCGGGGAGTACCAGTTTCGGAAGGCGCCGTTCGAGGTCGTTCCCAACGGAATTGATGTGGAGCGCTTCCGCTTCAGCGGGCAGTCGCGCCGTGAGGTGCGCAGCGAGCTGGATCTGGAGGGACGCTTCGTCGTCGGCCATGTGGGGCGGTTCTATTATGAAAAGAATCACCCCTACCTGCTCAGAATCTTTCAGGCGCTCCGGGAACGGGTGCCCGATGCGGTGCTCCTTCTGCTGGGGGACGGCGCGCTGCTGGAGCAGACGAAGGTGCAGGCAAGGTCGATGGGACTGGAGGATTCCGTCCGGTTCATGGGCGTAATTCGGGATTGCGCCCCGTATTACCAGGCGATGGACGCCTTTGTGCTGCCGTCGATCTATGAGGCGCTGCCGCTGACGGGCATCGAGGCGCAGTGCGCGGGATTGCCCTGCCTGTTCTCTGAAGGCGTCTCCGCCGAGGTGAAGCTGGATGCGCAGGCCGAGTTTCTGCCCATCGGCCCCGAAGATGTGCAGCTGTGGGCAAACCGGCTCGCGGAGCTCCGGGAGCGGCAGGTGGACAGAAATCGCCCGCTGCCCGGCGCGGAGCGCTTTGATGCGGGCGCGAATGCCCGGAGGATGGTTGCGCGCTACGAGGCGCTGTGGAGGCAGGGGACATGATCGTCTACTGGTCAGGGTGCATCGCCTCCATGATCGCGGTCTATGCCTGCGTGCGTTCGTCGCTCCGGGAGCGGCACCGGTGGATCCCGGTATTCCTTTCGGCGCTGCCGATGATCCTCGTCGCCGCGCTCCGCTACAACGTCGGCGAGGACTATCTGCGCACGTACGTCGCCTATTTTGAGTCCGTGCAGCAATCGCAGGCCTCGGGCTATGCGCACCAGGAGCCGCTGTATCACCTGCTCAATCTCATCGTGGTCTGGCTCCACGGCGGATCCGTCTGGATATTTGCCGTCACGGCGATCATCTTCTATGCGGCGGTGTATGCGCAGATTTTCGACGAATCGCCCGATCCGCTGCTGAGCGTCTTTCTGATCGTGGGCATGGGCTACTGCTTCGTCTTCTTCAATGCGATGCGCCAGATGGTCGGCTGCTCAATTCTGCTGTATTCGATGCGCTACATCCGGCAGCGGAAGCTGCTGCCATTTTTGCTGTGCGCGGCAGTGGCCACAGGATTCCACACGTCGTGCGCGGTGTTTGTCGTGATGTACTGGGTCGGACGGATCCGCATCCGGCCGATGGCGGCGATCCTGATCGCGATGGCGGTGGCCGTCGCCAGCCGTTGGGTTGGCATGCTGCTGCGCTGGATTGTGTCGCAGACGCAGTATGCGGTGTACCTGCTGTCCGTGTTCGATACGGGTGAGACGGCGTACGTCATGCTGGCGATCAATGCAGTGCTGCTGGCGTTCATGGCATTCTGCTACCGGGACGATGCGAAGTATCAGACGTATTTCAACATGCAGCTGGCGGCGCTGCTGGTGACGATCCTCAGCGGCAAGGTGGTTCTGATCCTGCGATGCCTGTGGATGTTTGGACTTCCCGCAATCATCGCCCTGCCCGTGGCCGTGGAGAACCTTCCCCTGGAGGAGCGCGAGCGGAAGATGATCGTATCGGTCATCGTGATTCTCTATTTTGCATATGCGAGCTACACGGTCGGCGTGCAGAACAGCAACAACGTTCTTCCCTATCAAACGATCTTCAGCAGGTGGATTTCATGAACAGAATCAGCGTTGTGGTGCCCGTATACAATACCGCCGCCTACCTTCGCGCGTGCCTGGATTCCATCCTGGCCCAGAGCCACCCACCCTTCGAGCTGATCCTGGTGGACGATGGCTCCACGGATGGAAGCGCGGAGATCTGCGATGCATATGCAAGGCAGCATCCCGCGTGCATTCGCGTGATCCATCAGGAGAACCGGGGACCCTCTGCGGCCCGAAACCGCGGGCTGGAGCTGTGTACGGGGGATTATCTGTCCTTTATCGACTCCGACGATTATATCGACCCGGAGATGTATGCGTATCTGCTGGCACTGGCCGGGGAGTACGGTGCCGACATGGCGGTGACGGAGATGTGGGTGGAGAAGACGGACGGGCAGAGGTACTGCCGGGTGAGTGGAGAGATCAGGTGCTGCTGGACTGCCCGCGAGGCGCTGGTTGAGCTGAACAGCTACCGCTACCTGCATGTATCCTTCTGCACGGCGCTCATCGACCGCAGAAGGATGGCGGAGCTGCGCTTTCGCGAGGGCCAGATCTGCGAGGACTATGCGCTTCTGTATCGGCTGATTGCGGTGTGCGAGCGCGTTGCGTACAGCTCCCGGCCGCTCTATCATTACGTACAGCGACCCAACAGCATTTCGAGATCGCAGTGCATCAGCCTTGCCCCCATGGAGATTTCCAATGCGCAGGTTCGGTTTTTCCGAAAGTTTTATCCGGAGATCGCGTATGCTGCCGAGACGGACTGCGCCTTTGCCCACATGGGCATCTACACGGCCTACGCCCGAAGCGGGCAGAAATGTCCGGCGGAGTTTCTCCGAAAGCTTCAAAAAGTGGCGTGGAAATATCTGCCCGTGGTGCTTCGGAACGGCAGGATTCCCTTTGTGAAGAAGCTGCAGGCGGCGGCATTCTGCTTTTCGCCTGCAATCTACGGATATATTGTTTCAAAAACGGAACACAGGTAGACCTCAAATGCTGCAGAAACTGATCAAAAACAGAATTGCCAACAATGCGGCCTGGATCATCATATGCAAGGGAATACAGGCCGTGCTGGGGCTGGCGATTACGATGCTCACCGCCCGGCTCTACGGGCCGGAGAACTATGGCGCCATCAGCTACGCTGCGTCCCTGACGCTGTTCGTGACGCCCATTGCGCAGCTGGGCTTTACTTCCACGCTGGTTGGCGAGCTTGTGGCGCATCCCTCCGATGAGGGTGAGATCCTTGGTTCGGCGATTGTTTCGTCGCTCATTTCCGGCGCGCTGTGCGTGCTCGGCATCTGGACGTTCACGCGCCTGACCCTTCCCGATGAACCGACCACCATACTGGTGTGCGCGCTGTACAGCCTGTCCCTTCTGGCCCAGAGCGTGGAGCTGATCCAGTACTGGTTCCAGGCGAAGCTGCTGTCGAAATATGTCGCGGTGCTGACGCTGATGGCCTATGCGCTGGTCTCGGTCTACCAGCTGATCGTGCTGCTGACGGGGAAAAACATGGCGCTGTACGCGCTCTCCAAGGGAATCGAGTATGCGATGATCGCCGTCGGGCTGCTGGTGGTTTTCAGGCGGCTGAACGGCGGGCGGCTGCGCGCATCGTTGAGAAGATGCAGGTCCCTGCTCAGGCAAGGCGGGTTCTACATGCTGTCGGGACTCATGGTGGTGCTGCTGGGGCAGACCGACCGCATCATGATCGTAAACATGCTGGGCGAGCGGGAGATGGGACTGTACTCCGCTGCGGTGGTGTGTGCGAACCTGGCGGAATTCGTGTTCCTTGCAATCATCGATTCCTTTCGCCCGGTGATACTCGAAGCGCGGCAGCGCAAAGCGGAGGAATGCGAGACGCAGATGGCCCGGCTGTACGCGATTGTGATCTATCTGGCGCTGCTGCAGAGCATTTTTATTGCAATTATGGCAAAGCCGATCATTGCGATCATGTACGGATTTGCATATAATGAATCTGTAAAGATTCTTCGGCTGCTGGTGTGGTACACTGCCTTTTCCTACATCGGTTCGGCGCGGACGATCTGGATCTATGCCGAGGGGCGGCAACGGCTGCTGTGCCTGATGAACTTTCTGGGCGCACTGGTCAACATATGCCTGAACTGGATTCTGATTCCCATCTGGGGCGTCTCCGGCGCGGCGTTTGCTTCGCTGGTCACGCAGGCTTTTACGAATGTCATTCTGGGCTGGATTCTGCCGGCGATGCGCCGAAACAATGCCATACTGACTCGGGCGGTAAGGCTGCAGGGACTCTGGTGACAATTGAACAAATGACGAGGATGCTTGCTCGAAAGTACGATATGCTGAGGAGGATGGAAAATGGGTAAAAGAATCAGAAGGTACCTTGCATGGGCACTGTCCCTGGTGCTGCTCCTGGGCAGCGGACTGGGGGGAGTGATCGGAGTGGTCGCATTTGCGGCGGACGAAGAGGCGGCCGTGGTTTTGACTGGAGCGCCGGCGTAAGAACCGGCAGATGCACCGGATGTGGATTCCGGGGAGAAAGAACTGGCGGTAGAGGAGACCGCATCTCCGGAATCGGCGGATGCGAAGGACAAAACGCCGGAGACCAAAGAGGAAGCGACGGAGGAGCCGACGCAGGAACCTGAGTCCACCGAGGCGGCTTCTGCGGAGCCCACGGAGGTTCCCGCGGAGGTAATTCATTTCTCCGGGGGGCTACGTGCGCCTGAAAAAGGGCAGCATCGTCTATGAAGAAGCGAAGGAAGCAGAGAAGCTGGGAACGCTGAAAGACGAGGGAATCGTCTACGCAGAGCTTGCCAAGGAGGCGGGAGATCCGGCGGAGGACTGGCTGAAGATCACCTTTGACACGCAGGCGCTGCGGGAGAGCAGCGCAGACTTCGCGGTGGGCTATGTCCGGTACAAGATGGTTGAAGCTCTGACGGATGAAGAAGCAGCGGAACTGATCGGGGAACTGGAAAAGGATGAGGACGCCCGCTGGGAAAAGGATGGAAAGTTCCATGTCCCGTGCGTGGTGTTTGAAGAAGAGGAGGCCGATCCGGAAGCATCTGATGTGACGCCTGAGGCGGGATCTCCGTCGGAGAGCAGCGGAGCAACGGAGGCAGAACGCATCGGACGGACAACCGCAAGCAACGTCAATGTGCGCAGCGAAGCGACGACCCAGAGCGAGCGCGTGACGACGATCGCGGAAGCCGGCACGGAGGTTGTCGTGACGGGCGAGATCGAAGCGGATGGCGCTGTCTGGTATGCGATAAGCTATGAGGGGTATGTCGGGTATATCCGCAGCGATCTCATGGAGATTGTCGCGGAGGATGATAAGGCGCAGCCTGTAACGGCTACGTATGTTGCATCTGCGCGCATGGGAACCGCGGATTCCGCTTTTGGAGACACGGCAGAATATGTTGGCGGCATTGTGGCAGACGAATATGCATCGTCCACATGGTCGCTGGACGAAGATCTCACTGTCGCATACGTCACCCTTCTCTCCTCGGCGCTTGAAGTGGGGCAGGAGGCGAGCTGGAGGGTCACGGCCTCTGGCGGCACGACGCCCTATACCTACTACTACTGTCTCTTCCGGCAGGATCTGGAGGATACGAGCAATCTCTACACCTCTGTAAGCGGAAGCATACTGACGACGACAAGCGATACCTATGCATTTACGATTTCCGAAGAGGGACGGTATTTTCTGCAGTTCCGCATCACGGATGCAAATGGCGACAGTTTGAAGTTCCAATCCCCAACCTATGAGACTCCGAGTGAAGAATTGAGCGCCAAAGTGCAGGAAATCGTGAATGCCTGCGCGGGCGAGGGCAAGAGCGATTATCAGAAGGCGCTTGCTTTGCACGACTGGCTGTGCGAGAATGCCTCCTACGATGATACGCTGACCATACACGATCCCTCGGGTGTGCTCCTGCAGGGAACGGGCGTGTGCGAGAGCTTTGCGCTGGCGTACCAGATGCTGCTGACGGAAGCGGGCGTCGAGAACGTCTATGTCACCGGCACGGCGAACGGCGGCGGACATGCGTGGAACATGGTCAAGCTGGATGGCGAATGGTATCATGTGGATGTGACCTGGGACGAGAACAGCACGGACCGCTACTACTTCGGCATGTCCACCGCGCTGATCAGCCGCGATCACGCGATTGAAGATCGTGTGCCAACGGCCACTGCGACGAAATACAACTACGCCATGAATGCTTCGGACGGTGCGTTTGCATCCCTGAACGAGCTGGGTGGATTGTTTGAAAAGCTCCCCGCTGCGCAGGAAGACTTCATCTTCTATTATACCGGAAGCGACGACATTGGCGCAGCCTATCGGGAGTGGGTGCTTGCCAATGCCGGAACCTATGGCATCACCTCCTATAGTTACATGACGGGCAGCTATACCCGCTATGTCTCCGGAACAAAGGAGGCACAGGAGGCTCCGGAGGAGAGCAGCTCCGCCGAAGTCATAGAGGTATGGTACGACGAGGGAATCGAAAACCAGCCGCTGAAGATTCATGCGACAACGGGTCTGGACGCGGAGTATCTGTACCTGTATCTGGGCGAAACGCTTCTGGAAAGCTGGAGCGCGGACGACGTGGAGATCGTCGAATACGCGAAGTGCAAGGAATGGATCGTGGAGCACACGTTTGCGGAGCCGGGCACGTACAACCTGTGGTACAGGGCGTCCGCGGACGGTGTGGACATGAATCAGCCGTATACTGCGGATCTGGTGAACATTGGAGAGGCGGACGAAGAAGAGCTGGTCTACGGCGACTTCAGCTATGTGCTGAACGAGGAAGGAACGGGCGTAGTGATTGCGTCGTGCCTCGGCAGCGAAGCGGATGTGGTCGTACCGGACGCCATCGGAGGCATACCGGTCACGGAAATTGGCAACGACGCGTTCCTCAACAACGCGACGCTGACCAGAATTGCTCTTCCGGAGACGGTGGAGCGCATCGGTGCACGCGCCTTCAAAAACTGCACAGCGCTTTGTGAAATGAATTAAAAGGGCATTCTTTGGATCAGCCGGGGAGATCGACCATTCCCGGCTGATCTTTTGCGAAGATTCTTTGCGGTGGAATGCGAAGAGCCGGGAGAGAACGACGATCTGGCGGAGCGCCACAGCAAAAACCGCTTTTCGCGATCTGATTTGACAGGCAAGGCCCGCCTTCTCTTGATGAAGGCGGGCCTTGCAGCGCCCTGGAAAACGGGCGGCTGAATCACTTCTTTGCGTACTTGTAGATCTGTTCGATCACGCCGTCGATGCCGTTGGCGGCCTGTTCCCGATCCATCGCGTCGAAGAAGCTGCCGCGATCGCGGTAGAGACCCACCACCTCGCGCATCAGGCTCTCCGGGGTCATGTCTGCTTGCTTGAGCACGCGGCTGAGTCCGCGGCTGCGGAAGGATTCGGCGTTGAGCACCTGGTCGCCCCGGCTGACCTCCGCCGGATAGGGAATCAGCAGCGCGGGCTTGCGCAGGGCCAGAATCTCGCTCAGGGCGTTTGCGCCCGCGCGGGAGATCAGCAGATCGGCGCAGGCGTAGGCGTCGGCCATCTCCTTGTCGAGGTACTCGCACTGCACGTAGTTGCGCGTGCCTTCGTGGTCCGCCGAGAGGTTGCCCTTGCCGCAGAGGTGCAGCACCTGGAAGGTCTCGGTGAGGCTGGGCAGGGCGGTGCGCACGCACTCGTTGATCGCCTGCGCGCCGGAGGAGCCGCCCACCACCATCAGCACCGGCAGGTTCGCGTCGAAGCCGAAGTACCTCAGGCCGCGCTCACGGTCGCCCTGGAGGATCTCCTCGCGGATGGGGGAGCCGGTGTACACGCCCTTGCCCCTGGCGTGCTTCACGGCCTCGGGGAAGGTGCAGCACTGAGCGGCGGCGAAGGGCAGGCACAGTTTGTTGGCAAGGCCTGGTGTGAGGTCGGACTCGTGGGTCACAACGGGCACGCGGTTGAAGTGCGCGCCGTAGACCACCGGCACGGACACGAAGCCGCCCTTGGAGAACACCACATTCGGCTTGATTTTTCGGATGATGCGCGTCGCCTGAGCCACGCCCTTGATTACACGAAAGGGATCGGAGAAGTTTTTGATGTCGAAGTAGCGCCGCAGCTTGCCGACCGCAACGCAGTGGAACTGAACGCCCTTGACCTGCGAGATCAGCTCCTGTTCCACACTGTTCGCGGCGCCGATGTAATGGATCTCCCAGCCGTCCTTTTGCAGACGGGGGATCAGCGCCAGGTTGGGCGTGACGTGCCCACCGGTGCCTCCGCCGGTCATCACAATTTTCTTCATTATAGATAAGCCTCCGGGTTGTCGATTCTGAGGGCCGGGGCTGAAAATCCCCAACCCTTCCTAGCATACATTATAGCATCGAAAATAAGAAATGTTTTTATCTTGCTGTAAAAGTTCTTTTGTTTTATGCCGAAATGCGCTATTATAGAGACAGACGAAATATCCCGGAGGTAGAGCATGAGTTATCAGGCACTGTATCGCGCGTGGCGGCCCCGCACGTTTTCGGAAATCTGCGATCAGGATGCGGTGGTGCGCACCCTGCGCCGTCAGGTGGAGACCGACCGCATCGCCCACGCCTACCTGTTCTGCGGCACGCGCGGTACGGGCAAGACCACTGCGGCGAAGGTGCTCTCCCGGGCCATCAACTGCCTGCATCCGGTGAACGGCGATCCCTGCGGCGAATGCGAAATCTGCAAGGCGCTGTCCGGCGAGAACTGCATGGACGTGCTGGAGATTGACGCCGCCTCCAACACCGGCGTGGACGACATCCGCGAGCTGCGCGACAAGATTCAGTACCCACCGACGCTGACCCGCTACAAGGTCTACATCATCGACGAGGTGCACATGCTCTCCACCGGAGCATTCAACGCGCTGCTCAAGACCCTGGAGGAGCCGCCAAAGCACGCCGTGTTCATCCTGGCCACCACCGAGCCCCAGAAGCTGCCCGCGACGATCCTCTCCCGCTGCCAGCGCTTCGATTTTCACCGCATCCGTGTGGAGGCGATCGTGAACCGCCTGAAGGTGGTGCTGGACGGCATCGGACGCAGCGCAGAGCCGGATGCCCTGCTGGAGATCGCCCGGGCGGCGGAGGGCGCGATGCGCGACGCGCTGAGCCTTCTGGACGTGTGCCTGTCCTTTACCGAGGGTGCGGTGACGGCGGAGCTTGCCCGGGACGTGCTGGGCACCACGGGCCGGGACTTCATGTTTGAATTTGCGGACGCGCTGATCGCCTACGACGCGGCGGCGGCGCTGGGCATGATCGACGATGCCATGCGCCGGGGCAGCGACCCGCGGGTGTTCTCGCTGGACGCGGCAAATCACCTGCGGGGCGTGCTGCTGGCGGAGGTTGCCGGAGAGCAGCTGGACGGAATTCTGGAGATCACACCCGAGGATGCGCAGCGCTTCCGGGAGCAGGCTGGTCATGCCAGCCGGGAGCAGCTGATGCGCGCCATGGAGCTGTTCATGCGGGTGGAGAGCGAGATGAAGTGGGCTACCCAGCCGCGCACGATCCTGGAGCTTGCGGCGGTGCGCGCCTGCCATCCCGAGCAGGAGGAAGAGAGCGACCTGCGCGAGCGCCTGGATCGCATGGAGAAGCGCATCGAGAGCGGTGTGGTCGCCGCGCCCGCAGCCAAGGCGGCACCTGTTCCGGAGAAGAAGCCGGACGCGCCGAAGAAGCCCGCAGCAGCCGCGAAGGTCGCCGCGCCCGCCGCCGCGCCGCCGCCGGAGTACCTGGCCGGAATCGAGAAGTTCGCCGCCGAGAACGGCTCGGTGAAGCGGATGCTGGAGAAGATGCAGTTCGCGGGAATCGAGGACGGCGTGGTGACGGTGGCCTTCGGCAAGGACGGCATCATGGTGCGCCGGGTGCTGGAGGCGAAGCAGGGGCTGATCGAGGCCGCGCTGAGCGAGAGCTTCGGCACGCCCATGCGCCTGCGCATGGTGAACGAGGGCCAGGCGGCCCAGGCGAAGCCCTCCGCAGCCGCGAAGAGCGTGATCGAGCAATCCTACGACGTATTCGGCCGGGACAAGATCGACCTGACCGACTGAGATGCCGCCCATGGAACGATTCAATGAAGCACACGAGGGGCACCGCGCCCGGCTGCGCCGCAAGGTGCGCGAGGCGGGACTGGATGCGCTTGCGCCCCACGAGATCCTGGAATACCTGCTGTACCACATCGTGCCCCGGCAGGATGTGAACGCGCTGGCCCACCGGCTGCTGGAGCGCTTCGGCAGCGTGGAGGGCGTGCTGCGCGCGGAGCTTGCACAGCTTGTGCAGGTGCAGGGCGTGGGCCCGCGCAGCGCGGAATTTCTGCTTCGGGTGGGCGAGGCCGCGCGGGCCTGCGCATCGCTCACCGGGGAGGAGCGCACGCCGCTTTCCAACTGCCTGTCGGTGCTGCGCTATGCCGGCGCGCTGGGGCGGAAGCTGAAGCCGCCCTGCTGCGTGCAGCTCTGCCTGGATCGGGAGCTGCGCCTGCTGTACCGCCGCGCGATCTGCCCGTCCCGGGCCTGGGGCGAGCCGGAGACGCTGCGCGCCGCGCTGGATGACGTGCTGTCCACGGGCGCGCGCCACGCAATTCTGCTGGAGTATGTGGGCAGACTGAATCCGGAGGCGGAGGACTACGATCTGGAGCACCTGCGGGGCTACGCCGCCGCGATGCATGCGGCGGACAGCGCGCTGCTGGATTTTCTGATCCTGGGCGACGCGGGCGCGTGCAGCCTGCGCCAGCTGGGCGAGGTTCCGGACTTCGACTTCAGCGACCGGGCGCGCAGCATGCGCGAGGATTATCTGGCCGGCGCGCCGTCCGAATTGCACATTGTTCATTTTTCACCGGAAGACGAGGAGGATGGGGAAGATGTTGATGGAAATTGAGAGCGCGATCCTTCTGTGGATTCAGAGCAACCTTCGTTGCAATTTTCTCACGCCGGTGATGCGCGTCATCACCACGCTGGGGAACGGCGGCGCATTCTGGATTGTGCTGACGCTGCTGCTGTTGGTGTTCAAGCGCACCCGCCGGATGGGCGTGTACTGCGCCGCGTCCATGCTGCTGACGCTGCTGGTGGTGAACCTGTGCATCAAGCCGCTGGCGGCCCGAACTCGGCCCTACGAGCTGATTGAGGGCCTTCAGATCCTGGTGTCCCGGCCCCACGACTTCTCCTTTCCCTCGGGGCACAGCGCCAATTCCCTGACCTGCGCCTGGACGATCTTCCGCCTCGCGCCGAGGAAGTACGGCGTGCCCGCGCTGGTGCTGGCGGTGCTGATCGCGCTGTCGCGGCTGTACGTGGGCGTGCACTATCCCACCGACGTGCTGGCGGGCGCGGCCATCGGCGTCCTGCTGAGCGAGGTGGCCCTGAGCGCCCTGCGCCGTCCGCTGCAGGCCTGGGACGCGAAACATCCTGCGTCAAAAGCGTAAATATTTTACACTCTGCCCGGAAAAGCTTGAAGAAATCCATGCTTCATGCTATACTTATGATGTAATCGTCTTTTCCTGAAAAAGACAGATACACAATAAAAGGAGGAAACAAACCGTGAAGAAGTTGCTCGCAATTCTCCTGGCACTGGTTCTCGCTCTGGCGACCTGCTCCGCATTCGCCGAAGCAGTCGATCCCGACGCCATCGAGGACACCATGACCTCTGCCGACGGCACCTATGAACTTGCTTTTGTTACCGACGTTGGCCAGCTGAAGGACAAGTCCTTCAACCAGGGCACCTGGAACGGCGTGAAGGCCTATGCCGCTGAAAACGGCCTGTCCTACAAGTACTATCAGCCCGCCAATGGCGATCAGGCCACCGATGATGACCGCTATGACGCCATGAAGGCCGCCGTCGAGGGCGGCGCGAAGGTCGTCGTGTGCGCCGGCTTCATGCAGGAGGCTGCGCTGACCAAGGCTGCCACCGAGTATCCGGATGCGAAGTTCATCTTCATCGACGGCTACCCGATCGGCCTGGACAATGTCGCTCCCATCGCCTTCAAGGAGGAGCAGAGCGGCTACTTCGCCGGTTACGCGGTCGTCATGGACGGCTTCACCAAGCTGGGCTTCTGCGGCGGCGGCGGCGGAACCAACCCGGCATGCTGCCGCTACGGCTACGGCTTCGCGCAGGGCGCTGAGGCTGCCGCAGCTGAGCTGGGCGTCGAGGTTGAGCTGAAGTACTCCTGGCAGTACGGCGCTTCCTTCTCCGCATCTCCCGAGCTGCAGACCATGGCCAAGGGCTGGTATGAGACCGGCACCGAGATCATCTTCGCCTGCGGCGGCTCCATGTTCGCTTCCATCACCGCGGCTGCTGCCGAGAACGATGGCTTCGTGGTTGGCGTTGACGTTGACCAGTCCTTCGAGTCCGACACCGTCGTGACCTCCGCGCTGAAGGGCCTGAGCAACGCCACCAAGTGGGCGATCACCAAGTGCTACGATGGCAGCTTCGCTGACATTGGCGGCGTTCCCACCAGCCTGGGCGCCAACGACGACGCGGTCGGCCTGCCCACCGCCACCTGGTCCTTCGAGTCCTACACCGTCGAGCAGTATGAGGCTGCCATGGAGGCCATGAAGGCTGGCGAGCTGGTCGTTGACGATCAGGCTCCCACCGAGGGCGGTATCGCCGACGTCGAGTTCGCGCACGTCGTGATCGACTACGTCTAATCCATACCGAAGCAGCGGCGCCGCCGCGCAAGGGTAACCAAGGCCCGTCCCCATTCCGGGGACGGGCTTTGTAGGCTGTCGAAAAACCCCAGGAGAGCGCGAGAGGTACGCAGACCTTTCGTATTCAAATCGTGATCGGCGGCGAGCACGGCGATCACGCAGCTGATTTTCGTCAGAAAATCGCCTCCTTGCAGATTTTGCGGCCGGAATTGCTTGCAATTCAAGCAAAATCTGGAGGGGGTGG
>SFNY01000096.1 GCA_004554085.1 Clostridiales bacterium | reverse complement strand
GGGTTGATTAGATGATTCTGAAAGTGAGGGTATATGAATGCAGATCGTACTGCGGGAAGTAGTCGCTCTGGGCGGAGCGATAGCGGCAGACCTTCGTCTGAAGCGGGAGGTCATCGAGGGCGCGGACGACCTTGCGTTTGAGCTCTTCCGCCCCGGCCACACGCGAGTGGTAGACCGTCAGCTCAAAGGTGGTCTCGTAGCCGGCCACGCCGCTCAGGGTCCGCAGGGGTTTCTCCTCCGGGGTGGTGAACGTGGCGAAAGGCGCTGTTGTCTTCTCATCCACCGCACCGGCTTGGATCTTCCCTTCCAGCGAAAGGCGCTGCCGTCTTCTCATCCACCGCACCGGCTTGGATCTTCCCTTCCAGCTCCGGGACATTGTCCGAGAGTGTTGTCAGTATGATGCTCTTGAAATCCATCGTAGGCTGTTGTATGCTGTTTTATGCTGTTATTCGATCTTCTTGAAGTTCCGTCCCACGAAGCGCTCCACCGCCGTTGCAAGGCTGTCGCCGAACTCGGAGACGATGCGCTCGGATGTCTCGCTGTAGGCCTGTTCCAAGAAGGGCGTGGCCTTGAGGCCTTTGACACTGCGGGCAAACACCTTCTCTCCATCACTGCCGGTGAAGACGAGGATGCGTCCCTTGCGGCGCGGGGTGCGGGGATCCCGCGTGCCCTCGTGGATGAACTTGCCGTAGTACTCGTTCACCGCGCCCTTCTTCTTGCTGCGGGAGAAGACCGTTTTCACTGCGACATCGACCTCGCTCTTGGGAGCGGACCGGTCCCGGTAGCGGACCACTCTGATCTGCTTGCGCAGGGCTCCGCTTCGCACCGGCACCCGCTTGCGGGCGGCATTGACCGCTGGCCGGGCCGAGAGCTTCAGGGCCGAGAGGAGCATCCGCTTCTGCATGTTGTTAGGCAGCTCATCGAGGATGGCCTTGGCCTCCTTATAGCCTTCAATCTGTATCTTCAGCATCGCTCTTGGTGGTTAGAAGGTGCAATCTCCACCTGCGTCCCTCCTCATGAACGGAGGAGATACGAAGAAGGCGCCCCTCATCGCGCACTAACATCCCGGCTTCGATGCCGGAGCGGTAGCGAATGGTGTAGGCGACCTCGTTCTCGTGGACGATCCTCCCGGCATAGAGGTTCTCCCTGCCTCCGGACTCGGTGCGCTGGGCAACGAGAGAGGCTACCGGGACCAGCTCTTTGCTGCGGTCCCCGTATTCATCCCGCGAGTCGCGGTAGCGGAGCACTTCTATTGGGCGATCGAACATAAATCAGACAGTGTGAAGACAGTGTTTTACAGTGTAGGACAGTATGAGAGAGTGTACAGCAGTATCGGGCATTGTGCACTAATCGGGGACAGTGTCACTCTGTTGTACACTGTATGGATGGATCCGCCAAGGGAGGAGGAGCTTCTCTGCGGTGAGGGGCAGCTGGCTGACGCTGCGTCCCACGAGCGCATCGCTCTCGTTATCAAACAGAGTTCCCAACAGCAGCAGGACGGCGCTCTTGATGGCCGGCGGCAGGCTCTGGGCATCGAACTCAGAGACGAGGTCGCGGTTGGTGTAGTCGGACGCTATACCGAAGGCCATCTGCAGGTACTCCGCCACGAGGGAGTCGAAGGAGGAGTCATCTCCGAGGCGGAGGTGCTGCTTGGCAAGGTCGAGTGTGATTGGGAGCTCTGTCATACACTACTAACTAAACAATTGACGGATCCGCAGGGGCCTAAGCCTTTGCGTGTACAAGTTTGAGAACAGGGTGCGTTCCGGCATCGAGCAGGGTGCCATCCAAGCGGGCGAAGCCGAACAGACCTACGGAGAGGTACTCGGCCAGCAGCTCGTTCAGGCGGATGATGCGGAAGGACTTGACCATGCGGATCTTGTACTTGGAGAGGTCTCCGAAGAGGACGGATGCGTTGCCTGCACCGATCCCGGCCATGTCATCGTTGATGACGTAGCTCTTGCCAAAGAGGGTGGAAGGGAGACCTACGCGGGAGCCGTCCTGCCAGATGAACCTGCCATCGTTATCCTTGATCTTGGCAAGGGCAAAGAGGGTGTTGCGATTGAACATGAACTTGCCGTTCTTGGCGTAGGCGCTGTCCACTCCGGCGATCAGGTCGAGGATGTTGTCGAGGGTGATGGCGGTGGCAGCCGCTTCCTGCGCGGCAGCGGTCGCTGCGGTGACCAGTCCCTTCGGCTGGCCGGTGCCTGTTCCGGTGGTGAGGTGCTCATTGGCTCCGCGTCCGAAGCTCTCCACGAGCAGGTCGCTCAGGATCGTATCGAGATTGAAGGCGGAGTCCTGCAGGAGCTCCTGAGAGACAGGGATGATCGGCGTGCGGTAGGTGAACGCCTTGAGGGTGACGGAGCTGAAGGACGGAGTCCTCTTGGTGCTCTGGGCATACTCGGCCACGATCGTTGCCTTGGCAGCGGTGTCGTTGATGGTCGGGAGGATGAGGTCACCGCCATTGCCGGTGGTGATGATGCTTCCGGCCTCGAACATACCTCCGAAGGACTTGAGGGCCTTCTCGATGGAGCCTGCGAGGGTGGAAGGGATGAGGACACCGGCGGTGAGGCCCTGCAGACCGGCACGTTCCTGAAGAAGGGTGCGCTGCTCCGGGGTGACGCCCTGTGAGCCGCTGAGCAGGTAGGCCCTGAACGCCTCCTCGTACTGACGGTCGGCGGCGGAGCGATCCTCCGGAGTGTGGGCCGGGGTGTTCTCGGCCTGCTCTAACTGATGGCGGCGGATCTGCTCGAAGCGCTCCTCGGCCTCGACCTCCTTGTCGACCTTGTTGTAGTCTGCAAGGAGGGTGTCCCAGCGCTGCTGCTCTTCGGCGGTCATCTCGCGGCCATCGGCAGCGGTGCGGAGCTGGTCGATCTGTGAGAAGATCGATGCTCGTTTCTCTTTGAGTTGTTTGAGTTTGGACATAACTATCGGTTTTTAAGATTGAGATATTCCACTAATCGTTTGCGGGAGTCGCTGCTCAGGCACACTCCCTGCGGATGCTGGCTGCGCAGCCACTCGGCCTTGCGCTCCTCTAACTGGCGCACCGATGCCTCGGTGTCCTTGTACGCCGGGTAGACCACAAGGGAGACATCGTAGAGCTTGGAGATATGCTCGACCGTCCGCTCATCGTACTGCAGGCCGTTGTTCTTGTCGGCGTAGGTCCAGCTGTCGCGGTCAACGGTGAACTTGAAGGAGCACTTGCTGATGTCGCCCCTGCGCACCAGCTCCAGCATGTCGTTGCCGAGATTGGTGGCCGGGGCCTCGAACTCGAAGCGAAGACCGGTCTGGTCGGTCGAGAGCTTCAGGGTGCCGGAGGCGGTGCGGGCAAGGATGGAGTTGACCTCGTGATTGAAGCACATGATGGCATCGGACATGTCCGTGTTATTGAAGGCATCGCGGGCGATCCGCTCGCGGAACCAGCCCATGATAGGCTCGGACCACTTGTCGAACTTAGCGGCATAGCCGATGATGGTGCGGCTCTGTGCGCCGCCCTCCGCGCCCTCGCGAGTCTCCACACGAAGGTCTGAGAGGTCACTGCGCACCTCGATGGTCATCTGCTGCTGGTCTTTACTTGTCTTGCTCATTGGATTGGGTGTTTTGATGGGTGGAGTCAGTATCGACATTGTCTGCATTGTCGGATACTGTATTCTGATTTCTGGCGGCTTCGACCGTCTGCATATTGGCCTGAACGAAGTACTCGTCACCGCCCTCATAGGCGTTCATGTCCTCATAGGCGCGGATCTCATTGGCGGTCATCGCCCCGATGAGGTTCATGTTCTTGTAATACTCGCTTCGCGTCTTGGCATCGCCGCGCAGCAGGCCGTTCAGACCGAAGAGGAAGTAGAACTCCCCGAACTCATCCTCACGCAGGAGCTTGCGATTGAACTCCTCCTCAAGGCGGACCAGATACGGCATCAGGCAGTATTGGACGAACTCCATTCCCTGATGCTCGATGTTGTTGTTCGTGGCTCTTTCGAGGTCCGCGATCATGTGAGGCGGGACGCCGTAGATGGTGGCGATCTCGGTCTTCTGGAACTTGCGAGTAGCGATGAACTGCGCATCCTCTGGAGGGATGCTGATGCGCTCGTAGGTCATGCCGCCTTCGAGCAGCAGAGGGGTGTGGGCGTTATGCAGGCCCACCGACTGAGCGATGAGGTCACTCTTGAGGCGCTTGTAGGCTTCCGGCTTGAGGGTGGATGGGTACTTGAACACGCCGGACATGTTACCGCCCTGATTGAAGAAGCGCTCGCCGTACTGCTGGGCGGAGGCGGTCAGGGACAGGTTCTCCCTGTGAACTGCAATCGGGCTCTTGCCCTTGTAGCCATTGGTGGAGAGGCCACGCAGGTGGATCATGTC
>SFNY01000055.1 GCA_004554085.1 Clostridiales bacterium | reverse complement strand
CGACGCTGGCATGTCCGGCGCGCAGGCTGCGGTGCTCGAGGACGTCCCGAAGGTCATGCAGGAGTATGCCGGCAAGAAGGTTTGCTTCTACTGCACCAATTGCGGCATCCAGGTTGCCCTGCAGCAGGCCGTTCTGGCCGCCGGCGAGGACGCTTACTACGCCCTGCCCTGCTGCCCGTCCCCGTTCCACGGCTATCAGGAGGCCTTCGGCCTTGACGCCACCTACGGTGACATCGAAGGCGCCATCGTGAACCTGGCCAACTTCCTGGACGAAAAGGGCGCTACCGGCCGCTTCTCCACCTGGGCGATCCCGGTGAACATGTCCATGATCAACGCCTCCTACGAGTATGCCTGCGCATACGCCGAGGGCAAGATTGAGGGCAAGCTCGACGAGGCCTTCCTGACCGAGTGCTTCTCCGAGGCCGCTGGCAGCGAGGCTGTCCTGGGCGTCTACACCGACGCGACCGGCACCGAGCAGTCCAACTACTACCTGATTCAGTTCAGCCCCATCGACTTCGCAGACTACGTCGGCTAAGTTGAACCATACGATCGCCCGAATCCACCCGCTCTGCGTGTGCGCCTGGGTTCGGGCGATTCTTGATTTCTTTCACGCCGGAATCAGACGGCAGAACACGCATTTTTCTTTCCTTTCCGCCGGCGGCAGGCCGGAAACAGAATCGTTGCTTCATTATAATAACCATTGAATTTGCATTCGCGCGGCGCTCTCGGGCCCGCTTGAATAGATCACACTTTGATACGTTGCAGCATGGTGACGGGGCCGTCTTCAGGGTCCGTCATTTGAATGCAACGTAAAAATGTTGGGAGGGCTGGCTTCTTGGCTGGGGAATACATCCTTGAAATGAACGATATCACCAAGGAATACGGTTCAAACGCCGTTCTGAAGAACGTGACGCTGAAGATCCGTCCTGGTGAGATCCACGCGCTGCTCGGCGAGAACGGTGCAGGCAAGTCCACGCTGATGAACGTGCTGTTCGGCATGCCGGTGATTCACTCCACCGGCGGCTTCAAGGGCGAGGTCATCGTGGACGGCGAAAAGGTAAAGATCATGTCGCCCATGGACGCAATGACCAAGGGCATCGGCATGGTCCATCAGGAATTCATGCTGATTCCTGGCTTCACGATCACCGAAAACATCAAGCTCAACCGCGAAATTTCCAAGCCCTGGGCGGTCAGTCGCGTGCTGGGCAAGGAGCTGGAGATTTTGGACATGCCCGCCATGGCCTCCGACGCCCGCAAGGCGCTGGACAGCGTGGGCATCGGCATAGACGAATACGCGCTGGTCGGCGGACTGCCGGTGGGCTACATGCAGTTTGTCGAGATCGCCCGCGAGATCGACAAGTCCGGCATGAAGCTGCTGGTGTTCGACGAGCCCACCGCCGTGCTCACCGAGAGCGAGGCGCAGCAGCTGATCAAGGTGATGAAGGACATCGCTTCGCGCGGCATCGCCATCATCTTCATCACCCATCGCCTGGACGAGGTCATGGACGCCTGCGACAACATCACCATCCTGCGCGACGGCCAGCTGGCTGCAACCCGCAAGAAGTCGGAGACCAGCGTGGAGGAGCTCGCAGCGCTGATGATCGGCCGCGGCGAGGACAGCATGATTCAGATCCAGGGCAAGGTCAAGCACGAGAGCGACGCCATCGCCCTGAAGGTGCGCGATCTGTGGGTCGACATGCCCGGCGAGGCTGTCAAGGGCATCGATCTGGACGTGCGCGAGGGCGAGATCATCGGCATCGGCGGCCTGGCCGGACAGGGCAAGATCGGCCTGCCCAACGGCGTGATGGGCCTCTACCCCGCCGAGGGCGAGGTGGAGCTCTTCGGTCAGAAGCTCCCGCTGAACAACCCCAAGGCCGCGCTGAACGCGGGTCTGGCGATGGTTTCCGAGGACCGCCGCGGCGTGGGCCTGCTGCTGGATCAGTCCATCGAGGACAACATCGCCTTCAACGCCATGCAGGTGCACAACGACTTCCTGGGTGGTTTCCTGAAGCTCAAGAGCGCGCGCAGCATCCGCGCCTATGCGAACGAGATGATCCGCGAGCTGGACATCCGCTGCACCTCCGCGGCGCAGCTCACCGGCCAGCTCTCCGGCGGCAACCAGCAGAAGGTGTGCATCGCCCGGGCGCTGGCGCTCAAGCCCAAGTTCCTCTTCGTCTCCGAGCCCACCCGCGGCATCGATATCGGCGCCAAGCAGCTGGTGCTGGAGACCCTGGTTCGCCTGAACCGCGAGCAGAAGCTGACCATCGTCATCGTCTCCTCCGAGCTTCAGGAGCTGCGCTCAATCTGCGACCGCATCGCCATCGTCTCTGAGGGCAGGATCAACTGCATCCTGCGGCCCGACAGCTCTGACGCGAGCTTCGGTCTGGCGATGTCCGGTGCGAAAGTGAATGGAGGCGATCTGGCATGACACAAGCAGCAAAGAAGAAGACCAGTATGACCAAGCGCGTCGTATCGATCGTGCTGTTCGTTCTGAGCGCCGTGCTGATCGTGACCTCCATCGCCGGCTTTGTCATTCGCGGCATGGATTCCACCGCCGCACGCCTGAACGAAATGCGCACCAGCGCCGTGGTCCACGTGGCCTCCGGCGGCCTGGTGGACGGCATCGCCGCGGAGGCGAACGCCGCCAAGCTGAAGGAACTGCGCGCCCTGCCGGACTTCCGATCCATGGGCATGGACGCGGTCAAGGCGCTCTGCGCTGAGGCCGAGGCCGCCGCACGCGCCGAGGCCGAGGCCCTCTACAGCGACGTCAGCGGCGTGGACACCGACGCGCTGGTCGGCAAGATCGACGCGCTGGAGAGCGCGCTGACCGAGTACAACGAGCTGAGCGCCGCCCAGAAGGCTACCTACGCGGAGCTCTACACCAGCGTGTACGAGTCCGTGGCTGACTGGACCGACTTCGTGGGCGAAAACGACGACGACGCGCTGTTCGCCGCACTGACCGGGCTGGTTCCCGGCCTGGGCGAGGCGGAGAACGCGATCTACAAGGACTCCTTCGTCAAGCTGGCGCGTGACCTCGCCGCCGTCGAGCTGGAGAAGGAGAACGCCGAGCTCTATGAGCAGCTCTTCAGCGCCGTGACCGCTGCGGTCGCCGACTGGAGCAGCCTGTCCGAGCTCACCGACGACGAGGCGCTGTGGGCGAAGCTCGTCGAGCTGACCCCCGAGCTGAACGGACAGGACGCCGTTCGCGAACAGCTCCTGACCGACGTCAAGGCACAGATCGCCGCCGCCGCCAGCGGAGAGGTGACCACCGAGGCGGAGGCCGAGACCGAGGAGGCCGCCACCGAGACGGCCACCGAGACCGTGGTGGACTACGGCTACTTCGTGGAATCCGAGGCGGTCGCCGCCAGCGGCGCAGTTGCCGACGCGGCCTTTGACGATCTGTGGTCTGAGCTGGTCAAGGTGATCCCGGATCTGGACGGTCTGGACAAGAAGACCAAGAATTCCATCCAGGAGACGATGATGACCGTCGTCAGCTCCGGAAGCCTGGACTTCTCCACCCGCTACGACATCTACGCCGCGCAGAAGGCCGATTCCGTGCTCTCCGGCGGCACCGCATTCCAGATCAAGCTGGCCGCCAACGCGGGCATGTACCTGATCGCAGGCATCGCGCTGCTGCTGTTTGCGCTGGTGTACACCTTCTGGAAGCTGCTCACCCGCAAGCTGGGCGTGCCGAGGACGATCATCACCCTGTTCTTCATCTACCTGTGCCTGGCCGCCGAGATCTACAACATCAGCGTCTCCCTGATGCTGGGCAACGTGCTGGTGCGCGTGGGCATGTACGGCATCCTGGCGCTGGCCATGCTGCCGGGCATCCAGTGCGGCATCGGCCTGAACATGGGCATGACCCTGGGCTGCATCGCCGGCCTGCTCTCCGTCGTCATTTCGCTGCAGTACGACATGACCGGCGCGAGCGCGCTGATCTTCTCCTGCGTGCTGGGCGCACTGATCGCGATTCCGCTGGGCTGGGCCTACTCCCTGCTGCTGAACCGCACCAAGGGCGATGAGATGACCATCTCCACCTACGTCGGCTTCTCCTTCGTGTCGCTGATGTGCATCGGCTGGATGCTGCTGCCCTTCAACAACACCAAGATCATCTGGCTGCTGCGCGGACGCGGACTGCGCGTCACCCACAGCCTGCTGGGCAGCTTCGCCCATCTGCTGGACAACTTCCTCGCCTTCAAGATCTTCGGCGTGGAGGTTCCCACGGGCCTTCTGCTGTTCTTCCTGCTGTGCTGCTTCCTGATGTGGCTGTTCTCCCGCTCCAAGGCAGGCATCGCCATGTCGGCGGCCGGCTCCAACCCGCGCTTTGCGGAGGCCAGCGGCATCAACGTTGACCGCATGCGCACCCTGGGCACCGTGCTCTCCACGATGATCGCGGCGATCGGCATCGTCGTCTACTCCCAGGCCTTCGGCTACGCACAGCTCTACACGGCGCCCCGCCAGTTGGGCTTCATCGCCGCTTCCGCCATCCTGATCGGCGGCGCGACGGTCTCCAAGGCCAAGGTCAGCCACGTCATCATCGGCGTGTTCCTGTTTGAAGGCGTGCTGGCGCTGGGTCAGCAGATCGCCAACGCTGCCGTTGCGGGCGGCGGCCTGTCCGAGGTCATGCGCATCATGATCTCCAACGGCATTATCCTGTATGCGTTGACGCAGTCTGGAGGTGCTTCTCGTGACTAATCGTAACATCGGCAAGACCGTTACCGACAACCTCAAGAAATACGCGGTCACTTACCTGTTCATCGCCATCAGCGTGCTGTTCATCATCGTATCCGGCCTGGATATGAACTACGTGTGCAGCCAGCTGCTGCTGCGCCTGAACCGCAACGCCTTCATCGTGCTGGCGCTGATCATCCCGATCATCGCCGGCATGGGCATCAACTTCGCCATCACCATCGGTGCGATGGCGGCGCAGATCGGTCTGCTGCTGACGATCAACTGGAAGATCACGGGCTTTACCGGCATCCTGGTGGCCGCAGCCGTCACCCTGCCCCTGGCGCTGTTCTTCGGCTTCCTGATCGGCAAGCTGCTCAACAAGATGAAGGGTCAGGAAACCATCGGCTCCCTGATCCTCGGCTACTTCGCCAACGGCGCCTACCAGCTGCTGTTCCTGTTCATCTTCGGCTCGATCATTCCGCTGAATAGCAACGTGACCATCGTCGGCTCCTCCGGCGTACAGAACACCCTGAACCTGACTGGTTCCACGGGCCTGTACATGGCGGTGGACGGCATCCTGCAGGTTCCCTTCATGATCTCGCTGTACGTCGTCTGCGCGGCGATCATCCTGTGGAGCGTCGTGAAGTACCTGCGCAAGAAGACCAGCGTCCACAAGATGGCCACCTCCATCGCCATCGCAGCCGTGATCGCCATCGTCTTCTCCATCCCGGCCATCTCCGGCATCTTCAACGGCGTCAACGGTGGCCGCAGGATCACCGTTCCGGTGGTGACCTGGATCTTCGTGCTGCTGCTGTGCACGTTCAACACCTTCATCATGAAGACCCGCCTGGGCCAGAAGTTCCGCGCGGTGGGCCAGAACCGCACCGTGGCGAACTCCTCCGGCATCAACGTCGACCGCACCCGCGTGATCGCCATCATGATCTCCACGGTGCTGGCGGGCTGGGGCCAGATCCTGTTCATGCAGAGCGATGGTATCGGCACGTTCCAGACCTACGCCGCTCACGAGCAGGTGGGTCTGTACGCCGGCGCAGCCATCCTGGTCGGCGGCGCATCCATCGATCGCGCCACCAACCTGCAGGCGCTGATCGGTACCTTCCTGTTCCACTCGCTGTTCATCACCGCCCAGAGCGCCGCTTCCAACATGTTCGGCGACGCGGCGGTCGGCGAGTACTTCCGCGCCTTCCTCAGCTACGGCGTAATCGCGCTGGCCCTGGTGCTCTACGCGTGGCGCGGCGCCCAGCAGCGCAAGGCGGACAGCCTGCGCCTGGAGTCCGACAGCAAGGCCAAGGTCGCCAAGGCAAAATAAGTTCCCAACCCGGGGTTCCGCAGTTCGCGGAACCCCTTTTCTATTGAAAATGGACTGGCGTTGCGCTATAATATCAGAAACCAAACAAATTCACACAAGAGGTAAAATCTCATGTTCACCACCGACGCACACTGTGACACGCTCTACGAAATGACCCTGAAGGGCAGGAAATTTGCGGACTGCCAGATCACGCCCCAGCGCCTGCGCGCGGGCAACATCTCCCTGCAGACCTTCGCCATGTTCACCAGCTACCGCACCGGCCACCCCTACGAGGACGGCCTGGCGATGAAGGCCGCCTTCAAGCGCCTGCCCCTCCCCCAGCTCTGCGGTCAACTTCCCGAGGAGATGCCTGTGGAGCCCACGGCCATCCTCGCCTGCGAGGGCGGCGAGATGCTCAAGGGCGACATGAATGTGCTGGCCGAGTTCGACGACGACGTGCGCCTGCGGCTGCTCACCCTCACCTGGAATTTTGAAAACGAGATCGGCACCGCCGCAAAGGTGAACGCCACCGACGGCCTGAAGCCCTTCGGCGTCGAACTGCTTGCCGAGATGGATCGCCGGGGCATTTGCGCCGACGTGTCGCACCTGAACGAGGCCGGATTCTGGGACGTGATCAGGTACGCCAAGCTGCCGCCGGTGGCCTCCCACTCCAACTGCCGCTGGCTGTGCGACGTGCCCCGGAACCTGTGGAAGGATCAGGTGAAGGCCATCATCGAGCGCGGCGGCTTCATCGGCGTCAACTTCTATTCGGACTTCCTCGCCGAGGATGGCAGGGCCACGCTGGACGACGTGCTGCGCAACATCGACGAGATCTGTGCACTGGGCGGCGAGGACGTGGTTGGCTTCGGCTCCGACTTCGACGGCATCGACGTCTGGCCGGAGGGACTGGATCACTCCGGCAAGCTGCCGGAGCTGCTGGAGCTGCTGCGGAGCAGGGGCTACACCCAGGAACAGCTGGAAAAGATCGCCGGGCGCAACTACTGGCGGGTGCTCAAGACCGCCGAGCGCATGTCCGGCCGCTACGCATAAGATGAAGAAAACCATCGGCATTCTCGCCCACGTGGATGCGGGCAAGACAACCTTTTCAGAGCAGATCCTCTATCGCGGCGGCGCGATCCGCAGCCTTGGGCGCGTGGATCATCGCGACGCATTTCTGGATCTACACCCGGTGGAGCGAGAGCGCGGCATCACCGTGTTCTCCGACCAGGCGGTGATGGATCTGGGCGCAAACCGCTACTACTGGCTGGACACCCCGGGCCACATGGATTTCTCCTCGGAGATGGAGCGCGTGCTGCCGGTGTTGGACTGCGCCGTGCTGATCGTCAGCTGCGTAGAGGGCGTGCAGAGCCACACGGAGACCATCTGGCACTTGCTGGAGAGCTACAATGTGCCGGTGCTGATCTTCGTGAACAAGTGCGACCGACCCGACGCGGACTTTGACGCCTGCCTCAATTCCATGCGCCGCCTGCTGTCCCCCGACATTGCGGACTTTCGGGGCTTTGACGGCGCGCAGATGGACGAAAATGCCATCGAGGCCGTCGCCGAGCGCGACGAAGCGCTGCTGGACCGGCTCGTCGAGGGCGCTTACGACTTCGAGTCCTGGCGCGCGGGGCTGGCGAAGGCGCTTGCGGAGCGCTGCATCTTCCCCGCCTTCGCGGGTGCGGCCCTCACCGGCGAGGGGATCGACCGCTTCCTGCATGCCATGGACGCGATCACCGACACTTCTTACGATGCGCACGCCGCCGAGCCCTTCTCCGCGCGGGTCTACAAGCTTCGCCACGACGATTCCGGTGCGCGCATGGTCTACCTGAAGGTTCTCTCCGGCAGCCTCGCGCCCCGTCAGGAGATCGCCACGCCTGCGGGGCCATGCAAGGTCGGTGAGCTGCGGCTGCGCCACGGCGGACGCAGCCTGCCCGTCGCCGAGGCCCGTGCGGGCGACCTGATTTGCCTCGCTGGACTTGCGGGGGTGGCCCCCGGGGACGGACTGGGTGCGCTCAGCGGAACCCATGCCGCGCTGCGCACCGAACCGCTGCTGCAAATCTCGGTGGACGCGGGGCCGCAGGTTTCCCGCACAAAGCTGATGCAGGCGCTGCGCATGCTGGAGGAGGAGGATCCGGAGCTGCGGGTGGAGTGCAACGACGGCGGCGACGTGCGCCTGCGGGTGATGGGCGGCATCCAGACGGAGATTCTGGGTCGCCTTGCACTGGATCGCTTCGGCCTGCAGCTGAGCTTCGGCCCACCGCGCATCCTATACATGGAGACCATCGCTGCACCCGCCGTCGGGATCGGCCACTACGAGCCGCTGAAGCACTACGCCGAGGTCTGGCTGCGGCTGTCGCCCGGGCCGAGAGGCAGCGGCGTGACCTTTGAATCGAAGTGTCACGTGGATAACCTGGCGCTGAACTGGCAGCGGCTGATCGAGACCCACGTGTTCGAGCGCACCCATCCCGGCGTGCTCACCGGCGCGCCGCTGACGGATGTGCACGTCGAGCTGATCGCGGGCCGCGCCCATCTGAAGCACACCGAGGGCGGCGACTTCCGTCAGGCCACCTACCGTGCCATCCGCAACGGCCTGATGCAGGCCCGTTCGCTGCTGCTGGAGCCCATCGTTCGCTTTTCGCTGCGCATGCCCTCGGAGTGTTACGGAAAAGTGACCGGGGATCTGGTGCGCATGCACGCGCAGACGGGGGAGAGCCGCATGCTGGACAACTGGATGTGCGTGGAGGGAGAGTGTCCCTTCCGGGAGTTCTACGCCTATCCCGAGGCCTTCCGCGCAGCCACCCATGGCCGCGGCAGCCTGAATTATTCCCTCGCGCGCTATGCGCCGGTGGAAAAGCCCGACGAAATCATCCGGGAGGCCCACTACAACCCGCTGGAGGTGGACAGCCCGGATTCGGTATTCTGCTCCCACGGCGCGGGATACAGCGTTCCCTGGAACGAGGTGCGTGCCCACGCCCACTGTCAGGTGGAATTGTAAGGAGGACAATATGAAAAATCCCAACCGCGCTTCGGAGCGCCGCATTGCGCGCCTGATCGCCTTCGGCGTGATCCTCTACGCCGTCGTGATGAACCTCAACCGCGTGAGCTCCGCGCTCAGCTGGGTGCTGGGCGTGTTCTCCTCCATCCTGATCGGCTTGGTGGCCGCGCTGATCCTCGACGTGCCGATGCATGGCTTCGAGCGCCTCTTCGCCCGCATGGATCGCAGGGGCCGCACCTCTGAAAAGCTGCGCCGGGCCGTTTCGCTGCTGCTGGCTGTGGTCGCCGTGCCTCTGGTGCTGTTCGTGTTGCTGCGCTTCATCGTGCCCCAGTTCATCAACGCCGTGACCAACGTCATCGTCATCGTGCAGACCAATGAGGACGTGATCGTGGAGTTCTTCGGCAAGGTCGGTCTCGAACCGGAATTCATCACAGGCAAGCTCGATGAGATCGGCGACTGGATCCGCGCCAACCTGACCACCATCTTCGGCACGGCCTTCACCACCGTCACCAGCATGGTCAGCTCCATCTCGGACGTGGTGCTGGCGCTCATCCTGGCCATCTACATCCTCGCGGACAAGGTCAACATCCGCCGCCAGGCCAAGAACACCGTGCTCGCCTTCCTGCCGGAGCGAGTTTCCGCGTACCTGCTCCGATGCATTCAGATGTTCGTCACCACCTTCCGCACCTTCCTGTCGCTGCAGTGCCTGGAGGCGGTGATCCTGGGCGTGCTGATCCTGGTGAGCATGCTCCTCTTCCGCGTGCCCTACGCCGTCACCATCGCCTGCATGACCGCGCTGCTGGCGCTGATCCCCTACGTGGGCGCGTACCTCTCGCTGGCCATCGGCTGCGTGCTGATCGTCACCATCTCGCCCATGAAGGCTCTGATCTTCGTCATCATCTTCCTGGTGGCGCAGCAGGTGGAGGGCAACCTGATCTATCCCCGGGTGGTGGGCAAGTCGGTGGGTCTGCCGGCCTACGTCACCCTGTCCGCCGTGATGGTGGGCGGCGCGCTGGCGGGCATTCCCGGCATGTTCTTCGTCATCCCCGTGGCTTCGGTGGCCTACGAGCTGCTGCGCGAGTCCGTCCAGCGCCGCAACGCCGAGCGCAAGGCGGAGCGCGCCATGGAGGAGCAGCAGCCGTGAGCCCGGAATTCGAAGCCGCGGAGGGCGTTCCCTCCGGGCTGATCGCCTGCACGCTGGGCGGTGCGGAGCTGCACATCCTTCGCATCTCGCCCCGCAGTCTGTGGCTGCGCGTCGATGGGTATCTTCCCGACGGCGCGCCCCTTGTGATGCTCTTCTACCATCCGCAGCAGGGCCTTTACACCCGTCTGGAGGTCGAATACGCCATGTCCGGGCCGGTTCGCCATGAAAACTACGGCGCATCGGTCCGGCTTTCCATTTCCGATCCCCGCTATGCAGCCGCGGTTCGGCGGGCGCTTGCCGATCTCGCTGATTACGTGACCTGGCGCTGCGAGGGCGGCATGGAGCGCTGCACGCAGGAGCTGACGGACTGTCCCGAGTTTAACGACGATAACTGCTGCGCAAGCCTTGCGGCGCAGTACGACGAATGGTTCGGCGACGGCGCGCCCATCGCAGCCGACCCGCAGGGGTGCGAGCTGGCCCTGACCCTCGGCGACCCCGATCAGTGGGACGCCTTTCTGCACCGGGGCGATGCGTCCCTGTGGACGGTCTATGCCGACAACCTGGGCATTCCGCGCAGCCTGTTCCCCCGGGAGGAACCACGGCGGCTGTACGTCGGCAGCGCGACCTGTCCCGAGCTGTTTCCTGAGCTGAAGCGCCTGTCGGAGCTGCTGGATGCGGCTGCGTGCGATGGCCTCGCCGTCACGCTGCTGCTTCCGCCGCTGCGGGCGGGCTTTGCAAAACAGATGGATGCGCTCATGGAGCTGCTTGCGACCCGAAACCAGCCCATTGAGCTTGCTGTAAACGACTGGGGTATGCTGGAGCGCGCCGGGAAGCGCCCGGACTGCGCAGAATTGGTGCTTGGACCGCTGCTCAACAAGCTGCGCCAGGATCCGCGCATGGTTTGGAAGCCCGGCTATGAAGCGCACCACGCGCTGTTTGCGGAGAACAGCCTGAACGACCCTCTTTTCCGCGAATTTCTGGAGGGCCTGGGCGTGCATCGCTGCGAATACGAGGCCTGCGGGCGGGAGATACGCGTGCCGGAGGGCAGGCACAGCCTGCACCTGCCCTTCTGCCACACCAACGTCTCCGCCTGGTGCACGCTCAAGGCCCGCTGCGAGACGGGAAATCGCGGCGCGCAGGGCCCGGTGGACGGCTGTCCAGGCTTTTGCAGGGAGAACGCCTTCCTGTACCCGAGGGAGCTGAAGCTGATCGGGCGCGGAAACGCCCTGCTGATGCTTCAGCGCAGCATAAATACGCTGCCGCCGCAGATCGACCGCCTGGTGTACAATCTCTGAGGGAGGCGCCGATGCTTGATATGAAGATCACCGCCGGACTGGGCGCGCTGGAGAACCTGCCGCGGCTGGCCGCTGCGGGCGCGGACGAGGTGTTCTGCGGCTACGTGCCCGTCTCCTGGCTGGAAAGGTATGGGAATTTCACGCCGCTGAACCGCCGCGAGGTGCTGCTGCAGGGGCTTCAGATCGACTCCATGAGCGATCTGAAGCTGCTCCGGCGCATGGCGGAGGACTGCGGCGTAAGTGCCGCGCTCACCTTCAACGCCCTCTACTACCTCCCGGAGCAGCTGCCCCTGATCTGTGATCTGTTCGTGGAGCTGAAACAGCTCGGACTAAACCGCTGGATCCTGGCCGACCCGGCGCTGCTGCTGCATCTGAAGCAGAACAGGATCGGCGGGCACATCCATCTCAGCGGCGAGGCGGGCTGCTTCAGTCCCAACGCACTGGCTTTCTTCCGCAGGTTGGGCATCGAGCGCTGCATCTTTCCGCGCAAGATGACCCCGGAGGAGATGGCCGCCTGCATCTCCACCGCGCCGGAGCTGGAGTACGAGGCCTTCGCGCTCAACGAGAACTGCCACTTTTCCGGCGCACACTGCCTCAGCCTGCACTGTGACGAGCTGGAGGCGCTGTGCCGCGTGCCCTACCGCGCCGTCGGGCCGGACTGCACCGCGCCGGACGAACCCACATTCCCAGCGGAGGACGGCTTCGGGGCAAGCGGCTGCGGCCTGTGCGCCCTTCCCCGGCTGCGCCGCGCGGGCGTGACCCATCTGAAGGTGGTGGGGCGGGGGAGCCACATCGACTGGATTGAGCGCGACGTGCGCATGCTTCGGAGGGCGCTCGACATGGGCGACGCAGCGCCGGAGGAGCTCCGTCGGGAGCTGCTGCATGACCATTGCAGCGGCGCGTGCTACTACCCTGCACCAGGATGTTGAATCTGTCGCAGGTTTTAAAATCGGGAAGTTTCTGCTTTTTTTCTGTACAACGCAGGAATTCCACATATCCCCGTAGAAAGAAAAAGAGATGTGAGCAGATTCGCAGGGGTGAGCAGCATGATGCGTCGAATGGAGACGGCGGTCGCCGCCTCGGCCACGCCGGTGGCGCAGCGGCAGCTGATCCATGCGCTCTCCTGCGCCGGCATCGAGCTGCTCGCCTTCGCCAGGGATGGCCAGACCGCCTGGAAGCTGCTGGAGGCGCACAGGCCGGATCTGCTGGCTGTCGATCTGGAGCTCCCGGCGCTGGACGGCGCGGAGCTTGCGCGGCGCGCGCTGTGCAGCTATGCACTCCCGCTGCGCCCTGCGGTGCTGCTGATGCACTACCCCGAGTTCGCAGTTCCGGACGCTGATCTTCTGGAACAGGCGGGCGCGGTGCTGGTGGAGAAGCCCGTGCAAATGGAGCGCTTCACCGCCGCCATCGACCGGCTGCGCAGCGACGGACTGCGCTTCCGCCCGGAGGAGTGCGCGGGGGTGGACCGGCTGCTGGACGAGCTTGGCGTGCCGCAGCACCTTGGCCGCGATTGCCTTCGATCCGCGATCCTGCTCTGCGCGGCGGATGTAAGTGCGGTGCACAGCCTCGCCGCCCGGGTCTATCCCTTCGCCGGGGAGAGCTGCGGCTGCACAACGCAACAGGCGGAGCGCGCCATGCGCCACGCCATCAGCCTCGCATGGCGAAGCGATCAGGTGGACAACCAATATCGTATCTTTGCGGATACAATCGACGCGGGGCGCGGACAGCCCACATGCGGTGAAATGATTTCGCGCCTGGCGGATATACTACGTTTGGAGGGATGAGACGTGAAGAAAATGAAGCGAGTGGTTCTCATCGTGCTCGACGGCGTTGGCGCCGGCTGGCAGCATGACGCAGCAAAGTATGGCGACGAGGGCGCGGATACCCTCGGGCATGTCATCGCGCAGGAGCACCCGGACATTCCGAACCTGACCGAACTGGGTCTGCTCAAGACCATCGATATGCATCCGCTGGGAGAGGATGAGCCCATCGGCTGCTACGGCACCATGGTCGAAAAGGCCGCCGGAAAGGACACCACCACCGGCCATTGGGAGATCGCGGGCCTGACCCTGTCAAAGCCATTCCCCACTTATCCCCACGGTTTTCCGAAGGAGGTCATCGACGCCTTCGAGCAGGAGACCGGACTTCAGGTAATCGGCAACAAGCCCGCCTCCGGCACCGCCATCATCGAGGAGCTGGGCCCGGAGCACATTACCACCGGCAAGCCCATCGTGTATACCTCCGCAGACAGCGTGTTCCAGATCGCTGCCCACGAGGCCGTGATCCCGCCCATGGAGCTGTGGCACATCTGCCGCATCGCCCGCCGCCTGCTCAAGGGCGAGCACAATGTGGGCCGCGTCATCGCGCGCCCGTTCATCGGCAACCCCGGCGCGTTCGTGCGCACCGGCAACCGCCGCGACTTCTCCGTGGATCCCCTCGGCCCGACCATGCTGGACGTGATCAAGAACAACGGCCTGGACGTGCTGGGCGTGGGCAAGATCGAGGACATCTTCAACCATCGCGGTCTCACCCAGTCCAACCACGCCGCCGGAAATCCCGCCTGCACCGACGCGATCATCGAATACATGCAGAAGGACAACTGGAAGGGCCTGCTGTTCGCCAATCTGGTGGACACCGACATGCTCTACGGCCACCGCAACGACGTCAAGGGCTTTGCCAAGGCCCTGGAGGACTTTGACAGGCGCCTGCCGGAGATCCTGAAGCTCCTGGGTGACGACGGCATGCTCATCATCACCGCCGACCACGGCTGCGATCCCGCCTATCCCACCACCGACCACACCCGCGAGAAGGTGCCGGTGCTGGCCTGGGGCCTGGGGCTGGAGGAGGGCGTGAACCTGGGCGAGCGCAGGACCTTCGCGGACGTCTCCGCCACTGTGCTTGAGGCCCTGGGCTGCAAGGAAAAGCTGGACGGCACATCCTTCTACGGCGACATCGCGCTGGACGAGGACTGAACTGCATATTGACCTGCAAAAGCAAGCCAATTCAATGGAATCGGCTTGCTTTTGTGTTACAGGCAACCGTTTTCGGCGCAATGTGAACACTTCCTACAAAATTCAGGCGCAGCTTCGACTGCATTTTACCAAAAATACACTTGAAAAACACTTGTACTTCCCCGGAGATTGGGGTACAATATGTATGTAATCTGGGTAGTTTGGATTGAATCCATTGCCCCATGAATTTAGGAGGTTTTTATCATGGCTGTTAAAGTTGCGATTAATGGTTTTGGCCGCATTGGCCGTCTTGCTTTCCGTCAGATGTTCGGCGCTGAGGGCTACGAAGTTGTCGCCATCAACGACCTGACTTCCCCCAAGATGCTGGCTCACCTGCTGAAGTACGACTCCACTCAGGGCAACTACACCGCTCTGGGCCACACCGTTGAGGCTGGCGAGGACTTCATCACCGTCGACGGCAAGAAGATCACCATCTACGCCAAGGCCAATGCTGCTGAGCTGCCGTGGGGCGAGCTGGGCGTCGACGTCGTGCTCGAGTGCACCGGCTTCTACACCAGCAAGGCGAAGGCCCAGGCCCACATCGACGCTGGCGCCCGCAAGGTCGTCATCTCTGCCCCCGCTGGCAACGACCTGCCCACCATCGTTTACAACGTCAACCACAAGACCCTGAAGGCCGATGACACCATCATCTCCGCCGCTTCCTGCACCACCAACTGCCTGGCCCCCATGGCGAAGGCTCTGAACGACCTGGCTCCCATCGAGTCCGGCATCATGTGCACCATCCACGCCTACACCGGCGACCAGATGATCCTGGACGGCCCGCAGCGCAAGGGTGACCTCCGTCGCTCCCGCGCAGGCGCGATCAACATCGTTCCCAACAGCACCGGCGCTGCCAAGGCCATCGGCCTGGTCATCCCCGAGCTGAACGGCAAGCTGATCGGCGCTGCCCAGCGCGTTCCCACCCCCACCGGCTCCACCACCATCCTGAACGCCATCGTGAAGGGCAACGTGACCAAGGAGCAGATCAATGCGCAGATGAAGGCTGAGGCCACCGAGTCCTTCGGCTACAACGAGGACGAGATCGTTTCCTCCGACGTCATCGGCATGCGCTTCGGCTCCCTGTTCGACGCCACCCAGACCATGGTCGTCAACCTCGAGAACGGCACCTCTCAGGTTCAGGTCGTGTCCTGGTACGACAACGAGAACTCCTACGTTTCTCAGATGGTCCGTACCATCAAGTACTTCTCCGAGCTGGCCTAATCAAGTCGCTTAGAAGGTTGAAATAAACGGCGCACCCGCAAGGGTGCGCTTTTTTGCTGTTGTTTCAGGCTTGCGACAGAAGTCATAACCACCCGTTGAACGGGAGGTTTGACCAAGCCCTATAAGGGCTTAACTCTTGTGGTAGGCCTCTAAAGAGGGCATCGAAAGGTCTGACAACCACAGTAATGTTACGGGCGGCCCCCTACTCGGGGGCTGTCTTTATTTGCCCT
>SFNY01000054.1 GCA_004554085.1 Clostridiales bacterium | reverse complement strand
CAGGTGGGTCTTGAAGCGCCAGTCAGAGGAGGAATCCATGCCGGCGGAGGTGAAGGCGGAGAAGCCCAGCTCGTCCTTGCGGGCGGTGATGTCCTCGGCGACGGCCTTCAGGGTCTCGAAGTTGGTGATGTCAGCAACGCTGTAGCCGGCCTTCTCCAGCAGCGCGGTGTTGGTGATCAGGCCGTAGGTCTCGGTCAGGTAGGCAATGCCCAGAACCGCGTCGCCGTCCTTCAGCGCGAAGGCGTCGTTGGTCAGCTCGCCGTAGAAGGCGGAACCGGACATGTCATAGCAGTAGTCCTTCCAGGTCTTCAGGCCGATGGGGCCGTTCACCTGGAACAGGGTGGGGGCTTCGGTCTTGGCGATCTCGGACTTCAGGGTGTCCTCGTAGGTGCCGGAAGCGGCGGTGATGACGGTCATCTCAACGCCGGTCTCTGCGGTGTAGGCGGCGGCAAGGGCCTCCCAGGCCTCAGCGACCTCGGGCTTGAAGTTGAGGTAGTAGATGGAGCCGGTCTCCTCGGCGCAGGCGACGGATGCCAGGGACAGCACCAGGGCCAGAGCCAGAATCAGGGAAGTGAACTTCTTCATGCTTGGGGTTCTCCTTTCAGAATTGCCATAACTGTTGGGAATGGCGAAATTCCCATAACGTAATTTTAGCGCAACCTGCCCAATTTGTCAACGGGAAATCGTCACTTTTTTTGAAATAAGTGCACAGGTTTTATCTGTTAATCAACATTTCCGTGTTCTTGCACGGTGCTCTGAATCGTGCCGGTTGCCTCCTTTTTGTGGCGGTCGAGCTGCGCCAGCGCCCGCGGATTGTGGGTCAGACTCGCCGGACCGCCCACGCAGCCGCCCACGCAGGCCATGCCCTCGATGAAATTCTGCCTGAGCTTGCCGGAGCGGGTGATGGTCAGCAGCTTTCTGCACTCCGCCAGACCGTCGCCGATGGCGGGATCCAGCTTGAACTTATCCTCGCTCACGCCCTGCTCGTTCAGGGCCTCGCGCACGGCCTCGGCAAGGCCGCCGCAGCGGGCGAAGCCGCGTCCGTAGGGGGAGACGCTGCGCATGTCGGCATTCTCGCACTCGGCGGGCTCCACGCCCTTTGCGCCGAACATGGCCTGCATCTCCTCGAAGGTCAGGCTGTAATCCACGAATTCTCCGGCGCGGGTGTTCATGGCCTCGCTCTTCTTGGCGATGCAGGGGCCGATGAATACGACCTTTGCCGTGGGATCCTTCTCCTTCAGGCGCTGCGCGATGGCGGCCATGGGGGAGAGGGTGTGGGAGACGTAGTTCTTCAGATTCGGGAACTCCTGCTCCACGAAGCTGACGAAGGCGGGGCAGCAGCTGGAGGTGAGGAAGCCCTTCTCGGCAAGCTCCCCGGCCTCCTGCCAGGCGGTGAGGTCCGCGCCCTCGGCGGCTTCGGCCACGAAGTAGAAGCCCAGCTTCACCAGCGCGGTGACCAGCTGGCCCACCTGCAGCTTGGGATACTGGGTGGCGACCGACGGCGCGATGATGGCGTAGACGTGGTATTTGCGGTTGTTGTCGGATTCACGGATCAGGCGGATCACGTCGGTGATGTAGGATTCGTCGGTGATTGCACCGAAGGGGCAGCGGTACACGCACGCGCCGCAGGAGACGCACTTCTCCTCATTGATGCGGGCCTTGCGGGAGTCGGGGTCGATCTCGATGGCACGGGTCTTGCAGGCCTCCACGCAGGGGCGCACCACGCGCACGATGGCGGAGTAGGAGCAGGCGGACAGGCACGCTCCGCACTCCACGCACTTGGTCTTGTCGATCTGGGCGCGCAGGTTGACGATGGAGATTGCGCCCTTGGGGCAGGTGTTGGCGCAGTAGCGTGCGATGCAGCCGTGGCAGGAGTGGGTCACCTGGATGCCGTCGATGGGGCATTCGTCGCAGGCGATGGGCAGCACGCGCACGTTGCGGCGACTGTGTCCGCCGCCGCCGATGGCCGCCGAAACGCGCTGGTTGATGATGGCGCGCTCCTTGTAGATGCAGCAGCGCATGGTGGGCTTCCCCTCGGGGATGATCTCCTCGGGGATGCTGAGCATGTTCTCCGGCAGAAGCTGGTCCTCGTAGGCCAGCTCGGCAACCTTCTTGAGCACCTTGTACTTGATTTCCTGCACGGAAGTCTCAAAGAACGGCATGTTGCAACTCCTCCTTAATCGTGAAAACCCCATGCGGCTGCACATGGGGGTCGTCTGAACGTGATTTGTACTTATTAAAAGTTCGGGCCGGGAGGATTGAAATCCTTCCCGGCCCGTAGGATTTTGAAGAATTATTTTGTGGAAATTACGGGTTCAGATTCAGCTCCTGATACAAGAGCAGGTTCAGCGTCGCCTCATCCACAAATGCGTCCGTCGTGGGATCGATCACGTACAGCTCCGCGCCGTAGAGCTCGTTGACCTTCATCTGGAAGGCGGCGACGGCCTCCAGCGTGGCGGTATCCAGCATGCCGGGCTCGGCGGTGTCGGTGTTGATCAGGCCGTACTTGTACAGCGCCATCTGCATGGTCTGAATGTCGTTCGGGTCGCTGGCAGCGTCGATGTAGGTGATCTTCTCGCTGCCGGGATCGGTGGGCGCTTCCGTCTCGTCGGGTTCATCCGGCTCCTCGGGAGCTGCCGTGCCGGGGATGCCGAAGGTCAGGGTGTTCCACACCGCGTCCTCGTCGCTTGCACCGCTTGCCACCGCGCCGATCTCCAGCCGCCACATGCCGGCGGGCTTCAGGTTGCGCAGGTAATCCGTGCTCACGGTCTGGCTGGTGTCGTGGGTGGAGCCGAGGGAGTAGCTGGTGCCGTCCTCGTAGCGCAGGGTGGCGATGTAGTGGTCCACGTCGCCGTCGGCGGTCCAGCTGAAGATGATGGTCTCGCCGCTGACGTAGGTCACGCCGTTCTCCTGGTAGACCGAGGAGCCGATGTTGAGCACGGGCTTTGAGACGCTGGGCGCGCGGGTGGGTTCTGCGGTGGGTTCGACGGTGGGTTCAGCGGTCGCCGCAACCGGGCGGATCAGCTGCACCGTCTGCCAGACAACGTCCTCCTTGCCGCCGTTTACGGGCATTGCGCCCACGTGCAGGGAGTAGATCACGCCGGGGTTCATGGTCTTGCTGCTGACGGTCATCTCGGTGTTGTGTACCGCATCCGCGCTGTTGATGAGATTGTTGTCGCCGTCGTAGAGGTAGACGTAGTAGCTCTCCACCTCGCCGTCCGCTGCCCACTGGACGGTAACCTTGCCGCCCTCGGGAACCTCAATGGGGCTGCCGTCGCTGAGCATGCCGTCCACAGCGATGTGGAAGCTGGTCACAGTGCCGACGCTGGGCGCTTCGGTGGGAACCTGGGTGGGAACCTGCGTGGGAACCTGGGTCGGAACCTGGGTGGGAACCTCGGTGGCGTTCGCGCCGCCAATGTCGTAGCCCTTGTCGGAGCAGTACTCCAGGTATTGCAGCGTCAGCGCGTCGCACACGCCGCTGACCTCCAGCACCTGACTGCCCTTCTCCTGGTTGACCCACTGCTGGAAGAGGATGACGGCGTTGATGGTCTTGTTGCCGTACTTGCCGTCCACGTCGCTGCTCCTGAGCAGGCCGACGCTGGCGAGCATCTCCTGCACGTAGCGGATGGACTCCTTGGGGGAGTCTGCGTCGACGATGACGTCGCCCTCGCTGTAATCCGGATCCTCCTCGGGAGGCACGGTGGGCTCGGCGGTGGGAGCTGCGGTGGGAACTGCGGTCGGCGCAGCGGTGGGCACGGCGGTGGGGGCTGCGGTTGCGCCTTCAACCTTGATGCCCTTCTCCACGCAGTAGCGCAGGTACTGCTGGGTCAGCAGGTCGCACTCGCCGGTGACGGCCAGCGTATCCGCGCCGGTGTTGTTGTTGACGAACTTCTGGAAGTTCTTGACTGCGGTGGCAGTGCCGCTGCCGTACTTGCCGTCCACGTCGCTGCTCCTGAGCAGGCCGACCTTTTCCAGCAGCTCCTGCATCTCGGTGATCTCCGCCTTGGAGGAGGAGCTGTTGATGGTGCCGCTGCTTCCGGGGGTGTTCATGGGCTTGGGGGTAGCCGTCGCGGTGGGCTTGGGGGTCGAGGTGTTCATGGGCTTGGGGGTGGGCGTCGCCACCTGCTGCTCGAGCCACCAGTCGACGTAGTAGTCCAGGTAGGACTGGGTCAGCTCGTCCACCACGCCGTCCACGTTCAGGGCATTGTAGCCCTGGAGCTGGTTGACGCGGATCTGGAAGTTCTTCACCGCGGTGATGGTGCTGGAGCCGAAGATGCCGTCGGCGCTGCCCTCGGGCAGCAGGCCCAGCGCGATCAGCTGCTGCTGAAGGCCGCGGATCAGGGTCTTGGAGGAGCCTGCGTTGATGATGCCCTTGTCGGGAGCTGCGGTCACCAGCGGCTTCGGCGTGGGCGTGGGCTTGGTCAGCGAGACCGAGGAATTGTACAGCCACTGCAGGGTCTTCTGGCCCGCAATGCCGTCCACGGCCAGCTTGGTCGCCGGGGAGCAGTGCTCGTTGACGTAGGCCTGGAAGTCCTTCACGGCCTGCTTGGTGGCGGAATCGTACCTGCTGGTCACGTTGGAACTGCTCAGCCAGCCCAATTGCACCAGCTTCTTTTGCAGGGTGGTGATGTCGGTGGAGCTGGAGGAGCCACTGATGGTGTCGTGCTTCTCCTCGGTGATGATGGTGGGCATCTTCGTGGGGGAGGCGGCCTGTTGCTGCTGCTGGTTGTACTCCTTCTCCACGTCGCCGTCGTAGGTGTAGTCCATCCACGAAAGCTCCGGATCCACCAGCGCCGCGAAGGTCGCGGTGGCGTAGGGCGTGGGGGTGGGCGTGGCCAGCGGCATCCAGGTGGTGTCGGCAGCCACGGTGGTGAGCGGATTGTCCAGCGTCACGTCGTCCGGGTCGCTCATGGAGTTGAGGAACAGCACCAGACCCAGCGCGATCACCAGCACCACGGCGGCCGCGATGCAGATGTAGAGCGCGATCTTTTTGCGATGATCGGCCTCGTCGTCTGCGTCGTCCATGTCGCCGCCGTCCGCTGCGGATGCGCTCGCGCCGTTCTTGCGCTGCGCGATGTAAGCCGTGCCGTTTTCTTCAAAGTAGAAGTGGCGCTTCTTGGGATCCTCCACGCTCTCCACGCTGGCGCGCAGCTTTTTCATGCCGGCCTCGAAGGCGTCCTCCATGCCGGCGACGGGCACGACCGTGCCGTCGTTCAGGCGCTCGGCGCAGTTGCGGGGCAGGTATTCGCGGATGCGGATGACGCCGCCGCGCTTGGTGTCCAGCGCAGTGTACACGATGCCGCCCGAATCCTGGCCCAGCGCGCGGCCCACCAGAAAGCGGTCGTGGTACACCAGGCTGCCCGGCAGCATCTGGATCTGCGGAACCGCGGCGCGGGCGTCCTTGCCGCAGTGCGGGCAGATGCTCTCGCCGTTCAGATCCTGAAAGCAGTACATGCACAGATTTTCGTATGCCATATTTTCAACTCCTTTGGCGGGAAGTCAGGGGTGGGATCAGCCGATCAGGCCGTCGACGTCGGCGCACACGTCCGCGAAGATTTCTTCAATCGTTCGGTTGGAATCGATGATGTGCACGCGCTCCGGCTCGGCGGCGTGAATCTCCTCGTAGGCCTCATAGACGCGGCGGACGAAGCTGTCGCCCTCCACCTCGATGCGGTCGAGCTGCGTTCCCGAGCGCAGCCGCCGCGATACGGCCTCCCGATCCCCCACGAACAGCAGCGTGCGGTCGGGGGTGATCGCCCTTGCCGGTGCGTTTATTTGACGTATAAAATCGTCTCCAAGTTCACGCCCACGGGCCTGATATGCGAAACTTGAATCCAAAAATCGATCGCAGAGCACAATTTTGCCTTTCTTTACCGCCGGAAGCAGCACCTGACGCACGTGCTCCGCGCGGGATGCGGCGTAGAGCAGGGCCTCGCACTCGGAGGACATGCCCCTGTGGCGGATGTCCAGCACCAGCTCGCGGATGCGCTCGGAGATCTCGCAGCCGCCGGGCTCCCGGGTGCAGAGCACGTCGTAGCCGCGCTCGCGCAGGCGCTCGGCCAGCAGGTGCATCTGGGTACTCTTGCCGCAGCCGTCCGCGCCCTCGAAGCTGATGAAGCGCCCCGGAGAAACGGGCACGCCCGGCAGCAGGATCTCGCGCAGCTCAGAAACGCTGTCCGCGATCTCGTCCGCGCCGGATGCGGCAAGCTCCTCGCGGGAGCCGTAGCCGTAACTCACGCCGATGGCGCGCAGGCCCATGTCCCGGGCGGCGGCCATGTCGAACTTGCGGTCGCCCACCATCGCAGCGCCCGCAATGCTGCGGCCGTTCAGGGCCTCGGTGATCAGCTCGTGCTTGTCCGCGTGGGTGGTCTCCATGTGGATGCCCACGATGGCGTCAAAGTACTGCGCAAAGCCGAAGTGGTCCGCGATGCGGCGCACGAAGATCTCCGGCTTGCCGCTGGCGATGCCCAGGTAGCAGCCCTGCGCCTTCAATTCCTTTAGCAGCGGCGCGACGCCGGTGTAGAGCCGGTTCTCCCGCCAGCCGATCTGGGAGAAGCGCTCCCGGTACACGTCTGCGGCGTGGCGCGCTTCCTTTTCGCTCAGTCCGGCATACTCCATGAACGCCGCCACCAGCGGAGGTCCCACGAAGCGGTCCAGCACCGCCTGCTCCGGCACGGGCAGGCCCAGCTTTTCGTAGGCATATGCCACGCTGCGGGTGATGCCGATGCCGGACTCCGTCAGGGTGCCGTCCAGGTCAAAGAGGATCGTACTGTATTTCAACAATTATATCAGCCCCATCTTATCTATCGTAAGCTTGTCCATGTTCCATTGTAGCAGTGAATTGTGACATTTCAAGCAAAGCGGCATGAAAACAGCTGGGCATTGGAAACCAGAGATTGATTCATGAAGCCGGGTGTGCTATTATATAATTGAAGAGAAATGCGATTTTAGAGATCGAAGAATGAAATTTTGGAGGTTCAATATGCTGAATCGGCTTTCCCTGGGCGGCCTGCGCCTGCTGTCGGCCGCTGAGAACAGCTTCGTCGTATCGGAAAACATGGCCAAGGTGCTCAGCACCGCGCTGTTGAGCATGGTGCCCACCTACGAGGGCCGCTACGCGGTGCCGGTGATGCTGGCGCTGGGCATGCCGCCGCTGTTCGCCTACCTGCTGGCAGCGGTATGCTCCACGATCCCCATGCCCTTCATCCTGCTGCTGCTGCGCCCTGTGCTGGACTGGTTCTACACCCTGCCCATCAAGCCGGTGCGCAGGTTCGCCGCCTGGCTGGAGAAGCGCAGCGCGCGCAAGAAGGAGCGCATGCACGCCAAAAAGGGCAGCGGAATTCGTGGCTGGCTCCAGGACAAGGTCTCCCAGGAGACCATCGAGCTGCTCGGCCTGTACATCTTCGTGGCGCTTCCGCTGCCGGGCACCGGCTGCTGGACGGGCAGCGCCATCGCAACGCTGTTTGAAATGCCCCGGCTCAAGTCGGCCATCGTCATCCTGCTGGGCAACTTCACCGCCTGCGCCATCACGCTGGGCGTGAGTCTGGGCGCGATTTCGATCTTTTGATCTGCATATGAAATGTCTTGCGGGGAGCGTCGTTCCCCGCATGCTTTACAGAGGAGGTGCTTTGGCATGCTGAAGGTGCACACGGGGGAGAACCGCCTGCTCTCCGGCGCGCTGGTTGCGCGGGTCGGCGCGGCGCTGGATGCGGAGGGCGAGACCCAGTACATCGTGGTGCCGAAGCAGCTCACGCTGCTGACCGAGCGTCTGCTGCTGCGCGAATTGAAGCTGCCGGGCTCCTTCCGGCTGCGGGTGCTCAGCCCCGCGAGGCTGTGCGCGCTGGTGTTCGAGGCTGCGGGCCATCCCGACGGCGTGCGGGTGGACGAGCGCGGCCGGGTGATGCTGGTGCGCCGTGCGATCCGCAGCGCCGGGGAGCTGACCGTCTACCGCAACGCCGACCGCCGCCGGGGCTTTGCCGACCGCTGCGCGCGGCAGCTGGAGATCTTCGTGCAGGGCCGTATCACGCCGCAGATGCTGCGGGACTGCGCCGGAAGGAGCGCGGGCATGACCCGCATGAAGCTGACCGACCTAGCGACGATCTACGAAGAATATCTTTCCCTCATGGGCGGACGCTATCAGGACGGCGAGAGCGAGCTGATCGAGGCTGCGCTGCGGCTCCGGTCGGCGGCGTTTCTTAGGGAGGGCCACTTCTGGTTCTTCGGCTTCGATCTGATTCCGCCCACGCTGATGCAGCTCATCGCGGGGGTGGCGGCGCAGGCTGCGGGCGCGGAGCTGTTCTATCCGGTCGCCAACGATCCCTCGGCCCGGGATTCGAACTGCTGCGATCCGCTGCTGGACGCGCTGGCGCGCATGCGGGACGCCTGCGAGATGCAGGGCGTGGCGATGGAGAGGGACGCGCTGCCGGAGGAAGCTCACCCGTGCGGCGAGATCGGCCGCCTTGCCCGGGAGCTGTACGCCGACCGCGTGGAGCCGCTTGCCAGGGAGCCGGAGCACATTCACATGAGTTATGCCCGGGATGTGCGCGAGGAGTGCATGCTGGCGGCGGCGACGGCGCGAAAACTTGCGATGCAGGGCATGCGCTATGGCGACATGCAGCTGCTCTGCGCGGATCTGGACGGCTATCGGCAGGCCCTGATTGAGGCCTTTCAGATTTATGAGGTACCGCTGTTTCTGGACAACAGCCGCCCGGTGTCGCGCATGGCGACGGCGGAGTGTCTGCTCACGGCGCTGCAACTGATCGAAAAGAACTTCCGCCGGGAGGACGTGTTCACGCTGACGCGCACCGGCTACATGGATCTGACCCGCGACGAGGCCGATCGGCTGGCGAACTATGCCATACGCCGGGGTGTGGACGGCGGGCGCTGGCTGCGGCCCTTCACCCGGGGCGTGGACGCGGAGATCGCGGAGCTGGAGCCGCTGCGCAAGCGTCTGATGGAGCCGCTGGCGAAGCTGAAGGCCGAATTGAAGGCAGCGAAGGATCTGAAGGGACAGCTTGCCGCGCTGTTCGGCTTCCTGACGGAGGTGCGCGCCTACGAAAAGAGCCTGGAGCTCCAGCAGGAATTGATCGACAAGGGCATGCGCGAGGCGGCGGGCACGCTGTCCCAGGCCTGGAACCGCATCATCGGCGCGCTGGATCAGATGGCGGCGCTGATGGGCGAGGGGAAATTGAGCCTGCGGGAGCTGAAGCAGACGCTCACGGAGTCGCTGGACGCGGCGGTGGTGAAGCCGCTGCCCCAGTCCGGCGACGCGGTGTACGCCCAGAGCATGAACCGGATGCTGATGCAGCGCGCCGGGGCGCTGTTTGTGCTGGGACTGTCCGATGGAAAGACCTCCGGGGAGGAGGGGCTGCTCACCGAGGCCCAGCGTCAGGCGGTGTCGAAGCAGACGAAGGCCTATCTTGGGCCGGATGAGCGCAGCGAGGCGCTTTTGCGTCGCTTCTATTTAAAGGCCGCCCTGGGCATGGCCACCGGGGAGGTCTGGTTCTCCTGCGCGCTGCGGGGGAGCGACGGCTCCGCCCAGCGCCCCGGCATGACCATGGAGCTGGTGCGTGGCATCTTCCCCGGGCTGCGTCCCATCGGCAGCGTGTCCGGAGATGCGCAGCTGGATCGCCTGCTGGCGACCTCGCCCCGTGCGGCTGCGTCCCTCGCGGCCCGTGCGATTGCGGAGGGTCGGGACGGCGGCACGGCCCGCGAGGTGGATCTCTCTGCCGCTGCGGCGCTGCGTGAGGCTGGGCGGGAGCTGCCCGAGGCGCGCAATCGCATGGAGCGCCTGGAGGGCATGCTGCGGAGCAATGAGGGTCGCGAGAGCATCGACCCGGCGGCTGCCCGATCCCTCTACGGCAGGCTCCAGTCCCAGAGCATCACGCGTCTGGAGCGCTTTGCGGGCTGCCCCTTTTCCTATTTTACAGCATATGGACTGCGGCCGGATCGGGTGGAGCCCTTCGAGCTGGATCGCCGCCAGATGGGCACCTTCCTGCACGAGGCGGTGTACGAATTCCTGCGCGTTTGCGGCAGTGAACTGAACGGGATGGACGCTGCACAGGCCGAGGCCCGCATGGGGCGCATCGCCGACGTGCTGCTGGAGAGCATGCGCACCGGCACGCCCATGGAGGACAGTGCAAGCGTCCGGGCGGAGTCGCGCTCCCTGCGTGCCACGGCCTGCCGCTGCGCGCGGGTGCTGGCGGAGCAGATGCAGGGCAGCGCCTTCCGCACGGAGCAGCTGGAGCGCAGCTTTGGCCGGGAGGACGGCCCCGCGCGGCTTCAGGTGGGCGACACGATTCTGGAGGGCCGCATCGACCGCGTGGACGGCTGGGCGGCGGGCAACAGCCTGCGGGTGATTGACTTCAAGCTGGGCGGCAAGCCGCTGAACCTGGCGGGGGCGTATCACGGCCTGCAATTGCAGCTCCCGGTGTACCTGGGCGCCGCGCTGAAGCAGCGGAACGCCCGCAGCGCCGGGGTGTACTACTTCGCCCTGGACGAGGGCGTGGTGAACACCCAGAGCACCGACCCCAGGCAGGTGGAGGAGGAGCGCGCCAGGAGCTTCCGCATGAGCGGACTGTTGCCGGAGGATCCGGAGCTGCTCGCGGCCCAGACCCCGAACCCCGAAAGGGTATTTCAGGCGCGCATGACCCGGGAGAACAAGCTCTATTCCAACGTGCCCTGCGCGGATGATAAAAACTTTGAGCGCCTGATCCGCCACGTGCTGCGCAAGGCCCGCTCCCAGATCGACGCGATTCGCGGCGGCGAGGCCGCGGTTCGTCCCGCCAGCTTCGACGGCTGGACCCCCTGCACCTACTGCGATTACCGCCCGGCCTGCCTGTTCGATCCCAAGATCGATGCGAAGCGGCAGCGGCGCATGAAGAACATGAAGTGGAACGAGGTCTTTGACCAGATCGCGCTGGAGGACGAGAATTGACGCAAAAAACCAGCCGTTGATGCAGAATCATCGGCTGGCTTGCAATTTTTGGATCAGATCTTGATCTCGCCCATATCGAAGGGCTGTGCGCCGTCCAGGATCGGCTGGATGACCTTCGTGACGAAGCGCTCGGCCTGCTCGCCTGCGCGTCCGGTGTACTTCTCCGGGGCCAGCAGCGTTGAGAGCTGCTCGTGATCCATGGGGAAGGCGGGGTCGGCGGCGATGCGCTGCATCAGGTCGCTCTCCAGACCCTCCTGCTTCATGCGGGCTGCGGCGGCCTGGGAGTGCACGCGGATGCGCTCGTGAATCTCCTGGCGGTCGGCGCCGTTCTTGACGCAGGCCATGATCACGTCCTCAGTGGCCATGAAGGGCAGGTTTTCGTTCACGCGCTTGCCGATCATCTTCGGGTACACCACCATGCCGTCGGCCACGTTTGCGTAGAGCTCCAGCACCGCGTCGGTGGAGAGGAAGGCCTCGGGCAGGGACAGGCGGCGGTTGGCGCTGTCGTCCAGCGTGCGCTCGAACCACTGGGTGGAGGCGGTCATCTGCGCGTCCTGCACCAGCGCCATCACGTGGCGGCTCAGGGCGCAGATGCGCTCGCTGCGCATGGGATTGCGCTTGTAGGCCATGGCGGAGGAGCCGATCTGGTTCTTTTCAAAGGGCTCCTCGATCTCCCGGAAGGACTGCAGCAGGCGCAGATCCTGGGCGAACTTGTAGGCGCTCTGGGCGATGGAGGACAGGGCGCTCAGCACGCGGCTGTCCAGCTTGCGCGGATAGGTCTGGCCGGACACGTCGAACACGGCCTTCATGCCCATCTTGTCCGCGATGCGCTTCTCCAGCTCGTCCACCTTCTCGCCGTCGCCGTCGAACAGCTCCATGAAGCTCACCTGCGTGCCGGTCGCGCCGCGGTTGCCCAGCAGCTTCAGCGCGTCCATCGCGTCGTCCAGCTCGTCCAGATCCATGTACAGATCCTGGAGCCACAGGCAGGCGCGCTTGCCCACGGTGGTCAGCTGCGCGGGCTGCAGGTGGGTGTAGCCCAGGCAGGGCAGATCCTTGTACTCCAGCGCGAACTTCGACAGGCGGCGCATGACCTCGATCAGCTTGGCGCGGATCAGCTTCATCGCGTCGCGCAGCATCAGAATGTCGGCGTTGTCGGTGACGTAGCAGCTGGTCGCGCCCAGGTGAATGATGCCCTTTGCATTGGGGCACACGTCGCCGTAGGCGTGGACGTGGGCCATCACGTCGTGGCGCACGCGCTCCTCGTGGCGGCGGGCCGCGTCGTAGTCGATGTCGTCGATGTGCGCCTTCAGCTCGTCCACCTGCGCCTGGGTAATGGGCAGGCCCAGCTCCATCTCGGACTCCGCCAGCGCCACCCACAGCTTGCGCCAGGTGGTGAACTTGCGGTCGGGCGAGAAGATGTACTGCATCTCCTTGCTTGCGTAGCGGCTGTTCAGCGGGCTTTCATAGGTATTCTTCATCAATATTCCTCCATCGAGATACAGACATTGGAAAAGGGGGAGTTCTTTCCCCGGTTTATCGAGAGCATATGCGATAGAACCAATAAAAATCGTGGTCGGCGGCGTGTACGGCGACCACGCAGCTGATTCTCCAGTAGCAGTTACGGCTCTTTTAGAGTCGCGACTGCTACTGGAGAATCGCTTCCTTGCAGATTTTGCGGCCGGAATCCGTAGGATTCAAGCAAAATCTGTAGGGGGTGGTAGTGGCGGGGGACGTGTCCCCCGCCACAAATCTTATCGAATGATCAGCGCCTCGCGCTCCGGGCCGACGGATACGTACTTGATCGGGCAGCCGACCTTCTCCTCCAGGAACAGCACGTAGTCCTGCGCGGCCTTGGGAAGCTCCTCCCAGGTGCGGCACTTGGAGATGTCGCAGCCCCAGCCGGGCAGCGTCTCGTACACGGCCTCGCAGTCGTACAGCTCGGCGGTGTAGGGGAAGCGGTCGGTCTCCACGCCGTCCTTGCGGTAGGCGACGCACACCGGGATCTCCTTCAGGTAGGACAGCACGTCGATCTTCGTCAGCGCCAGCGCGGTGGTCGCCTGGAGCTTTGTGCCGTACTTGGTGGCGGGAACGTCGAACCATGCCACGCGGCGGGGTCTGCCGGTGGCCGCGCCGTACTCCGCGCCGGCCTCGCGCAGGTCGTGGGCCGCGTCGCCGTCCAGCTCGCCCACGAACGGGCCCTCGCCCACGCAGGTGGAGTAGGCCTTGGTCACGCCCACCACCTCGTCTACCTTCAGGAAGGGGCAGCCGCTGCCCACCGGCGCGTAGGCCGAGATGGGGTTGGAGGAGGAGGTGAAGGGATAGATGCCGTAGTCGATGTCGCGCAGCGCGCCGAGCTGGGCCTCGAACATGATGCTCTTGCCGGCATTCTGCGCGCTCTCCAGCAGCTCGAAGGCGTCGCAGATGTGGGGCTTGAGGATCTCGCCGTACTGCTCGATCCAGGCCAGAACCTCATCGTAGGACACCGGCTGCTGGCCGTAGCCCGCGACGAACACGGTGTTCTTCCAGTCGATCAGGCGGCGCAGGTGCTCCCGCAGGGATTCCGGATGGAGCAGGTCGCCCATCTGGATGGCCTTCTTCATGTACTTGTCGCCGTAGATGGGGCTGATGCCGCGGCGGGTGGAGCCGTAGGCGTTCTTGCCCAGGCGCTCCTCCTCCCACTGATCCTGCGCGGGATGGATCGGAAGCACCATCATGGCGCGGTCGGAAATCTTGAGGTTGTCGGGGGTGATCTTCACGCCGGCGGCGCGCAGGCGGTCGATCTCGCCGCACAGGTGCTTCAGGTCGACGACCGCGCCCGCGCCCAGCAGGTTGATGGTCTCCGGATGGAAGATGCCGGAGGGCAGCAGGTTCAGCGCGAATTTGCCGTACTCGTTGATGACCGTGTGGCCAGCGTTGTTGCCGCCCTGATAGCGCACAACCACCTGGAACTGATCCGCGAAGTAGTCCACCATGCGGCCCTTGCCCTCGTCGCCCCAGTTGATGCCCACGATTGCACAATTGCTCATTGAAACATTCCTCCGTTGTTCGATCAATAAAGCCTGTTGAAGGACGGGCACGCCCGTCCGCGCGGCCGCTCTGCCGCGCATACCTTCTATAACATTCGATATTCTTCCGAGAATTCCTGCGATCTTGTGCAGAATTAACATAAATCCGCGATTTATTTATCAAAATACCGAACAATATACATGATAAAAATTTTTTTGTTCATATTAACGGGATCGCAATGACAAAGCATCCGCGCGCGGTTATAATAAGTGCAAATCTGAATCAACAGGAGGCGGTTGCTGCGTGTACAGCGAGAAGATCATCATTCTCGATTTTGGCGGCCAATACAACCAACTGATTGCCAGGCGCGTGCGCGAGATGGGCGTATACTGTGAAATCCTGCCCTACGCCACGGACGCTTCCACCTGGAAGGACGCGTCTCTGCGGGGCGTGATCCTGACCGGCGGCCCGGCCAGCGTCTACGAGGACGGCGCGCCGAGGATCGACCGGGCGCTGATCGATTCCCTGAAGGTTCCGGTGCTGGGCATCTGCTACGGCATGCAGCTGCTGAACTACCTCTACGGCGGCGAAGTGGAGAGCGCGAACGTCAGCGAGTACGGCGACACGCTGCTCTACACCGAGGATTCCGCACTGTTCCACGGCGTGCAGCGCGCAACCCACGTGTTCATGAACCACAACGACCGGGTCTCCCGGCTGCCGGAGGGCTTTGCATCCCATGCCCACACCGACAACTGCCCCTACGCGGAGTTTGCCGACGAGGCGCGCGGCCTGTACGGCGTGCAGTTCCACCCCGAGGTGAAGCACTCCGTCGAGGGAACGACGATGCTGGAGAACTTCGTGCGCGGCGTGTGCGGCTGCAGGGAGGTCTACAAGGCGGAGGATCAGATCGAGACCATGCTGCGCGGCATCCGTGAACAGGTGGGCGGGGGCCGGGTCGTCGGCGGCATCTCCGGCGGCGTGGACTCCTCTGTAGCCTGTGTGCTGGCGAACCGCGCGCTCAAGCCCGGCCAGCTGACCTGCGTGTTCGTGGATCACGGCCTGCTGCGCAAGGACGAGGCCAGGCAGGTGATCGAGACCTACAAGCACAACCTGGGCCTGGACATCATCCATGTGGATGCGTCCGAGCGCTTCCTGGAGGCCCTGAAGGGTGTGACCGATCCCGAGCGCAAGCGCAAGATCATCGGCGAGCTGTTCGTGCGCGTGTTCGAGGAGGAGGCCCGCAAGACCGGCGCAGACTTCCTGCTTCAGGGAACCATCTACCCCGACCGCATTGAGAGCGGCATGGGCGGCAGCGCCACCATCAAGAGCCACCACAACGTGGGCGGTCTGCCCAAGGACAGCCTGTTTAAAAAGGATCATATCGTGGAGCCGCTGGCAAACCTGTTCAAGGACGAGGTGCGCGCGGTGGGCGAGGCGCTGGGCATTCCGCACAGGATGGTCTGGCGGCAGCCCTTCCCGGGCCCGGGCCTGGCGGTGCGCTGCATCGGCGAGCTAACCCGTGAGAAGCTGGATTCCCTGCGGGAGTGCGACGCGATCTTCCTGGATGAGCTGGAGAAGGCGGGCCTGAGCGAACAGATCTGGCAGTCCTTCGCGGTGTGGACCGGCGTGCGCACGGTGGGCTGCATGGGCGACGGCCGCAGCTATACCGGCTGCGTGGCCCTGCGCGCGGTGGTGTCCGACGACGCGATGACCGTCGAGGCCGCCGAGATCCCCTACGCCGTGCTGAAAAAGACCACCAGCCGCATCATCAACGAGGTCAGAGGAGTCAATAGGGTATTCTATGATTTAACCAGTAAGCCCCCCGGGACGATTGAGTTTGAATAGTGCGGAAGTGCATAGATTATTTGATATGACGGGTAGTCTTTTTGATTGCCTGTCGTATTTTAAATTATATTGATTGTAATTGGTTTGATGCCATGAGAAAGTTTATAATGCTAAAAATAAGAGCTGTGGTTAAATATATTTGAAAAAGGAATATGTGTAAAAGTATGGATGAAATAGTATATCACTATTGTAGTGTTGACACGTTTTTCAATATTATCAGAAAT
>SFNY01000053.1 GCA_004554085.1 Clostridiales bacterium | reverse complement strand
ATCTCGTCGCCGATGTTCATCACATCCTCGACCTTCTCCACGCGCTCGTTGGCCATCTTGGAGATGTGCAGCATGCCGTCCTTGCCCGGAGCGTACTCGATGAACGCGCCGAAGGACATGATGCGCACGACCTTGCCCAGGAAGGTGTCGCCCACCTCGGGATCCTTGGCGATGCCCTCGATGATCTGGCGCGCGCGGCGTGCGGCTGCGGCGTCCTCGGTGGCGATGAACACGCTGCCGTCGTCCTCGATGTCGATCTTCACGCCGGTCTCGTCGATAATCTTGTTGATGGTCTTGCCGCGCGGGCCGACGACCTCGCCGATCTTCTCGGGGTTGATCATGAAGGTGACGATCTTCGGCGCATGCTTGCTCAGCTCGGCGCGCGGGGCCGGGATGGTCTGGAGCATCTTGTCCAGGATGAACAGGCGGCCGTCGTAGGCCTGGGCCAGCGCCTGGCGCAGGATGGCCTCGTCGATGCCCTTGATCTTGATGTCCATCTGGATGGCGGTGATGCCCTTGGTGGTGCCGGCGACCTTGAAGTCCATGTCGCCCAGGAAGTCCTCGAGGCCCTGGATGTCGGTCAACACGGCGACCTTGCCGGTGTTCTCAACGTCCTTGATCAGGCCCATGGCGACGCCGGCCACGGGGCGCTTGATCGGAACGCCCGCGTCCATCAGTGCCAGCGTGGAGCCGCAGACGGAGGCCTGGGAGGTGGAGCCGTTGGAGGACATGACCTCGGAGACCAGGCGCAGGCAGTAGGGGAACTCCTCGACGGAGGGGATCATGGGCTCCAGCGCGCGCTCAGCCAGCGCACCGTGGCCGATCTCGCGGCGTCCCGGGCTGCGGGCGGGCTTCGCTTCGCCGGTGGAGTAGCCCGGGAAGTTGTAGTGGTGCATGTAGCGCTTGCGGTCCTGGGTGCCGATGCCGTCGATGATCTGCTGCTCGGACATGGGGGCCAGGGTGGCGACGGTCATGACCTGAGTCTGGCCGCGGGTGAACACACCGGAGCCGTGGGGACGGGGCAGCACACCCACCTCGCACCAGATGGGGCGAATCTCGGTGAGCTTGCGGCCGTCGGGGCGCACGCCGTTGTCGATGATGTGGCGGCGCATGATTTCCTTCTGGATGGCGTACAGCGCGTCGCCAACCTCCACCTCGCGGCCCGCAAACTGCTCCGCGAAGTGCTCGGCGACCTCGGCCTTGACCTGGGCCTCGCGGGCGTTGCGCTCGCTACGGTCGAAGGTCTCGAACATCCACTGCACCTTTTCATAGGCGTACTCGCGCACGGCAGCCTTGACGTCCTCGCCCGGCAGCTGCAGCGGGAATTCCTTCTTCTCCTTGCCGATCTCGGCCTTGATGCCCTCGATGAAGGCCACGATCTTCTTGATCTCCTCGTGGGCGAACAGGATCGCGCCCAGCATGACCTCCTCGGAGACCTCCTTCGCGCCGGCCTCGACCATCAGCACGGCCTCAGCGGTGCCGGCCACGGTCAGGTTCATCAGGGAGACCTCGCGCTGCTCGACGGTGGGGTTGACGATGTACTCGCCGTCCACATAGCCGATGTTCACCGCGCCGATGGGGCCCGCCCACGGAATCTCGGAGATGGACAGTGCAGCGGACGCGCCGATCATCGCGGGGATGTCCGGGATGTTGTCCTGCTCGACGGACATGACGGTGGCGACCACGGACACGTCGTGGCGCATTCCCTTGGGGAACAGGGGGCGCAGCGGGCGGTCGATCAGGCGGCTGGTCAGGATGGCCTTTTCCGCCGGACGGCCCTCGCGGCGATTCCAGGAGCCCGGAATGTGGCCCACGGAGTAGAGCTTTTCTTCAAAATCCACGCTCAGCGGGAAGAAATCGATGCCCGGACGCGGGGTTTCCGCGACGGTTGCGGTGACCAGCACGCAGGTGTCGCCGTAGCGAACGAAGGTTGCGCCGCTGGCCTGCTCGGCATACTTGCCGAATTCCAGAGTGAGCGTTCTTCCGCCCAGTTCCATGGAATAAGCCTTGAAATCCATTTTGTTTGCCCTCCTTGGGTTCTCTCTATCTTCTTTTCATTGTTACCATGTTCAGCGCCCCTTACTCCAGAACGGGGCGAATTGACTGTGTGCAGACGCACGCCTGCGGAATCATCTCCGCATCCTAGCGTCCACACACAGCAAAACAGGCGAATTCGCACGAAGCGCCGCCGCTCGGTATGACTCGGGCGACGGCGCGAACGACTCACCTATTGGGTCAAGTGCCGGTCTCGCATTACTTGCGCAGGCCGAGCTTTGCGATCAGTGCACGATAGGCTTCGATGTCGGTCTTCTTCAGGTAGTCCAGCAGACCACGGCGCTGACCAACCATCAGCAGCAGGCCACGACGGGAGTGATGGTCCTTCTTGTGCACCTTCAGATGCTCGTTCAGGTGGTTGATGCGCTCGGTCAGCAGAGCGACCTGCACTTCGGGGGAACCGGTGTCGCCTTCGTGGCGGCCATAGGTGGAGATGATTTCCTGCTTGGTCATGGGATTCTTCCTCCTCTTTCTCTTGCGCGCAGGCACCGTATGCCGTCGGAGTGCTCGGCAAACCGTGCCAGCGTGATTGTGGCGACGCAAACCGCCACTTTTACTATTTTATCATACCACCCGGCGTTTGTAAACGTGCCGGGACAAGTTTTGGAAAGTTTAACGCGGCAGGCGCAGCAGACGCAGATAGCGCTCCCGCTCGCCGTCCCTGCGCAGCCGCCGCAGCAGCGTGGAGGACACCACGTCGCCCTCGTCCGTCACAGCATCCACGATCTCCGCGCGGTAGCCCAGCCGTGCCGCCTCGCTGCGGATCAGCGACGCATTTCCACGGCCTCCCGCACCGAAGGTATAGTTGAACCCGGCCACAACGCCCTTGACCCGCAGGCGCTTGACCAGCCCCTCGAGGTATTCCGTCGGCTCCGTGGCCGCGTACTCCTTCGTGAAATCCAGCAGCATCACGCCGTCCACGCCCATTGCGCTGAGCTTGGACAGCTTCTCGTCCGCCTGCATCAGCGCCTCCGGGGCGCGCTCCGGGCAGAGCACCGACAGCGGATGGTTCCGGAAGGTGTACACCACGCAGGCCGTGTCCAGCGCCCGCGCCAGCTCCATCGCCCGACGGATCAGTGCCTGATGGCCGATGTGCACGCCGTCGAAGGTGCCCAGCGCAACCACGCAGGACGGAAGATCGAAGTCCTCCTCACGTCTCCAGACTCGCATGCCTCTCCTCCTCCGGCAGCAGCATCGCCTTGAAGCGCACCGTGCCGTCCTGCTGGGGCTGACCGATGCCCGCGAAGCTGTCGTTCAAATAGATGCGCACGGACTCGGCCATGGGCGCGGGCGCCTTCATCCACTTTGGTTTCAGCACATTGCCGTTGATCACCGCGTGGCGGGCCTGTTCGGTCAGGTACACCGCAGGCAGGTGTCCAAGCGGCGCATCCAGCGGCATAAGATGCTCTTCCAGCGTGCCGTTGGAGCTCGCCGCGTCGATCTGCTCCCTGCTCAGCGCATTTTCCAGCGTAAACACCCCTGCCGCCGTGCGCTGCAAACTCGCCATGTGCGCGCCACAGCCCAGCCGCAGGCCGACGTCGTGGCAGAGCGTGCGGATGTACACGCCCTTGCCGCAGTCTACGCGGATGCGGTAGCGGTTCTCGCCAGTCTGCTCCATAAGTTCCACGCCCTCCACCCGGCACCTGCGGGGCTCCACCTCGATGGTCTCGCCCTTGCGCGCCAGCTGGTAGAGCCGCCTGCCGCCGCGCTTGATGGCGGAGTACATCGGCGGAATCTGCTCGATCTCCCCGACGAACTCTTTAAGCACCGCGCGAAGATCGTCCTCCGTGGCATGCACCGCGCGCTCCTCGAGCACGCTGCCGGTTGCGTCCTGGGTGTCGGTGATCGCGCCCAGCTGCACTTCGGCCACGTAGGTCTTTTTCTTGTCGATGATGTAGTTAAACAGCCGGGTCGCAGAGCCGATGCACAGCGGCAGCACGCCCGAGGCCTCCGGATCCAGGGTTCCGCCGTGACCGATGGCCGTGCCCCTCGGCAGCCGCTTGCGCACAAACACCACCAGGTTTGAACTGGTGATGCCGGTGGGCTTGTTTGCGATCAGAAAACCGTTCATGCATTCATTCCTGTTCCTGTAAATTCTTCAGCGCCGCCTCCGCCGTCCTGAGCACGGTCTGCAGCGCCTCCTCCATGGGCAGGTTCAGCGTGACCCCCGCCGCACAGGCGTGGCCGCCGCCGCCCAGCGGAACCGCAACGTCCGCCGCCACGTCCACCCTGCCCTTCGAGCGCAGGGAAAACTTCGTCTGGCCGCTTCCGCGCTCCTCCGCCAGACAGGCGAACTGCACGCCGCGAATCTCCAGCAGATAGTTCACGACGCCCTCGTTGTCCTCCCGCAGCGCGTGCGCCCGGGAAAGCATGTCGTCGGTCAGACGCGCCCAGCACATGGTCCTGTCCGCGTTCATCTCCAGACCCGCAAGCACCAGGCCCAGCAAGCGGGTGCGGCCCTCGCTGCGGGTGCGGTAGAGCTGCTGGGTGATTCCGTCCACGTCTGCGCCCGCCCGCAGGCAGTCCGCAGCGGCCTCCAGCGTCTCCGCGCGGGTGCTGGCATAGCCGAAGCGTCCGCTGTCGGTGCACAGGGCAATGAACAGCCACTGTCCCATCTCCGCATCCAGCTCCACGCCCAGCGCACGGATCAGCGCAACCGCCAGCTCGCCGCAGGCCGCCGCGTCGCCGTCCACCACGCAGACCTCGCCGAAGCCGGGGTTGGTTGCGTGGTGATCCAGCGCGGCGCGATGCGCGCAGCCCTCGAAGATCTCCCGTCCCGCACCCATGCGGTGCGGCTCGGAGACGTCCACCGCGAAGCCGGTCTGCGGCGCAAAGGGCAGACTGCTTCCATCGCTGATTTCCACCGAGCAGGGAAAGACACTGTACAGCTCCGGCATGCCGCCCGGCAGGTAGACAAAGGCGCGCTTGCCCATATTCCGAAGTGCCTTCGCCAGGGCGATGCAGCATCCGGCAGCGTCGCCGTCCGGATTGACGTGGCCGAAGATCGCAAAATCATCGTGGGCCTGCAGGAAGGCGGCCAGCTCAGTCATTCGATTCATCGCGGCGCCTCTCCCCCAGAATCTGATTGATCTTCGCAGCGTATTCGATATTCGTGTCCAGCTCGAACTGGATCTCCGGCACATACCGCAGATCCACCTCGTGCCCCAGCTCCCGGCGGATGAAGCCTGCGGCGCGGTTGAGCGCGGCCATCATGTCCTTGCGGCGATCCGCCTCCAGGATGCTGACGCGCACCTTGGCGTAGCGCAGGTCGCGCGTGACCTCGCAGCGCACGATGCTCCAGGTGCCGCCCACGCGGGGATCGTTCACCTCGTCGCGGATGATGCGGTCGATTGCCTTGTGCACCTCCTCGGAGATGCGGTCGATGCGATCATAAGAAGCCATATTTACTCCTTTCCGTGGGAGAAACCTCCCTGGAACCGATTCCATTTTCCTCTCGAAGATAAAAACGGGCGTTCAAAGCTCCGCTTGAACGCCCGAGCAAAATTGTGTTTACTGTTCCACTTCCTCCATCATGAAGCACTCGATGACGTCGTTCTCCTTGATGTCGTTGTAGTTTTCGATGCCAATGCCGCATTCATACCCGGTATTGACTTCCTTCACCGCATCCTTGAAGCGCTGGAGCGAGGAAATCTTGCCCTCGTGGATGACCACGTTGTCGCGCAGCAGGCGCACCTGCTGGCTGCGGATGATCTTGCCGTCGGTGACGTAGGAACCCGCGACGGTGCCCACGCCGGAGACCTTGAAGGGCGTGCGCACGGTGGCGTGGCCCAGCAGAACCTCCTTGAACTTCGGGGCCAGCATGCCTTTCATGGCGTTCTGCACGTCCTCGATGGCCTGGTAGATGACGCGATAGAGGCGGATATCGATCTTTTCCTTCTCGGCCATGGCGCGGGCGTTGTTGTCCGGGCGCACGTTGAAGCCGATGATGATGGCGTTGGCAGTGGAGGCCAGCATGACGTCGGTCTCGGTGATCGCGCCGACGCCGCCGTGGATGGAGCGCACGCGCACTTCCTCATTGGAGAGCTTCTCCAGGGACTGGCGCACGGCCTCGACGCTGCCCTGCACGTCCGCCTTGATGATGACGTTCAGATCCTTGATCTGACCGGCGGAAATCTGGCTGAACAGGTCGTCCAGGGTGGTCTTCTGCTGCTCCTTGATCAGCGCCGCGCGCAGGCGATCCTTGCGCTCCTCGGCAACCTGGCGGGACAGCTTGTCGTCGTCCACGGCGGAGATCTGGTCGCCCGCCTCGGGAACGTCGTTGAAGCCGATGACCTCCACCGGATCGGAGGGGCCTGCGCTCTTGACGCGCTCGCCCATATCGTTGACCATGGCGCGCACGCGGCCGTAGGCCGTGCCGGCAACGATGGTGTCGCCCACGCGCAGGGTGCCGTTCTTCACCAGCACCGTGGCCACCGGGCCGCGACCCTTGTCCAGGCGGGCCTCGATGATGATGCCGCGGGCCTTGCGGTTGGGATTGGCCTTGTAATCCTGCACCTCGGCCACCAGCAGGATCATCTCCAGCAGCTGCTCCACGCCCTCGCCGGTGTGGGCGGAGACGGGAACCATGATGGTGTCGCCGCCCCAGTCCTCGCAGACCAGGTCGTACTCGGTGAGCTGCTGCTTGATGCGCTCGATGTTGGCGGCGGGCTTGTCGATCTTGTTGATGGCGACGATGGTCTGCACGCCTGCGGCCTTGGCATGGCTGATGGCCTCGATGGTCTGGGGCATTACGCCGTCATCGGCGGCAACCACCAGCACGGCGATGTCGGTCGCCATCGCGCCGCGCAGGCGCATGGAGGTGAAGGCCTCGTGGCCGGGGGTGTCCAGGAAGGTGATCTGCCTGCCGTCGAGGTTGACGGTATACGCGCCGATGTGCTGGGTGATGCCGCCCGCCTCGCCCGCAGTCACGCGGGTCTTGCGGATGTAGTCCAGCAAACTGGTCTTGCCGTGGTCGACGTGGCCCATGATGGTCACGACCGGCGGGCGCGGGATCAGATCCTCCTCGGCGTCCTGCACGTCCTCCTTCTCGAGGGCGTCCTCGGCGGTCTCGGCAACCTTCTTTTCAAGCTCGATGTCGTACTCCGCGCAGACCAGGCCGGCGGTCTCGTAATCCAGCTCGTTGTTGATCGTGGCGATGATGCCCAGCATCATCAGCTTCTTGATGATCTCGCCGGCGGGCTTGCCGATGCGCTCGGACAGGTCGCGCACGGTGATCGTCTCGGCGGTCATCACGGCCTTCTCAATGCGCACGGGCTCGAAAGCCTTGGCCTGGGCCGCAGCCTTCTTCTTCTTCTTTCCGCGCACGAACTCGTCGTCATAGCCGTTGATGGACATGTTCACGCCGGTGTCGCGGCGACGGCCGCTGTTCTTGTTGGCGTTGCGCTCCGGGTCGTTCTGGCGCACGTACTGCTTCTTGTTGGGATCGTAGTTGGATACGCGCTCCTTCTCCATCGCCGGGGCAAGGTCGGGCATCTTGCTGCGGCCATAGCCGGGGCGTGCGCCGCCGCCGAAGCTGCGACCGCCCTGACCGCCGCCCTGCGGACCACCCTGGCCCTGGGGACGGTTGCCATAGGGGCGGGCGCCCTGCTGGCCCGGCTGCGCCGGACGGCCATACTGGCCCTGGGGACGGTTGCCGTACTGGCCCTGCTGACCCGGCTGTGCGGGACGGCCATAGGGGCCCTGCGGACGGGAACCCTGCTGGCCCGGCTGCGCCGGACGGCCATAGGGACCCTGGGGACGGGCGCCCTGCTGGCCCGGCTGCGCCGGACGGCCATAGGGGCCCTGCGGACGAGAACCGTACTGACCCTGCTGCGCAGGACGCTGCTGCACGGGTGCGGGCCTCGCGGTATTCTCCTCGACCTTTGCCGCAGGCTGCTGCGCGGGTGCGGGCGCGGGGGCCGGAGCCGGCTTCGCTGCCGGTTCGGGCTCGGGCTGCGGCTTGACCTCAGCGCGGGGCTCCGCAGGCACTTCCGGCACCTGTTCGCTGGAATAGGCGTTCATGAACTGCGCATCCGCCTCATAGCGCTTGCGCTGCTCCTCCTTCGCCTCGCGATCCTTCACCTCCTGCGCCTCACGGGCAAAATCCCCGGAGATCCTGCGCAGGTTGCCCAGCATATCCTGGGTTCTCTTGCGCATCTGGGTGATGCTCTCCAGCATTTTTCCGGTATTCGTGCTCAATTCTTTGGTTGCGTCCTGAACCCTGACTTTGGTCATTCCCTAAATGCACCCCCGATAGTAATCAATCATCGCTCGGCGTTTGCGAGCTCCAGTATGCGATCCGCCATGGACGGATCGGTAATCGCCGCAACCATGCGGCCGGGTTTCCCAATTGCGTCGCCCAATTCATGTTCGGGCGCGTAGATCAGCGGCACCTCATAGTGCGCGCAGGAATCGGTCACGGCCTTGACCGCGTTCTTCGCGGCGGCGCGATCCAGCACCACGGCGCAGGCCCCGCCCGCGCGCACGGCCTGCACGCAGGCCTTCTCCCCGCTGATGATCCGGCCCGCGCGCATGCACAGGCCCAGCATGTTCAGCATCCGGTTCATTGCGCGTTTCCGCCCTCAATCTGGGCCTCCAGCTGGCGGAACACATTTTCCTCGATCTTAGCATCGAGGGCGCGATCCAGCGCGCGGGTCTTTTCCGCCTTCTTCAGGCACTCGATGCTGTTGCAGACGTAGGCGCCGCGTCCCGGCGCCCTGCCGCCGAAGTCGATGTGCGCGTCGCCGTCCTGGGGCTTCACCACCCGCAGCAGGCTCGCCTTCGGCTTCATCTCGCGGCATCCGACGCACATGCGCATCGGAATCTTGCGCGGCTTGACGGGCATCAGGCCTCACCCTCCGCTTCCGCCTCTGCATCCAGCGCAGCCTGCTCCTCGGCCAGCGCCTCCATCTGGCTCTGGCTCTTGATGTCGATCTTCCAGCCGGTGAGCTTGGCGGCCAGGCGGGCGTTCTGGCCCTCCTTGCCGATGGCCAGGCTCAGCTGGTTGTCCGGCACGATGACCCGGGCGGCCTTCTCCGTCTCGGAGACGAACACGGAGATGACGCGCGCCGGATTCAGCGCGTTGGCGATGTACTCGGCCGGATCGGAGGACCACTTCACGATGTCGATCTTCTCGGTCTTGAGCTCGTTGACCACGTTCTCCACGCGCATGCCCCTGGGACCGACGCAGGAACCCACGGCGTCGATCATCGGATCGGTGGAATAGACAGCCATCTTGGTGCGGAAGCCGGCCTCGCGGGCAATGGACTTGATCTGAACCACGCCGGTGACGATCTCGGGAACCTCGATCTCGAACAGGCGCTTGACCAGGCCCGGATGGGTGCGGCTGACGAACACCTGCGGGCCGCGGCCCATGCGGGAGACCTCCAGCACGTAGACCTTGATGCGGTCGTTGATGTTCAGCTCCTCGGTGGGCATCTGCTGGGAGGGCTCGAGCACGCCCTCCACGCGGCCCAGCTCCACGAAAACCTGCTTGTTTTCGATGTGCTGCACGATGGCCGTGAGGATCTCGTTCTCCTTCTGGCTGTACTCGTCGTAGATCACGCCGCGCTCCGCCTCGCGCAGATGCTGCACGACCACCTGCTTGCCCGTCTGGGCGGCGATGCGGCCGAAGTTGCGGGGCGTTACGGGAACCTCCACCAGGTCACCCAGCTCGTACTGGGGGCGAATTTCCCTCGCGTCGGCCAGGGACATCTCGCACTGGGGATCGTTGACCTCCTCGACCACCATCTTGCGGGAGTACACCTCCACCTGGCCCTTCTGGGGATCGATGACGGCGCGCACGTTGGCGGTCTTGCCGAAGTTCTTTTTATATGCGGAAATCAGCGCGGATTCGATTGCGGAGTACAGGACCTCCTTGTTGATCCTGCGTTCCTTCGCCATCGCGTCGAGGGCGCTGAAGAATTCAACGGAATCAATTCCACCGTTTGCCATTTGGGTTTCCTCCTGATTCTTATCTTACGATCCCACAGGAACGTCGTCCTTGAGATCCTCTTCACTGAATTCGATGACCGGGCGAACGATGGCCACGTCCTTCTTCTCAAAGGAGAGGGTCTCGCCGCTCTCCGTGATGATGGAGATCACGCCGTCCTTCAGGCCGACCAGATCGCCGAGGAACTGCTTGGCGCCGTTCACCGGGCGATAGGTCTTGAGCTCGACCTCCATGCCCTCGGCCCGCGCGAAGTCCCGCTCGGTCTTGAGCGGACGGTCCGCGCCCGGGGAGGAAACCTCCATGAAGTCGTACTCCACATTCTCCACCAGCGGCTGAATCCGGCGGTGGTAGGTCTCCAGCTCGTTCAGCGAGACGCCGTCCGGCTTTTCAATATAGAAGCGCAGAAAGTGTCCCGTCGGCTCCTTGACCAGCTCCACGTCCACCAGCTCCACATTCTGCTCATCCGCGATCTGCTGGGCGATTTTTTCCGCTTCCCGGACGGACATTGCTTTCTTCGGCACGGCGATTCCTCCGCTTCCATGACAAATTCTTCGTTGCTGACACGCAAAACAGGTCTTTGCGTCTGTCCTTTCGTGCAAAAACCTCTCAATCGGGGCCTAAAAACACACCGCCGAAGCTCGGCGGTCGTGATTGCCCTTTTCTATTCCTCGTCTATTATAACACGCATCGGCTCCAATTACAACCAATAAAATTGGGGTTTCATGGTCGGTTTGTGTTATATTCTGGCGCGAAACGCCCTTAAAACGCCGGATCCTCGTAGGAAATGCGCTCGATGTGCGCGCCCAGCATCTTCAGCTTCTCATCGATGCGCTCGTAGCCGCGCAGGATGTAGCTCACGCCGCCGATCTCGGTCACGCCCTCGGCCATCAGGCCCGCGATCACCATCGCCGCGCCCGCGCGCAGGTCGGTGGCGTTCACGCGGGAGCCCACCAGATGGTTCACGCCGGTGATGATGGCGCTGGATTCGATGGTGCGCACGTTCGCGCCCATCTTGCGCAGCTCGTCCAGGAAGCGGAAGCGCGCCTCAAAGATGGTCTCGGTGACGATGCTGGTGCCGTTGGCCACGGTTAAGAGCGCCGACAGCGGCTGCTGCAAATCCGTGGGAAAGCCCGGATAGCCCTGGGTCTTGACGTTCACCGCCCGGAACACACGATTGGAGCGCACGCGGATCCAGTCGTCCTCGCTGGTCACGTTCACGCCCATCTCCAGCAACTTTGCCGACAGCGACTCCATGTGGGTGGGAATCGCGCCGGTGATGAGCACGTCGTCGCCCGCCGCAGCCGCGGCGATCATCAGCGTGCCGGTTTCGATCTGATCGGGAACCACGGTGTAGTTCGCGCCGTGGAGCTGCCGTCCGCCGCGAATGCGGATCACGTCGGTGCCCGCGCCCTTGACGTACGCGCCCATGCTGGACAGGAAATTGGCCAGATCCACGATATGCGGCTCCTTGGCCGCGTTATGTATGCAGGTCAGGCCGCTTGCGGAGACCGCCGTCAGCATGGAATTGACCGTCGCGCCCACGCTGGGCATGTCCAGGAAGATGTCGCCGCCCCGCATCTCGTCGGCAGTGGCGACCAGCACGCCGCCCAGGGTCTCCACCTTTGCGCCCAGGGTGCACATGCCCTTGATGGTCTGGTCGATGGGGCGCGCTCCGATGTCGCAGCCGCCCGGCAGCGGAACCTCCGCCCGGTGGAACAGCCCCAGCAGTACCGGAGCCAGATAATAGGAAGCGCGCATCTTGCCCGCCAGCTCATAGGGCGGGTTGAATTTGTCCACGGTGCGGGGATCCACCCAGAGGGTGTTGTTTCGGAAATCCACGCTCGCGCCCAGCCACTTGAGCATCTCGATGATGACATGAACGTCGTTGATATCCGGGATATTTTCGATCGTCGAGGGGGAATCCGCCAGCAGCGCCGCCGGGATGATGGCCACCGCAGCGTTCTTGCCGCCGCTGACCGCGACCTCGCCCTCCAGGCGTTCGTTGCCGTAAATTCGCAGCTTTTCCTTCATATCCTCATCCATCCGGCGCAGGCCGGCCCCTTTCATCGTTCATGCGCTGGGCAGATTTGCAAAGGGCAGTCTCTGCACATATACGCATACAAAGCGTCCGCAATGCATGCCGGACGCGAAAAAACAACGCCGATAATAACGTCGTTCCGCTTTTTTATATGATTCGGCAAGCCGCAGCCAGCACGCCGACAATCATTATACAGTCTGATTAGGCAAGCCGCAGGCTTCGCCGGGTCGGCGGGCTGCGAAGCCAACACGCTGACGATCATTATACAATAGTTTCCCCATTCCTGCAAGATATTTTATGTTGAGCTTTCTGTTCGCGCTGTAAAAACGCGGTTTTCGTTGCCAAACCCGGCGGTATATGATAAAATAATGTCAATATTCTTAGAATAGGTGAGGTGTGCGCGTCAGTGGCCGAGGAAAGTCAGTATCTATCCTTCCGCGGGATTCGCGTGCACTTTCGCGTCTGCGCGCCCGAGGACAGGCCCGTCGAGCGCGTGATGCTCCTGTCCTCGCCGCTGATCAGCACGTTTCACTGGCGCAAGGTGGTGCCGGAGCTTACGCAGCTGGGGTGTCTGACAGTCTGCATCGACCTGCCCGGCTTCGGTCGCAGCGATTGCAGCCGGGACGTTCCCCAGGACGGGGTGATGCGCGCCAACATGCTCTGGGGCGTGCTGGACGAGATCGACCGCCAGAGCGACGCGCCGGACTCCATGTGGCACCTGATCGGTCACGGCAGCGCCTGCGCCACGGTTCTGGAGATGGCGGCCCTCTACCCGGACAGCGTCAAGTCCCAGGTGCACATCTCGCCGCTGCTGACCGCACCCCAGCCGCCGGAGGGCACGCCGCCCGTGCGCTGGTTCCGCGACACGGTGCTCCAGAAGGACGCCTTCCGCCGCATGATCGAAAAATGCGCCGGCTATCCCATGGACGACTACATCGTGGATCGCATGCGCGCACCGCTCTTGCGCCCCGGCGCGCGGGAGAGCTTCCTCAACATGCTCAAGGCCTCCCGCACCGCTCCGGAGTGCGGCTTAGGCTTTTGCCCCGCGATGGTGATTCTGGGCGGACGCGACGCGACCCTCACCGACGCAGAGCGCGCGCTGATCGCCGGATATCTCTCCGGCGCGGAGCAGCACGTGCTCAAATCCGCCGGACACTTTCCCATGGAGACCCACAGCAAGGCGCTGCGGGACTACCTGCGGGGCTGGATCCGGTACAACGCGCAATAATGATGGTGGACGGGGGAGTATCTCCCCCGCCACTGCCACCCCCTCAACGCACCGAAACCGTAGCGCTTGCGCGCAGGTTTCGGCAGCGCGACGCTGGGAACCAAAGGTTCCGCGTCGGCTGGTCGTGCCTGCCAAAGGCAGTGGCACGACTGCTTTCCAGTTTTTGCTTGAATTGCAAGCAATTCCGGCCGCAAAAACTGCAAGGAAGCGATTTTTCTGTAGCAGTCGCGTCTCTGAAAGAGCCGCGACCAGCCCGGACGAATCCTGCGGATTCCAGTCCGGTGCTGCCGACCGCTGCAATACATTGCAGTGCGGCCGGTGCATCAAGCAAAATCAGCCCCGTGGGCGACGTACACGCCGCCGCCCACAATTCTTCAGGAAAGCCTACGGCATCGCCGCCGGTTTCCACATCTTTCCGAGGTGATTCTATGCCGAAACTGGAGCCCTATTCCAGAAAACTTGATTACAGCTACGCCCTGGGCGTATTTCCCGCCCTGATGCTGATGGAGGCCCAGCCCCAGCGGGCGCTGCGGCTGCTGCTGCACCCCGACGGCCTGAAGAACGAGGGCGTGGTCAAGCTGCGCGAGCTATGCGCGGTGCGGGGCGTGCGCGAGGAGATGGCCGAGCGCGTGCTGCGGAGGGAATCCAGGAAGGACAACTGCTATGCGGCGCTGGTGTTCGAAAAGTTCGATTCCGACCTCGATCCCGCCGCCTGCCACGCGGTGCTCTGCCAGATCTCCGACAGCGGCAACCTGGGTACCGCCATGCGCTCGCTGCTGGGCTTCGGCATCCGGGACGTGGCGCTGATCCGGCCCTGCGTGGACGTGTTCGAGCCCCACGCGCTGCGCGCGTCCATGGGCGCGTTCTACAAGCTGCGCGTGCACACCTACGATCGCTTTGACGACTACCGCGCGGCCCATCCGGATCGGCCGCTGTTCCCCTTCATGCTGGACGGCGCGATACCGCTGAACGAGGCCGCGCGCGGCGCAAAGCCGCCCTTTTCGCTGGTGTTCGGCAACGAGCAGACCGGGCTTCCCCCGGAGTTTGCCCAGCTGGGCCAGAGCGTCATGATTCCCCAGAGCAGCGAGATCGATTCGCTGAATCTGGCGGTGGCTGTCTCGGTGGGCAGCTATGTATTCCTGCATGGAGGCGAATGAAAATGAGCGAAACTACCTATTCCTATGACGAAATCTATGCCCAGGCTCGCGATGCGGCGCAGGAGCTGCTCGACGAAAACCGGGAGCACTTTAATCCGGTGCGCCTGCTGGTGGTGGGAGGCTCCTCCAGCGAGATCGCGGGCGGGAGCATCGGCCACATGAGCACCTACGTCTACGGCGAGGCCGTCGCCAGCGCGATCCTTGATCTTTCCGCCGAACGCGGCTTCTCCCCCGCCTTCCAGTGCTGCGAGCACCTGAACCGTTCGCTGGTGATGGAGCGCGACGAGGCCGAAAAGCGCGGCTATAATATCGTGTGCGCCGTTCCCCGCCCGAAGGCCGGAGGATCGCTGGCCACCGCCGCGTGGAAGCGCATGCAGAATCCGGTGCTGGTGGAAGCGATTCAGGCCGACGCGGGCCTCGACGTGGGCCTTACGATGATCGGCATGCACCTGCGCGCCGTGGCGGTGCCCATCCGGCTTCAGCATAACCGCGTGGGCAGCGCCATCGTGACCGCCGCGCGCACCCGCCCGCGGCTCATCGGCGGCAACCGCGCCGCTTACACCGAGGAGGACTGAGCCGAAACAGCTCCCTCCCCCATTGAATCGACTTGCGAAAGGAGTGCGGCGCCATGTTTGCGCGGGGCATATCCATTCTGACCGGTTCCGCCGTGGATCCCGGGAACATCCCGGTTCCCCGGCCCAGCGACCTGCTGACCGACCGCTGCAACCAGGCGGCCCTGCGCGCCCTTCAGGCGGAGGCCGAATTCATGCCGCCCTCCGCGCGCATGCAGGAGCCGGAGCGCTTCGCCCACATCCAGCGCGCACGCCGTGAACAGCTGGAGGCCTTTCTTTGGGTGGAGCCCAACAGCGCCGCGCTGGAGCGCATGATCGACCTGATCGGCCTGATCCTGGAGGAGGGTTGCTGGGCGGAATACGGCGGCTTTGACGATCCCGCCCACCCCACCATCGATCTGCAGGCCGCCGAGACCGGCGTGCTGCTGGCCTGGATGCTGCGCCGCCACCGCGCCGCGCTGCGCGAGGTCGCTCCGAACCTGATGAGCGCCATGATCGGCGAGGTGCGCCGCCGCCTGCTCGCGCCGATCCTCGCCCACGACGACTATCCCTTCCTGCAGGGGCGCGGAAGCTGCCCCGCGCTGATCCTCTCCGATCTGCTGCTTTCCTGCCTGCTGATGGAGGGCAGTCCCTCCCGGCGGCAGCAGCCGGTGAAGTCCCTGCTGCACCTGCTGGATCGCATCAACGCCACCTCCCCCGACAGCAACCGCCCCATTCAGGATCGCCTCGCCGATGCGTGCGCACTGGCGGATCTCACCCGCCTGCTGAAGCGTCTGACCCGGGGCGAGCTGGATCTGACCCGGGAGGCCCCCATGGCCAACCGCCTGGACGACGTGCTGATTCCCTGGATCGCCAACGAATACTTCGTCGATCCCGCCGGATCGGGCATCCAGACCGCCTGCGTTCAGCGTCACCGGGCGCGTGCTCTCCATGGAGTACCTGCGCGCCGCCCAGGACGAGCTCTCCACCCCGCCGAGGCTCAAGCGCGCCGCCAGCGAGGACGGCCTCGTCATGGTCTCCCGGATGGACGGCATCTTCGCCGCACTGACGGGCGCAGGCCGACGCGGAAACGCAGGCGACGTCACGCTGTTCTTCAACAGCCTGCCCGTCCTGGCCGACATGGGCGGCGAGGCGCACAGCCTGCCCGAAATCGACGGCATTGATCCGCTGAAGCGGCCCCGGGCGCCGCTGGCCTGCGACGCGGACTTCGGCGATGGGCGCGATCTGATGAGCGTGGATCTCACGGACGTCTACCCGGAGGAGTGCGGCCTGGCCGCCTGCCAGCGCACGCTGATGGTGATGCGCGGCGAGGGCAGCGTGCGCCTGGTGGACGCCATCGAGTTTCTCCGCCAGCCACGGCAGCTCTGCTTCCGGTTTTTGTGCGTGCAGCGCCCCATCCCCCTGCACGACAGCGTGCGCCTCGGCCCCATGACCCTCAGCTGGGACGGCGAGCTCACCCCCGAGGTGGAGGAGCTGCCCAATGCTTCCGGGCGATATCTTCTGCGACTGAAGCTGGAAAACCCGCCGCGCAGGCTGATCTGCGGCTTCCGCTTCGAGCCGAACTGAACCGATTGCAGAACCCCTTGCAGCCACAGAGTCCTGCTCCGCCGTAGCTGTTCCTGATTTCTGTTTCGGGATAGGATGATATGAAAGGAGTCCGACAAACCGGATTTTGACGAAAGGGAGAGTCAATATATGAATTGCCCGTATTGCAGCAAAGAAATGGTAGAGGGTTACATCTACAATGGAAGTCAGCCTGTACAATGGCTGCCAAAGGGTGTAATGCCATCAAGAATAAACTTCAAAACAACAGACAAGGGGATTACCTTGAAGAATAAATTCTCGTTCTTCAAGGCGTCTGGATATAGTGCGGAGGCATTTTACTGCGATCAATGCAATATTGTAATTGCACCAACGGAATAAATCCCAGTTTATCGGACAGATCCGGGGGCAAAGGGCGGAAATCCCATCCCCTACAGCAATCCTCTCAGCGCAAACGGCGTGACCGCGAAGGTCACGCCGCATTTTTTCAGCATCCGATGTGATTGATCATGTTCGCCAGATACCCCGCGCCGAAGCCGTTGTCGATGTTCACCACGCTGCACCCGCTGGAGCAGGCATTCAGCATCGACAGCAGCGCCGCCAATCCATGGAATGACGCGCCGTAACCCACGCTGGTGGGCACCGCGATCACCGGGCAGTCCACCAGGCCGCCCACCACGCTGGCCAGCGCGCCCTCCATGCCGGCGACCGCCACCACGCACCTCGCATCCATCAATTCGTCCATGTTGGACAGCAGCCGGTGAATGCCCGCCACGCCCACGTCGTACAGCCGCAGCACGCGGCTGCCCAGAGCCTCGGCGGTGACCGCCGCCTCCTCCGCCACGGGGATGTCGCTGGTGCCGCCGGTGCAGACCACCACGTAGCTTGCGCCGTCCGGCTCCGGCACCTTCCCCGCGATGCCGATGCGGCAGACCGCGCGGTAGTCCAGCGGATGGCTGCGCATCACGATTTCGGCCTTCTGCGCATCCAGCCGGGTGATCAGCGCGGTGCGCTGGCCCGCGGCCTCCATGCTGTCCAGGATGCCGCAGATCTGTTCCGCGGTCTTGCCCTCGCCGTAGATCACCTCCGCCGCGCCCTTGCGCAGGGCGCGGTGGTGGTCCACCTTGGCGTAGCCGATGTCGGTAAACGGCTGGGTCTTGAGCGCATGCAGCGCCTGCTCGGGTGCGATTTCCCCCGCCTGCACCTGTCTGAGTAGCTCCAGTGTTTCCTTTTGTTCCATTTCATGCCTTTCCCCGGCGCAGGCCGGACGCGCGTTTTTCTATCCCTGTTATACCACATGTTCGAAAAAAATGCAAATCCTCCCGCACGGGCTGGATTTTTGTGGATATTGTGTTATAATAATTAAACCAGATTGCGCGCAGGGACGAATATGTGGCGTTTTGGCTCCATGCCATCCGATCAAATCGCCGCAAATGCATCCCCGCACGTCCTGCGGAATATAAACCTTCATCCGAAGGGAGGCGTTTGTATGCTCGATGAAACCTACGCAAAGCTTGCGTCCTCCTCGCAGGTCGCGCCCATCATCATCTCCATCGCGCTGATGCTGTTTCTGGGCTTCGCCATGACCCGCGTCACCAAGCGGCTGCGCCTGCCGAACGTGACCGCCTACATCGTGACCGGCATCCTGATCGGCCCCTACTGCCTGAACCTGATCCCGGAAAAGATCATCGACGGCATGGACTTCATCTCCGACATCGCGCTGGCGTTCATCGCCTTCAGCGTGGGCGAGTTCTTCCGCCTGTCCACGCTGAAGAAGAGCGGCATGGGCGTGATCCTGATTACGTTGCTGGAGGCCTGCATGGCCTCGGTGCTGATCTTCATCGTGTGCTACTGGGTACTGGGCGTGAACCTGCCCTTCTCCATCGTGCTGGCCGCGCTGGCCTCGGCCACGGCCCCGGCCTCCACCATGATGACCATCCGTCAGACCCACGCCCAGGGCGACTTCGTGGACACGCTGCTGCAGGTGGTTGCCCTGGACGACGTGGTGAGCCTGGTGGCCTACTCCATCGCCATCTCGGTGGCCATCTCCTCCATGGGCGCAGGCGGCGAATCCCGAAACATGCTGCTGGAGATCGGCAAGCCGCTGGCCATCAACCTGGGCGTGCTGGGCCTGGGCGGCGTGTTCGGCGTGCTGCTCAAGCTCCTGCTGGGCAAGCGCTCCGCCGACAACCGGCTGATCGTGTCCATCGCGCTGCTGTTCGCCTTCTGTGGCGTGTGCGCGATGCTGGACGTTTCGCCGCTGCTGGGCTGCATGTCCATGGGCATGGTGTACATCAACATCACCGACGATTCCAACCTGTTCCGGCAGCTGAACTACTTCAGTCCGCCGATTCTGCTCTTGTTCTTCGTGCACTCGGGCCTGGGCTTCCGGCTGGACGCGCTGGTGGGAACCTCCGGCTCCATCGGCTCTGTGCCGCTGATCGCCATCGGCGTGGTGTACTTCCTGGTGCGCATTCTGGGCAAGTACCTCGGCGCATATCTGGGCTGTCTGATCGCGAAGAAGCCCGCGCAGGTGCGGGACTACCTCGGCCTTGCGCTGATCCCCCAGGCGGGCGTGGCTATCGGCCTGGCCGCACTGGGCGCGCGCACGCTGGGCGGGGAGACCGGCGAGCATCTGGAGACCATCATCCTGGCCTCCAGCGTGCTCTACGAGCTGGTGGGCCCCGCCTGCGCGAAGCTCTCGCTCTACCTCTCCGGCTCCTACTCCAATAAGATCGAGGATCTGGCTCCCGTTTCGGAGACCGACGCGGAGAACCAGCCCCGCAGCGAGGCAGAGATCCTGATCGAGCGCATCCAGCGCATCCAGAAGGAGCTGCCGGTGCACAGCGAGCCGGAGATGAGCGAGGAGGAGGAAGCCTTTACGCAGGCTGCGCTGGAGCAGAGCGAGTACTACCACAGCATGAACCGACGGCGGCTGCTGAATCGCCGCTGAATCCATCCATGACAGGAGGGAAAACCCATGATGAACCTTCACGATCCCATCGCCATGCTGCTGGGCAGCTGGTCCGCCGAAATCAACGTCTGGTCGGCGCTCTTGCGCATCGCCCTCGCCATCCTGTGCAGCGCCATCATCGGCTGCGAACGCGCCACCAAGCGCCACGCCGCAGGCCTGCGCACCTTCATGTTGGCCTGCCTCGCCAGCGCCATCGCCATGATGGTGGATCAGAGCCTGGGCGGCGGCATCCCCATCGTCTCCGCCGCCGCAGTGATCGGCGTGGCCATCATCAGCAGCAACTCCATCCTGTACAGCTCCCGCAGCCAGATCAAGGGGCTGACCACCTCCATGGGCCTGTGGGCCATCGTGGCGCTGGGGCTGGCCATCGGCGCGGGGCTGTACGCGCTTGCGCTGATCGGCTTCGGGGCGCTGCTGTGCTGCCTGTCGCTGTTCCCACCCTTTGAGGCCTATCTGAAGGATCGCTCCAATCACTTCGAGGTGCACCTGGAGCTGAAAGAGCGGCGCAACCTGCAGGACTTCGTGGCCACCATCCGCCGACTGGGCCTGCGCATCGACGACATCGAGTCCAACCCGGCGTATCTCAACTCCGGGCTGAGCGTGTACTCCATCTCCGTGACCATCACAAGCCCCGAGCTGAAAAAATACAAGCGCCACGATGAAATCATCGAAGCGCTTCGATCCCTGGATTACGTCTACTTCATCGACGAGCTCTAATGCTGCGGCGCTGTGCGTCTGCGGCAACGCACGTGAGCACATGGCCGGGCCAGACGACTGCTGCGGTGCAGCTCCGGCAGGCGGTAGACCAGCAGGTACACCAGCCAGTACAGCACAATGCCTCCGAGGATGTCCAGCACCGAGTGCTGCTTGATGAGCACCGTAGAGGCATTGATCAGCACGCCCAGCAGCGCTACGCTACACTGCATGCCGCGCGGCGCGCTCCGGCTGTCGAAGATCCCGATCACCGCCGCCAGCGTGCCCACCACGTGCATGCTGGGGAACACGTTTGTGTTCGTGTCCGCCGCATAGATGGCGCGCAGCAGCCATGCCGTCAGGTCGTTGCCCGGCACCTCTGCGGGCCGCAGCACCTGCCCGCTGGGAAGGAGCACGAAGATCAGCATGCAGGCGGTCAGGGCAATCACCACCGACCGCGCATAGCGCACGAAGGCGCGCCTGTCCCGCAGCAGCAGATAGAGCGCCGTGCCCAGCATCAGCGGATACCATAGTACGTAGATCAGCACAAACTGCCGCACGAAGGGAATCTTGTCGTCCAGCGTGCACCAGGAGACCCAGTAGTTGTCCACAATCAAATGCTCCACCAGTGCAAACAGCAGCAGATAGATGGGCAAGTACAGCAGATACCAGCATTCACGTCCGAATTTGCGCTTCATTTTGTCCATCGATCTCACTTCCTTCTCCTGAATTGACCCTCATTGTAGTCCCCGAATATGAAGCATTTATGAACTTGCGCGCGACCCGAAAATGTACTTGCGGGCCGGGCGCTCTTTACGCTATAATACTTATGAACAAAGGAGGGATTCCTATGCTTTTCATGGGCATTGACGTGGGCACGCAGGGCGTGCGCTGCGTGGTATCGGACGCGCAGGGCGGCGTCGCTGCGGCCCACTCCGTCCCGTTTGCGACCCTGAACATCTCCGAAAATCCGCTGTGGTACGAGCAGTCCCCCGCCGCGTGGGTGAATGCCGCCGAGGCCGCCATCCGGGCCTGCACCGCGCAGCTTTCCGACCCGGAGGCCATCGCATCCATCTCCATCGACGGAACCAGCGGCACCATCGTTCCATTGGATGAAAACATGCGTCCCCTGACCAACGGCATCATGTACAACGACCCCCGCGCCAAGGAGCAGGCCGCGCGCATCCACGGCGCGATGGGCCACATCGAGCGCAAGCTGGGCTACAAGTTCGGCGCGTCCTTTTCACTGCCGCGCGTGCTGTGGGTGCATGACGAGCTGCCGGAGATCTACGAAAAGACCCGCATCTTCGCCCATCAGGCGGACTACATCGCCGGCATGCTCTGCGGCGAATACTGCACCTCCGATTACAGCAACGCCCTCAAGACCGGCTACGACCTGATCGACGGGCGCTGGCCGGAGGAATATGCGTCTGTTTTGGGCCTCGACCTTGCCAAGCTGCCGAGAATCGTGTCCCCGGGCGCGCCCATCGCCCACGTGACCGTCGAGGCCGCTGCGAAGCTGGGCCTGTCCACCCGCACGCTGGTGGTTGGCGGCTCCACCGACGGCTACGCCTCCGCACTGGCTGCGGGCGCAGTGGCCCCGGGGCGCTGGGCCTCCATCATCGGCACCACCTTCGTGCTCAAGGGCGTGACCGACCGCCTGGTGATCGATCCCAACGGCTCCAGCTACTCCCACATGCTGCCGGGCGGCGAATGGCTGCTGGGCGGCGCGGCAAATCTGGGTGGACGGGTGCTGAACCAGGCCCGGGGCGAGAAGAGCTTCGACGAGATGAACGCCTTAAGCGAGGGCCTGATCCCCACCGGCGTGCGCTGCTATCCCCTCACCGGGCGCGGCGAGCGCTTCCCCTTCGTGCTGCCGGACTGCGAACCCTTCTACCTGGGCGACGTAACCGGAGGCAGGCTCTACCCCGCCATCATGGAGGGCGTGGGCTACGCCGAGCGCCTGTCGCTGGATCACATGATCGCACTGGGTTGCCCGGTGGGCGACACTGTGTACACCACCGGCGGCGCGTGCAGGAGCGCGCTGTGGCTGAAGATTCGCGCGTCCATCCTGAACAGGCGGCTGCTGGTGCCCGAGGTCGTGGACGCGGCGATGGGCTCGGCGCTGCTGGCCGCATCCGCATCCTTCGGCGGTCTGGAGGCCGCAGCGGGCGCGATGATCCGCTATTCCACCGAGGTGGAGCCGGACGCGGAACTGAGCGCGCGCTACGCCGAAATCTACGCCCGCTTCCGGGAGGATATCCAAAAAATCTACGCTGTGGAGGTCTGAATGAGCATTTACAAGGATTGCGACGTTCGCGGCGTGTATGGCCGCGAAATCACCGCCCCGGAGTGCCGCCTGATCGGGCGGGCCCTGGCCACGATGGCCCCCGGAAAGATTCTGCTGGGTGGCGATCTGCGCCTGTCCACGCCGGAGCTGAAAGGGGCGCTTATGGAGGGCCTGCTGGAATCCGGCGCGGAGCTTGTGGATCTGGGAACCATCCCCACGCCGGTGCTGTACTACGCGCTGAAGCACAGCGACGCCGTGGCCGGGGCCACCGTCACCGCGTCCCACAACCCGCCGGAGTACAACGGCGTGAAGTTCATGATCAGCAGTGAACCCGTGACCCGGAAGGTGATGGATGCGCTGCATGACATCGTGCTGCGCGGGGACTTTGCACAGAAGCAGGGCACGCTGACCCACTGGGACGTGACGCGGGACTATCTGGACAGCCTCGAAGAGCGCTTCACTGCGCCGAAGCCGCTGCACATTCTGGTGGACGCGGGCAACGGCGCGATGAGCCGCGTTGCCCCGGAGGCATTCCGCCGCGCGGGCTACCGCGTGACCGAGCTGTTCTGCGAGCCGGACGGCTCCTTCCCGAACCGTTCCCCCAATCCGGCGGACTACAGCTGCCTGGGCAAGACCAGCGAGGCGGTGCGCGCCTGCGGCGCGGACCTGGGCGTGGCCTTCGACGGCGACGGCGACCGCGCGGTGTTCCTGGACGAGACCGGTGCGCCGGTGCAGAACGAGAAGTCTCTGGTGCTGTTCATCCGCGCACTGCTGAAGGATCATCCCACCCCGGTGGTGTACGACCAGAAGTCCTCCTCGGTGATCCGCGAGGCCGTGCTGGAGATGGGCGGCACGCCGCTGCCGGAAAAGAGCGGCCACGCCTTCATCAAGAAGCGCTTTCTGGACAACGGCGCGGCGATTGCCGGCGAGGTCAGCGGCCACTTCTTCTTCGGCGAGCTGGGCTACGACGACGGCCTGTTCGCGGCGCTGACCATGGCGGAGCTGGTTGCCCGGTCGGGCCAGACGCTCTCCGAGCTGGTCTCCGGCATCGTCTGCCCGCCGATCACCCCCGACCTGCGCATCGCCTGCCCCTACGCCGAGCAGCAGAGCTGGCTGGATCGGGTGGAGGAGCTGGCCCGCAGCCTGGGCGCGGAGATCAGCCACCTGGACGGCGTGCGCGCAGACTTCCCCGACGGCTGGTTCCTGATGCGCAAGAGCGTGACCGCCGAGCAGATCACGCTGCGCGCCGAGGCCCGCACCCGGGAGCGCCTGCAGGAGCTGCTGGATCAGGTCGGCAGCGCCCTGCCCGAGGCCGCGAGGGACGCGCTGAGGCTCTGATGCAAAGCGATACCCGCGAACCACATCGTGATTCGCGGGTATCGCTTGATTTATAAATGCGAATATGGGCTTGAGCCACACTCCCGGAAAATGACAGCGAACATTGATTATTCGCCCTCCATGCCGATGACGGCGCTGAAGGTTTTGAATATGATCTTCCAGTCGGTTGCAAAGCTGCGCTCCCGGATGTACTTGAGATCCAGCTCCAGCCACTGATCGAAGCTCAGATCGTTGCGGCGGGGCTGCACCTGCCAGTAGCAGGTGAGTCCTGGGCGCACGTACAGGCGCTGGCGCTCGTAGTCGTCGTACTTCTTCACCTCGCGGGGCAGCGCGGGCCTCGGGCCGACGATGCTCATATCCCCCTTGAGGATGTTGATCAGCTGCGGCAGCTCATCGATGCTGCACCTGCGGATGAAGCTCCCCACGCGGGTGATGCGCGGGTCGCGCTTGATCTTGAACACCGGGCCATCCATCTCGTTCTTGTCCAGCAGCGCATGCAGCTTCTTCTCCGCGTCGGGCACCATGGATCGGAACTTGATGAAGCGGAAGGGCTTCCCATTCAGGCCGATGCGCTCCTGCACGAAGAAGGGACTCGCGCCGGGGCTGTCGATGTAAATCACCAGCGCCAGCAGCAGCATCCACGGCCAGAGAAGCAGCAGCGCAAGCGCAGAAAAAAGGATGTCCTGCCCACGCTTGGCAGCACAATACAGCCGCTTGCCCGTCTGCACCTCTCGCCTGTCGAGCATCGGCTGCCGCACAAGGACGCGGCGCTCCCTGCGCCAGCCCGGTGCGCGCACCTCTCTGTCTTTCGTTTCCAATCTCTGCTACCGTCCTTTTTTTCTCGCACAGCGCCAATTTGAATTATAGCAGAGAACTTCAGGTGCGTCAATTCGCCGCCTCGTTTTTCACAGAATCCTCCCGGATATTTCGAAATTATATCTTAGTGCGTTCATTTCCGCGCTTACTCACAGGGGAATCGCCACCCGCAGCACGAAAACGCCGTCGGCTGCTTCAAAGCTGCAATTGCCCTTGCGGCGCTGCGCAATCAGCTGTATGCTCCGGCAGCCGTAGTGCTGCCGGGAGTCATCGGAGAGCGGAAGGCCGTCCCGCAGGACGATATCCCCCGCATAGGGGTTCCGGATTTCGAGCAGCAGATGATTCTGCTTGATCCCTCCGAAGAAGCTGACCGTCCGATCCCCGCCCTCGGGCAGCGCCGCCGCCGCATTCAGGGCGTTCTCCAGACCGTTGGAGAGCAGCGTGCACAGCTCCGTGTCAGGCAGGCTCAGCTCCCCCGGCAGCGAGGCGCGGATGTTCAGCGTCACGCCCCTGCCCTTCGCCTTGTCCCGGAAGGCCGACAGCAGCAGGTTGAGCGTCTCGTGCTCGCAGAAGCGGCTGGGAACCAGCGCGTCGATCTCGCCCAGCGCCCTGCGGATGTACTCCGCCGCCTGACCGGAGCCGCCCGCCGAAAGCAGGCTGTCGATCATCGTAAGGTGGTGCCGGAAGTCGTGCCGGTAGACCGCCGTCCTCTCCGCACTGTCCCGGAGCACGGCGATCTCCTGCTGCGCGCGGAACAGCTCGCTCTCCAGCGCCGCGTTCTGCTGCTCCGCATGCCGGTTCCGCTCCGCCTCGCGCTGATACGCGATGACGAAGATCACGTAGAACAGCACCACGCCGGTGGGCATCAGCTCATCCACGAGCAGGATGTCCGAAAAGCGCTGCTGCGTATAGCGCACGGCGTACTCGTACAGATAGTAGGCAATGGGCATCGCGCCAAAGAACAGCGGCCGCTGGGTGGAGGCGACGATTGCACTGCGAATGGTACCCAGGCAGAACCTGTCCAGCAGCAGAAGCAGCAGCAGGCAGCAGGCCAGATGGATCAGCACTGCGGCGGGCTCGGCCAGCGCAAGCGCCTGAATCACCAAGCCGATCCAGCGCGGGAGCTGGCACAGGGCGTAGGAGATGGCGATGGACACCACGGCCACGTCCCACCTCGCCCTGCGGTTCAGGATCAGCGCCAGCGCAACCGGCAGATGCACGATCAGCGGATACAGCAGCCGCGACACCGGCAGGTTCTTCCCGGAGAAGAGTATGCAGCCCTCCGGCGAAAGCTCCGAAACCTGGTTGAGATTGACGATGTACGAGCGGTGGATCTTGACAAAATCGGGCCGCGTGAGCAGCTCCGCCTCAAAGCCGGCGATGGTTCCGGGCATCGTGCGAATCTGCCCGTCCGTCAGGTGGAAGAACAGCTTCTTCTGGTACACCTCCAGGCAGGCGAGCCGGTTGTAGGGAATGCGGAAGATGCTGCGCCCGTTCCGCACGTCGATGCACGCCTCCGCCTCCACTTCCTCTGCGCACAGGCGATCCAGCAGCTCCATCACCGCCTGCATCTGCACCGGCTTGAAGAGATAATCGTAGGCCCGCACCCGGTAGCTCTGGTAGGCGTACTCCGAAAACGAAGTGAGAAAGACCAGCTTTGCCTCCGAATCGAAGGCGCGAATCTCCTTCGCTGCGGTCATTCCATCCATGCCGGGCATCATCACGTCCAGAAAATAGTGGGTGAAGCGCTCCGTTCCGGCTGCGCGCAGCATATCCTCCGCATTTTCAAACAGCTGGTAGTGCAGCAACTGACGGCATGTCCCGGCGTATGCGTCCAGGATGTCCGAAATCTGCCTGCGCGCCTGCACATCGTCGTCGCAAACCGCAATGAACATGCCCTCACCCCCTGCCGCACAGATTTCCCGCCAACCCGGCCAAGCCTCCGACTTGCCGAATCGAATTATCTACCGATTTTCGCTCCCGCAACGGCGTGAGCGACCCGGTCAAGCCTCCAGCTTGCCGAATCGAATTATATTATATTGTCAATTCATTTGTCGCCTGCTCGGATGCATTTCGGGGCGATTTATGGACATTTAACAAAAAATGGCTGTTCATCTTGAAAGACTGGCGTTATAATTTGGATATGCTCATCAACTGAGCGACAAACTACAAAAAGGAAGGGTATTGCTATGAAAAAGTTTCTTGCTCTGATTCTGTGCCTGATGATGGCCTGCGTGTCCATCGCGGTCGCCGAGGAAGTTGCCATTGAGGATCTGTACGACGGTTCCTGGGTGCAGTTCGAGGACGGCTTCGAGATCTACCTGCCCAACGACTGGTGTTCCTTCGAGTGCACCGAGGAGATGAACGCGCAGGGCATCTTCTATGTCGCAGGCACCGAGGACATGTCCTACTCCTGCACCCTGGCCTGGAAGGCCCTGGACGCCGAGATCTCCATTGAGGATCTGCAGGCGCAGATGGTTCAGACCTATCCCGATGCGGAGGTGGTAGAGGTCAACGGCGTCGGACTGATCACGTATGTCGATTCTGAGAACAATCTGCTCAACTGCGTGGCGATGGACGCCGCCGAGCCCGGCTTCTACCTCTTCGCCTTCTCCCCCGCAGACGATGCGGACTTCCAGATGGTGGCCGCCGCAATCGCCTCCAGCATCCGCAACTACTGATTTCTGACCGTACACAGCTCAGAGCCCCCGGCTTCCTTGCGAAGCCGGGGGCTCCTTTTTGATGCGCATCGCGACGCCATTGCACTCCTCCGCCGTCAGCCCGCCCTTCCTGCATGTGAAAATATTTGGCCGACTTCGGCATTTTTATTCCAAATGCATGTTTACGTATGGCGGAAACGGTGTATAATATATATGTAATAGGCAGAGCAATCTGCAGCCGATTGAGAAAGGAGCAACGAACGATGAAGTATGTATGCAATATCTGCGGTTGGGTCTACGACGAGGAGGAGACCGGCGTGAAGTGGGAAGACCTGCCGGAGGATTTCAGCTGCGAACTGTGCGGCGTGGGCAAGGACGACTTCACTGCGGAAGAATAAGGAACACAGCGGGAGGTACATAAAATGAAGATTCGCATCAACAAGGACATCGTTGAATTTACGCCCGAGCATGCGGCGGAGGCCGCGGAGCTGGAGGCCCTCTGGGTCAAGATGGGCAACTGCGTGGGCGAGACCAAATCTCTGCAGCCCATCGGCGTCTACATTCCCTCTGAGAACAAGACCGCAAGCTTCCACATCGAGGGTCTGAGCGAGCAAGAAAAGGCCAGCATCCCGGTCATCCGCGCGCCCTATGACACGGACGTGTACTGCGTGACCTGCAACAGAACCGAGCACGTCAAGGCCGGCGAACCCATTCCGTTCTGCTGCGGCAGGCTCATGGAGATTCTCGACTGAGACAGCCTTCAATCGCGAAGGATCCCAGGTGCAAAATCGCATCTGGGATCCTCCCTTTTTGGCCCGCAGCGGGATGCGGTTCATCCATGCGTGACAGGCGGAAAGCGAGCGAAATTCTCCGCGCTCATGCAGATTTGCGCTTCATCTCCGGCTCCCGGCAGAGCAGGCTGTCCCTGCGGAGCCAGTAGTAGAGGATGCCGGTCAGATCCGCCAGCGCCCAGCCGATGGGCACCGACCACCAGACGCCCCTTACGCCGATGGCCGGTATGGCCGACAGCGCGTAGGCCAGCGCCACGCGGGTGCCCAGGGAGATCACGGTGAGCACCACGCTCATGCCGGGCCGACCCAGCGCGCGGTACAGGCCGTACAGCAGAAACAGGCAGCCGATGCCGCAGTAGAACGCGCCCTCGATGCGCAGATAGCGCACACCCTCGGCGATGATCTCGACCTCGCCCGCCTCCGCAAACAGCCCCATCAGCGGCCACGCGAAGGCGCACACCAGCGCCGAGACCGCGATGCTGAAGCCCATCGACGCGAGGATCGCGCCCTTCAGCCCGGCGCGGATGCGCTCCCAGCTGCGCGCGCCGTAGTTCTGGGCGATGAAGGTGGAGAAGGCGTTGCCGAAGTCCTGCACCGGCATGTAGGCGAAGGCGTCGATCTTCACCGCCGCCGCGAAGGCCGCCATGACGGTGGCTCCAAAGCTGTTCACCAGCCCCTGCACCATCAGGATGCCCAGGTTCATCACGGACTGCTGCACACAGGTCAGCAGCGAGAATCCGGCGACCTCGCGCACGCACGCGCTTCGCACCCGGAGGCTGCGAAGGCAGCGGATGCGGGGATGGCGCAGCCAGGTATAGACGGCGATGCCCAGGCCGGAGACGTACTGCGCAATCACGGTGGCCTCCGCCGCGCCGGGCACGCCCCGCTTCAGCCCCAGCACGAACCAGAGATCCAGCGCGATGTTCAGCATCGCGGAGATCGCAAGAAAGCACAGCGGCGCAACGGAGTTGCCCAGCGCGCGCAGAAACGAAGCGAAGTAATTGTAGAAAAAGGTGGCGGCGATTCCGCAGAAGATGACCCGCAGGTACGAGCGCATCGGGCTCCAGACCTCCTCCGGCACCCGGAGAAGGACGCGGATGGCGTCCAGCGCGGCGAAGGCGAGGACGTTCAGAAGAAGCGTCGCCCCCGCGATCAGCACAAAGGAGGCGCGGATGCTCTCCCGCAGCCCATCCTCGCTGCGCTGGCCGAAGCGTATGGAGAACAGCGCGCCGCTGCCCATGCACAGCCCCAGCAGAATCGAGGTCAGAAAGGTCATCAGCGTGAAGGACGAGCCGACCGCCGCCAGCGCGTTCTTCCCCAGAAACCTGCCGACGATTAGCGTGTCCGCAATGTTGTAGCACTGCTGCAGCAAATTGCCCAGAATCATGGGCACCGCAAAGCGCAGCATGGAGCCCATGACCGGCCCGCGGGTCAGATCCCTGTCCATGACATCACATCCAAATCGTAAGTTATAAATTTCGTTTCGTAATTATTATAGCAATACAGCTTGCCAATGTCAATCGACCATTTACAATTCGATCAGAAGGACGTATAATATCTCCAGATGGGAGGGATGCGCCATGTTTCTGGACGGACTGGACGCGCTGGACCAGCAGATCGTGCAGTTGCTGATTGAAAACGCCCGAAGCTCCTATTCGGAGATCGGGCAGAAAATCGGGATTTCCCGCGTGGCGGTGAAGATGCGCATACAGGTGCTGGAGCAGCGCGGGGTGATCGAGGAGTACACCACCGTCATCAATCCGCAGAAGATCGGCGGCGCGGTGTCCTGCTACTTCGAGATCGAGACCCAGCCGGACGCGCTGCCGGAGGTGGAGCAGATTCTGAAGGGGAACGACGTCGTCACGCAGATCTATCGCGTGACCGGCAGGAACAAGCTGCACGTGCACGCGGTGGCGGCCTCCGGCGAGGAGATGGAAGCGCTGATCCGGGAGGTGATCGATCCGCTCCCCGGCGTGATTGATTGCAGCTGCAACATCATCCTCTCCCGGATCAAGGACATCAAGGGTCTGCGGCTGTGACAGTGCAGCCGCTCTTACCGCCGTGTGCAGCGGTTTACACATGACAACGCAGCGATTGCATGCCTTTGCAATCGCTGCGTTAGACTGTCGAAAAACCCCAGGAGAGCGCGAGAGGTCCGCAGACCTTTCGCATTCAAATCGTGATCGGCGGCGAGCACGGCGATCACGCAGCTGATTTTCGTCAGAAAATCGCCTCCTTGCAGATTTTGCGACCGGAATTGCTTGCAATTCAAGCAAAATCTGGAGGGGGTGGCAGTGGCGGGGGAGATACTCCCCCGTCCACCAGCTTGTCAAAAAGTCTTTTTTGACAAGCTGA
>SFNY01000052.1 GCA_004554085.1 Clostridiales bacterium | reverse complement strand
GTGGACTGCTTCTCCAACCTGACCGACAACAACGTGGTGGGCGTGCTCTCCTCCATCCTGGAGAAGACCGACGAGGCCGGCATCCCGATCTACGGCAGCGAGGTTGAGCAGGTGAAGCTGGGCTGCGTCGCCGCCGCAGGCATCGACTACGTGCAGCTGGGCCGCCAGACCGGCATGATGGCCGCGAAGATCCTGACCGGCGAAGCTTCCGCCTACGACATGCCCTACGAGACCATCTCCGAGTACGGCATCTACGTCAACTCCGCCGCGCTGGCTTCCTTCGGAATCGAACTTCCTGCGGATATTGCCGAGAAGGCCATCGAGTCCACCGAGGCATAATTCCCCGAAACCCCTGCGCCGCCGGTTTCATATGAAGCCGGCGGCTGCGCAATGAAACAAACAAAGGAGCAAGAGCATGAGCGTTTTCCTCGATCTGCTGGTGAGCACGCTGACACAGGGCCTGATCTATGCGCTGCTGTCCTATGGAATTTTTATTACCTATAAGATACTGGACTTTCCGGATCTTTCGGTGGATGGCAGCTTCCCTCTGGGCGCGGCGGTGAGCGCCGTGCTGCTGGTGAAGGGCATGAATCCCTACCTGACGCTGGTGGTTGCCATGCTGGTGGGCGCGCTTGCGGGCCTTGTGACCGGCATCATTCACGTGCGCTTCAAGGTGCGCGACCTGCTGGCTGGAATCATCACCATGACGGCGCTCTTCTCCATCAATCTGCAGATCGCGGGCTCCAATCTGGCGGTGGAGCGATCCATCGACACCATCTTCACCGGAAAGCCGGTGATGGCGCTGTTCGGTGGACTGACGCTGATGCACCGCAAGCTGGTGGTTTCCCTGATTCTGGCGATCCTGTTCAAGATCATTCTGGATCTGTTCTTCAAGACCAAGTGCGGCATGCTGCTGCGCGCCACGGGCAACAACGCCACCGTCGTCACCTCGCTGGCCGTGGACCAGGGCCGGATGAAGATTCTGGGCCTGGTGATCGCCAATGCGCTGGTGGCGCTGTGCGGCGCGGTGGTCTGCCACGAGCAGCGCTCCTTCTCCAGCACCATGGGCACCGGCCAGATGGTTTTCGGCCTGGCCACCGTCATCATCGGCACCACCATCTTCCGCAGGATGAGCTTCGTGAAGGGAACCACCTGCGCGGTGTGCGGCAGCATCATCTACAAAATCTGCATTCAGGTGGCGATCAGCCTGGGCCTGCCCGCGAACCTTTTGAAGCTGGTCACGGCGGTGCTGTTCCTGGTGATCCTGATTCTCGGAAACGCAAACAGGGGGAAGGTGACGAAGCATGCTTGAGCTGAAAAACATCACGAAGGTCTACAATCAGGGCCTCATCACCGAATCCTGCCTGTTTCAGGACTTCAACCTGACCGTGAAGGACGGCGAGTTCGTGTCCATCGTCGGCAGCAACGGCAGCGGCAAGACCTCCATGCTGAACATCATCTGCGGCAGCATCCCGGTGGAAGGCGGTCAGGTGCGCATCGACGGCCGGGACATTACCCGCTCCGCCGACTTCAAGCGCTACGCACGCATCGGCCGCATCTTCCAGAACCCCGCCATGGGCACCTGCCCGGATCTGACGATGCTTGAAAATCTCTCGCTGGCGGACAACAAGGGCAAGCCCTTCGGACTCAGCCGCGCCATCTCCAAAAACCGCATCGACTTCTTCCGGGAGCAGCTCGCGTCGCTGCAGCTGGGCCTGGAGGACAAGCTGCACGTGAAAATGGGCGCGCTCTCCGGCGGACAGCGCCAAGCCGTGGCGCTGCTGATGGTGACGCTCTCGCCGCTGGACTTTTTGATCCTCGACGAGCACACCGCCGCGCTGGATCCCCACACCGCCGAGATCATCATGCAGCTGACCGACCGGGTGGTGAAGGAGAAGAAGCTCACCGCCATGATGGTCACCCACAACCTGCGCTACGCCGTGGAGTACGGCAGCCGCATCCTGATGATGGATCGCGGGCACGTGGTGCTGGACGTGGACGGCGAGGAAAAGCAAAACATGAAGGTGGACGACATCCTGGACATCTTCACCCGCATCAGCATCGAGTGCGGAAACTGAATGTGAATTCGAAACGTATGGTTGCTCCGGAGATTTCTCTCCGGGGCGGCTTTTCTTTTGCCCGAACCAGTTTTTCAGAAAAAAATTTCAAAACACCCCCGAAAAAGGCACACTCGCTGCGAATTCTAGGTGAAAGAAAACAAGGAGGAATTTTATATGAAGAAAATCATCATCGCATGCATCCTGGTTCTTGCCCTGATCCTCTCCAGTGCCCTCGCGTCTTCCGCATCCTCCGCACGGATCGAGGAGATCGAATACAAGGGCTTCGGCATCGTCAAGGCTGAGCTGAGCCGCGACTGCGACTGGTATGCCTCCGCAGCCGTGACCCTCACCGATGCAAGCGGCAACTCCGTTCCCTTCGAGTTCATCGGCGGCGAGGAGGACGATCTCTACCTGCGCGCTGCGGACATCATCGACGGCGGCGCGTACACCCTGGCCTTCTCCCTGAACGGCGTTGACCAGGCCATCCGCTTCGACGCGACCACCGGTCAGAGCTGCAAAATCGCCGCTGACGGCAGCGTGAGCGTCAAGGTGGATCGGGAGAAGTGCGACGTGTGCGGTCAGACCGGCCACGACGACGACTTCTGCCCCACCCGCGTGACCGCAGAAATCCTCAATGGCGATGCGGACGCGCTGGCGCGCTTCTTCGACATCGACCGCTGCGAACGCTGCAACGGCATCGGCCACGACGGTGAAGCCTGCCCCGTCGCCCGGTGAACGCAGCAGGTGGGCCCGCCGCCTCGCGCATGTGCGCGGGGCGGCGCCGCTGCGTTTGCGGATTCTCCAAAAAGGTGTATAATATATAGAAGAATCCCCAACACGCAGAATACGAGGTTTTCGCAAATTCCGCGGGGCAAATGCAGAAGCGAGGGAAACCCATGCAGCCCAGTCTGAATGAACGCGCCCGGCAGGCCAGGGAGGATCCCCTCCTGATGAACGAACTGATGCGCGCACACCGGCCGCTGATGATCGCAGCGGTTCGCTTTCACATGCACAGCGTACGGGACGAGTACGTGCAGATCGCCGAGGACGCGTTCCGCGAAGCCGTGGCGGCCTATTGCCCGGAGCGCGGTGCGTTTCTGCCGCTATGCAGGCGCATCATCAGCCTGCGCCTGATCGACGAGCGCCGCAGGCTCCGGCTCGACCGGGAAATTCCCATGGCCGATCTCGACGACGCGGCGCAGTACGCCATCGATCAGGCCGCCTCCGTCTCCGCCCATCGGGCACGCAGCCGGGAGGCGGAGCGCCGGGAGGAAATTCAGGCCTACGCCCGCGCGCTCCACGGACTCGGCATCACGCTGCGCCAGGTGCAGCATGCCTGTCCGCGCCATCAGTCCACCCGATCTCTGTGCCAGCAGGCCGTGCGGCTCATCCATGGCGATCCCGAGCTGGCCCGGCGCACCCTGAAGGGAAGGCTGCCCATCGCCGCGCTCTGCACCGCCTTCGACACCGGCGACAAGATCTGGGAACGCCACCGCCGCTACCTGATCGCCGCCGTGCTGGCCACCGACGGCAACTACCCCCACATCGCAAGCTACATCCTTCCGAAGGAGGATTTCACATGAAGGGACTGATCCTGGAGATTCGCGGTCTGCACGCCATCGTGCTGCTCCCCGGCGGTGAGCTGCGCCGGGTGCTGCGCCGCCACGGCTGGAAGGTCGGCATGATCGTGGACCCGGACGCCGCTCGCACCGGCGGCTTCGCCCGCGCCGGCCTGGCGATGGCGATGGTTCTTGCGCTGATGCTTGGGCTGGGCGCCTACCGCATCCTCGCTCCCCGCAGCGACGTTCCGCTGGATGCGCCCCCGGATCAGCGCGTGCCGCTGACCCTGCCCACGCTCACAGCGAGCCCCAGTGCGACAAGCAGCCCGTCGCCTTCGCCCGCAGCCAGTCTCCCCGCCGCATTCGCTCCCACCGCAGCAGCAGGTAAGCATCACGACGACGATCACTGCGACGACGATGACGACGATTACTGCACCCTCTGCGGCGAAACCGGCCACGAGGCCGACGACAACTGCTCCATCTGCGGCGCGCACGGCCATGAGGACGACGATCACTGCGACTACTGCGGCCGGCTCGGCCATGACGATGACGACTGTCCCTACGCCCCGCCCGGCTGGGACGACGATGATTGACGGCTCCCTTCGACGCGTGCTTCGGCACAGCGTCGGAGGGTTTTTCCTTTGTGAAATGCCTGCTTTGCACACTCCCGGCAGGAAGAGCTATGAAAACGTAAATTCACGATTGACAAAGCCGGTTTTCTTCTATAATATGAAGGGGAGAACCCGCGCGCGTGCGCACATCCCGGGAGGAAGCGACTGATGAACAAGAGGAACAACCGCCGCGTGAAGCTGACGGACATCGCGGCAAAGACCGGCTTCACTGTGGGCACCATCTCCAAGGCCCTGCAGAACAAGGAGGGCATCGCCCTGGAGACCCGCGAGAGCATCATGAAGGCCGCGCGGGAGATCGGCTACATCGCCAACTCCCAGGCCGGGGGCCTGCGCTCCGGCTCCAGCAAGACCGTGGCCATCATCGTCAGCGACATCGCCAATCCCCTGTTCGCCATCGAAATCAAAATCTGCGTCGCCGAGCTGGAGAAGCAGGGCTACCGCGCCATCGTGATGGGCACCGAGGAGCGCGCCGAGCGCGAGGAGCAGGCCGTGATCTCCGCGCTGAACAAGAACGTGGACGGCGTGCTGCTCTGCCCCACCCAGAAGTCGCTGGACGGCATCCGCCTGCTCCAGCAGAACGGCATGCCCTTCGTGCTGATGGGCCGCAGATTTGACGATCTGGACGCGGACTACGTGGTGTGCGACGACGAAAAGGGCGGCTATCTGGCCGGCCAGCACCTGGCCGAGCTGGGCCACCAGCGCATTCTGGTGCTCACCGCCGACCCCCGCATCTCCAGCTCCGGCGAGCGCCTGCGCGGCTTTCAGCGGGCCATGGCGGAGCGCGGCATCGAAATCGATCCGGCGCTGGTAGTGGAGATGGACGCCTCCGCCAGCGACAGCGTTCAGAAGATCGAGGAAATCCTCGCGTCCAATCTGAACTTCACCGCCATCTTCGCCTTCAGCGACTACATCGCCTGGGAGACCATCTACGCCCTCAACAGCCACGGCGTGCGCGTGCCGGAGGACGTGTCCATCGTGGGCTTCGACGACGTGCAGTCCCACATGCGCTTCCCGCCGCCGCTGACCAGCGTGCACTTCCCCAAGCGCACCGTGTCCACAAGATGCGTGGAGATTCTGCTGGAGCAGATCCGCCGCGGCGGCGATGCGCCCGTGCAGCAGGTACTGGACGCCCATCTGGTGGTGCGCTCCACCACCGCCGCTCCCCGAAAGCGCGGCGAAGGCTGACAAATTTACATTTTATGCTTTCCATTTTGGATGAAATATCGTATAATAGATGTGTATGATTTTCAAGAATTTTCGGCGTCTTTTTTGACGGCGAACAGCCGCGCAAGCCGGGGATTCTTACATCAATGAACCGCGTGCTGCGGCGCGCAGAATCAAACGGAGGGAAAACCAATGGCAATCATCGATAAGATCAAGGCGAAGGCAAAGTCCAATGTGATGCACATCGTGCTGCCCGAGGGCGACGAGCCCCGCACCGTGAAGGCCGCTTCCATGATCGTGGAGCAGGGTCTGGCGAAGCTGACGCTGCTGGGCAACCCCGAGAAGATCAAGGAGGTCGCCGCGGGCGCTTCCCTCGAGGGCATCAACATCATCGACCCCGCCACCAGCGAGAAGTGCGCCGAGTACGCCGCCACCCTGTATGAACTGCGCAAGGCCAAGGGCATGACCGAGGAGAAGGCTGCCGCAACCGTGAAGGATCCCATGTACTACGGCATCATGATGGTCAAGGCCGGTGAGGCCGACGGCCTGGTCTCCGGCGCGATCCACTCCACCGGCGACATGCTGCGTCCCGCGCTGCAGATCATCAAGTCCAAGCCCGGCATCAAGACCGTGTCCTCCTGCTTCCTGATGGAGAGCCCCAACAAGGAGTACGGCGACGACGGCATCATGATCTTCGCCGACTGCGCCGTGAACATCGATCCCGACGCCGAGGCCCTGGCCAACATCGCCCTGGGCGCCGCCGATTCCGCGCGCTCCCTGGCGGGCATCGAGCCCCGCGTGGCCATGCTGTCTTTCTCCACCAAGGGCTCTGCCAAGCACGACCAGGTCACCAAGGTGCAGGAAGCCACCCGCATCGCCAAGGAAATGGCCCCCGACCTGATGCTGGACGGCGAGCTGCAGCTCGACGCCGCGCTGGTTGAGAAGGTCGGCCAGCTGAAGGCTCCCGGCAGCGCCGTCGCCGGTCACGCCAACACCCTGGTGTTCCCGAGCCTCGAGGCCGGCAACATCGGCTACAAGCTGGTGCAGCGCCTGGGCAACGCCGAGGCCTACGGCCCCATCCTGCAGGGCATCGCCAAGCCGTGCAACGACCTGAGCCGCGGCTGCAGCGTCGAGGACATCGTCGCCACCGTCGCCATCACCGCCGCACAGGCGCAGGGCTAATCGGATGAATGCGCGGACGGGGGACACGCTCCCCCGCCCCGCGATTTAAATACCCCGGCTGAACCTCCAGCCGCACAGCGATTTCAAGAATGGAGTGCATTACCCATGAAAATTCTGGTCATCAACGCCGGCTCCTCCTCCCTGAAGTATCAGATGATCGACATGGACAACGAGTCCGTCATCGCCAAGGGCCTCGTCGAGCGCATCGGCACCGTGGACCCCAAGTCCAACATCACCCACAAGTACAACGGCAAGAAGTATGAGGCCGAGATCGACAAGCTGGGCGACCACAACGCCGCCATGGAGCTGGTTCTGAAGCTGCTGGTGGACAAGAAGATGGGCGTGATCTCCGACCTGAGCGAGATCGGCGCAGTTGGACACCGCGTGCTGCACGGCGGCGAGAAGTTCTCCGCCTCCTGCCTGATCAACGACGCCTGCATCGCCGCCATTGAGGAGAACATCCCGCTGGGCCCGCTGCACAACCCCGCCAACCTGATGGGCATCCGCGCCTGCCAGAAGGTGCTGCCGAATGTTCCCCAGGTCGCCGTGTTCGACACCGCGTTCCATCAGACCATGCCCGCCAAGGCCTACCGCTATGCGCTGCCGAACCACTACTACACCGACCTGCACATGCGCAAGTACGGCTTCCACGGAACCTCCCACCGCTTCATCGCCGGCCGCGCCACCGAGCTGCTGGGCGCAGGCAAGAAGGTCATCGTCTGCCATCTGGGCAACGGTTCCTCCCTGTCCGCCTGCGTTGACGGCAAGTGCGTGGACACCACCATGGGCATCACGCCTCTGGATGGTCTGGTCATGGGCACCCGTTGCGGCACCCTGGACCCCGCCTGCGTTGAGTTCATCGCCAACACCGAGGGCAAGACCGTGTCCGAGGTTCTGAACATGATGAACAAGAAGAGCGGCCTGGTCGGCCTGACCGGCTCCTCCGACATGCGCGACGTCACCGCCCGCTTCGACAACGGCGACGAGGACGCCAAGCTGGCCATCGAGATGTGGACCTACACCGTGCAGAAGTACATCGGCTCCTACATCGCCGCGATGAACGGCTGCGACGCCATCATCTTCACCGCCGGCATCGGCGAGAACCACATCCGCGCCCGCAAGTGGGTTTGCGAGGGCCTGAGCTACTTCGGCATCAAGATCGACGACGAGCGCAACAACGTCTGCGGCGAGGAGAAACTGATCTCCACCGACGACAGCAAGATTCAGGTCTGGGTCATCCCCACCAACGAGGAGCTGGCCATCGCCCGCGATACGCTGGAAATCGCTACGAAAAAATAACTTTACAAAATAGCATACAGCGTATATAATATTTGAGGTTAGGGGGAAAAAGGTTTGTCGGCAATGCTGGATGTATCCAACGCACTGAAGTATCCCGGTCAGGTTTACAGCTTTGAGCTGGGTGTAGAGATCGAGGAAATGGAAGTGCTCAGCGATCCGGTCGCTTTTACGGACGTTACTGTCCGCGGCGAGTTCTTTGGATCCGGTGAGCAGGTGAGCATCCGGGGCGAGATCACTTCGACGGTCACTTCCCGTTGCGCCAAGTGTCTCGAGCCGGTGGTGCTTCCGCTGAAAGCTGAGATGGACGCGCAGTTTGCCCGCCAAATCGACCCCGAGGACCCGGATCTGTATTCCTTTGAAGGATCAAAGGCGGATCTCACGGACGCCGTTCGGGACGCGCTGCTGCTGGAACTGCCCTACCGCTTCCTGTGCAGCGAGGACTGCAAGGGTCTCTGCCCACGGTGCGGCGTCAATCTGAATCTGGGTACCTGTACATGCCAGGAGGGCGCAGAGGTTACGAATCCCTTTTCGGCATTAAAAGCGATTGTGCAAAACAATGAGGAGGTGTAACTTATGGCCACTCCGAAAGGAAAAGTCTCCAAGGCAAGGAGAGACTCTCGGCGCAGCGCGCATTGGAAGCCCCGCTGCGGCAAGATGAAGCTGAACCATCGCGTGTGCAAGGAGTGCGGCTACTACGACGGCCAGCAGATCGTTCAGGTCGAAGCTGACGCGAAGTAAGCGCAACTGCACGAACAACGGTATGTTTAAGGCGGCATGATTCGTCATGCCGCCTTTTTCATGTCCGTTTGAAGAAGCGCGGGCTGCATGCATCGTGCAGTCCGCGCTTTTCGCGCTGAAATTCAGTTTTTCTCCGTTCCTTTTCTGCGATAGACGAACCTGCCCTGCACCGCGAAGCTCACCGCGAACAGAAGAACCTCCACGATGATCTTGGACAGTGCCAGCGGCCAATGGAGCATGATGTTCAGCAGCCGCAGCAGCAGGTAGTTCACCGCAAGGATGCACAGCGCCAGCGCCGCATACTTGGCGATCGACTTGCCCAGGGTCTCGTTGCCCTTGAACACCACGCGGCGGTTGATGCAGAAGTTCACCGAGGCACTCACCAGGCGCGCGCCCACCGCGCTCGCCGCCAGCGAGAGCTCCGCGCCCAGCCCCGCCGTCAGCGCGCTGAGCAGCATCAGCATGACAAAATCGACGGCGAAGGCGATCAGCGACGAGCAGCCGAACTTCAGGATGCACATGTAAATCTTGAAGGAATCCCGCACCGGATGGAAGTGGGAGGAGGAGTTGTCGTCGATGTAGACCGTCGCGATGGTCTCCTCAACGATGGGCCGTCCGGACTGCGCCGCAGCCAGCAGCATGTTGATCTCATACTCGTAGCGGTCGCCGGAAATCTGCAAAAACTGCTCCATCGCCTCCCGACCGAAGGCGCGCAGGCCGGTCTGGGTGTCGTAGACCTTCGCACCGCTGGCGATGGCGAACACCTGGCGGGTGATCGCGTTGCCCCAGCGACTCTTGAAGGGCACGTCGCCCTCGAACCTGCGGCTGCCCAGCACCAGCGCGCCGGGGTTGTCCCGGGCGACCTGGTTGACGCGCAGGATGTCCGCATACCTGTGCTGGCCGTCGGCGTCCGCCGTCAGCGCCAGATCGCACTCCGGCAGCGACTCCAGCACGTATTTCATGGCCGTCTTGAGCGCCGCGCCCTTGCCGCGGTTGACCTCGTGGCGCAAAAGCACCGCAAAGTCCGGCACCCGGTCAAAGATCGCGCGGTACTCCGCGCCGCTGCCGTCATCCACCACGACGGGCAGAAAACCCCCATTGTCCCGGAATTCCTCCAGCAGCTTCAGCATGTCCTCCCCCGGCTTGTAGGCCGGGATGATCAGCGCCGTCCTCAATGGCAATCCGCTTCCTCTCCTGTAAATCCGCAGCTGTATCCAGACATCTGCACAAATACAGCATTATTCTATAACAATCCTCCTGTGATTACAAGCCGCGCGCCACAGATTCGCCCATTATTTTTTCTTAAACCTGCTGAAGAAGCCCAGCTTTCCCTCCTTTTTGGGCGTTGTGGACACTTCGTCGGCCTTAACGGCCTTCGGCGCGGGCGCGTCCGCCTTCCTCGGCGGCAGATCGAAGCTGTCGGGGTTCGGCAGCTCGCCCATTTCGCTCTGGAGCCTGGGTGCGGGCGCCTGCTCCGGCGCAGGCGCGTCCTCCGCAGGCTTCACGCGCACCGCCATCGGCGGCTTCGCGCGCAGCTCGCGCACCTTGTCAAACTCCGTCTTCGGCAGGCGATAGCCCAGGTCGTCCGGGTCGATCAGGATTCCCTCCGCCGCGCCCACGCGCTGGACGAGATCGTCGAAGGTCATGCGCACCGGCTGCGCGCCCTTGACCCGCCCGGCCAGAACCAGTGCCCGCTTCTTCGAGCTGAACACCGGCAGCCGGCTCGCGCCGCTCTGCTTCTCGTTGAGCAGCACGCATTTGTCGCCGGGAACCACGCGCAGGCCCATGCCCAGCTTTGCCGCAGCCGCAGAGGTGGCGAATTCACCGCCCTCGCCATTGGGCATCGCGCACAGGGCGTAGAGGATCGAATTGCCCAGCCCCCGCCAGGCGAAGTTGCGCAGCGTGAGCATGCTCTCCAGTGCGCCGCGCTGAAGCCGTTCCGCCACATTTGCCGCTTTCAGGCGGTTCCAGCGCACGCCGTACTCCGCCTCCCGCAGCAGCATGCCGCGCAGCTCTGCATTTTCGCAGGGCTTGCCCTGCCGCAAATCCGACAGTTCCAGCTCCGCTGGGGCGAAGCCGTTGTCCACCCGCAGCGCGCTCAGGCCATTTTCCGCGCACAGCTGAAGGAAGCCCTCCTGCTCCGCGACAGGAATCTCCTTCAGCGTCCAGAAGTTCTGCCCGCCGCAGCTCTCGGCGATGCGCTTTTGGGCGTTCTCCGCGCGTTCAGCGGCGGTAAAGAGCTCAATGCGGCCATCGTAGCCCGCAAAGGGCAGCCTGCCGCCCAGGTTCGCGTCAAAGGCGACCCACAGGCTCTGCTTCTTCAGCTCCGCAGCCAGCTTCGCCCTCTCCGCAGTCCAGTCCACGCGCACGCCCTCGGGCGCGTCCTTCGCAGCGCACAGCCTCTGCAGACGGCAGCACTCCTTCAGCAACGCGTCCAGTGGGCCCGCACTCACGGGAGCAGTCTGGGCCGCACGGTTCTTCATCGCAAGCGCATACGCGCCGCCGTCGATGCTCTCGCCGGTCTGGGGCTTGATTTCCCGCTGCACCAGCTTGCCCTTGAGATCCACCACGCGCCAGGCGATCAGCCGGTCGGCGGGCACGCGCTTGCGCAGCTGCTCCGCCAGCGCGTCCAGCTTCTTTGTATCATTTTCGCGCCAGGCATACTCCTCCGGCGTGACGCCGAAGATCAGCATGCAGATCTCCCCCGGCTCCAGCTTGCCCTCGGCGGCGCGCAGGCGCGGCTCGGCCAGCTCCAATGCGGGCGACAGGCCCTGAATTTCGCCCACCGAGTAGGCCTTGAGTCCCTTTGCGCGATAGGTCGCCTGATATTTCAATTCCATATTCTTCCTCGCTTTGAAAACATTGTTGGCCGAAAGCCATTTCTATCATTATAGTTTTCCTGCGCGGCGGTGTCAATCGAGAATTTTAAATGAAGCTGCTCTGGCAATTTCTGTGGGCAGGTTTCAAATTCCTCCAATGGGTCATAATAGGGGTGAAACCAAATTGGAGGGAAAAACATGACCATAGGCATGATAATTCTGATCGTCGTCGCCATCCTGATCCTGCTGGGCGTGGGCCAGCGCGTGCTGGACCGCATGCGGCTGAACGACAAGCTGGCGCTGCTGTTCATCGCGCTGATCATCGGCCTGGGCTTTGTGCCGGACATTCGCGTGACCGACGTGTTCGCCTTCAACCTGGGCGGCGCGGTAATTCCGCTGACGCTGTGCATCTACCTGTTCGTCAAGGCCGACACCGCCTGGGAGCGCTGGCGCAGCATTCTGGCTTCCATCGTCACCGGCGCGGCCATCTTCGCCATCGGCATGTTCGCGCCGGACGAGCCGGAGACCATCACCGTCGATCCCATCCTCCTCTACGGCCTGGCTGCGGGCCTGATCGCCTACGTATTCGGGCGCTCCCGGCGCTGCGCCTTCATCGCGGGCGTAATCGGCATGATGCTCTCTGACACTGCCAACGCGATCTACGTCTGGTCGAAGGGCGTTCCGCAGGACTTCGTGCTGGGCGGCGCGGGGGCGGCGGACGGCATCGTGATCGCGGGCATCGTGGCGGTGCTGCTGGCGGAGCTGCTGGGCGAGATCATCGAGCGCATGAAGCGCGGCACCCAGCGCCCCACCCGGGAGTTCCGCAACGGAGAATTTGTGAAGGAGGAGCACAGCCGATGAAGCGCATCCTGATCTGCCTGTGCGCCTGTCTGATCCTCCTCATGACTGCGCAGACCGCCCTGGCGGCGGGCGAGACCGACGGCGACTGCATCTACACGCTGGTGGACGCGGACGGCGCGGTGCTCACCCGGCGCGCCGCGCGGATGTACGAGGGCGACGAGTACATCTCCGCCGACAACCGCCAGTACCGCGTGGCCTTCGTGGATGACGTGCGCTGCGTCGCCACCGCCGAGGAGCTGGGTGCGGCGACCATCGACGAGGCCGCTTTCGCCGCCTTCCTCTCCGCCCACGCGGCGACCGACCCGGCCGCAGACGATGAAAAGCTGATCTGCATGTACTCCACTCACTCCGATGAATCCTACGTGCCCAGCGACGGCGCGTCCTCGCTGTGGGAGAACGCAGGCATCTACGACGTGGGCGAGGCGCTGAAGCAGAGCCTGGAGGCCAAGGGCATCACCGTTGAGTACTCCCAGGATTCCTTCCTCCCCCACGACGCGGACGCGTACAACCGCTCCCGCAGCACGGTGGAGGAGTACGTGAAGCAGGCTCCCGACGCGATCATCGACATCCACCGCGACGGCGTGGAGGCCGAGGAGTATGAGACGGAGGTGGACGGCGAGAACACCAGCATGGTTCGGCTGTTCGTGGGCCGTTCCAACCAGAACGCCGCCGAGAACAAGGCCTTCGCACAGAAGCTGAAGGCTGCGGCGGACGAGGCCTATCCGGGGCTGGTCAAGGACATCTTCATCGGCAAGGGCAACTACAACCAGGAGCTGTATCCGCAGGCCATCCTGCTGGAGTTCGGCACCTATGAGATTGAGAAGGAGAAGGCCATCTCCGCGACGGAATACATGGCGGACGTGATCGACGAGGTGCTGTTCGGCTCCACCGCCCAGGCTGCCACCGGTGAGAAGAACGCAAACGCCGCCAAGGGCATCGCCTGGGCCGTGGGCGTCGCCATCGTGCTGGCCGCCATCTACGCCCTGGCCGCCACCGGAAAGCTGGGCCCCGCCTGGTCGAAGCTGAAGAACGGCGCGCAGGAGATGGGCGCAGGGCTGTTTGGAAAGCATAGAAAATAGGCAAAACCCGAATGGAGCGCTTTTCTCCACTCGGGTTTTCCTTTATCCCTCAATCTTTTCAAGCTCCGCACCGTGCACCCTCCAGGCTGCGCCGATGGTGGCCCCGGCGAGGTCGTCCTTATCGGTGCAGGTGACGATGGTCTGGATGCCCTCCAGACGGGCGATGAGCTGCCGCCTGCGGGAGGGATCCAGCTCGCTCATCACGTCGTCCAGCATCAGCACCGGCCACTCGCCCAGCTCGTCGCGCATCACAGAAAGCTCCGACAGCCGCAGCGACAGCGCCGCCGTGCGCTGCTGCCCCTGGGAGCCGTAGGCGCGCACCTCGCGGCCCTCCACAGTCAGCAGCACCTCGTCCCTGTGCGCGCCCACGGAGGTGGTGAGCCTGCGCAGATCGGTCTCCCGGGCAGCGAGCAGCGCGTCCAAATTGCTCTGCACGTCGTCCCCGGCGGTCACGCTGGGCGCATAGCGCACCCGCAGCTGCTCCGAGCCGCCGGCGATCTCCCGGTAGGTTTCCTCCGCCGCAGCAGAGAGCTTTTCAATGTATGCCCGGCGGTGGCGCATCAGCTCCGCACCCGCATTCGCCAGCTGTTCATCCCATAGATCCAGCGTAGCGATCAGCGAGACGTTGCCCGCCATGGCCCGCAGCGCCTCGTTGCGCTGCTTCAATGCACGGTTGTAGCGCTGGAGGGCGTAGTAGTAGGCCGGGCGCAGCTGGGAGAGCGTCATGTCCACCATGCGCCGGCGCTCGGCGGGGCCATCCTTGACTGTGCGCAGATCCTCCGGGGAGAACAGCACGCCGGTGATGTGACCCATCAGTTCGCCGGAGCGCGCGGCCTCGCGGCCCGCGATCTTGATCTTGCGCTTGCCCATGGCCGGCAGGATGACCTCTACCTCGTGGCTGCCGTCGTTTTTCTCGGCCCGCACCTGCACCGAGGCGAAGTCCGCGTCCCAGTAGATCAGCTCCCGATCCTGCCGCGTGCGGTGGCTGCGACCCGTGCAGCACAGGTACAGCGCCTCCAGCAGGTTCGTCTTACCCTGGCCATTGTCGCCCAGCAGCACGTTCACTCCCGGACAGGGCGCGAATTCGCAGGAAGCGTAATTGCGAAAGTGATTCAGTTTTGCGCCGGTGATGCGCATGGAATCGCTCCTTTATGCGTGCGGCGTGCGCGAGGATTCGCACACGCCGCTGTTTTCATTATGCCTGTCCGTTCTTCTTGCGCGCCTCGATCTTCTTGCGGGCCTCGGTGCCCAGAATCTTCTTGCGCATGCGAATGGACTTGGGGGTGATCTCCACCAGCTCGTCGTCGTCGATGAACTCCATCGCTTCCTCCAGGGTGGGGATGTGGATGTTGGTGATCTTGTTCTGTTCCTCGGCGGAGGCCGCGTTGCGGGTGTTGGTCATGTGCTTCTTCTTGCACACGTTCACATCGATGTCGCCCACGCGGGAGTTGCGGCCGATGATCATGCCGTTGTACACCTTCACGCCGGAATCCACGAACAGCTCGCCGCGATCCTGCACGCTGAACAGCGCGTAGCTGGTCGTCACGCCGTCCTCCCAGGCGACCAGCGCGCCGGTGTTGCGGGTGGGGATGTCGCCGCGATAGGGCTGGTAGCTGTCGAACACGGCGCTCATCACGCCCTCGCCGCGGGTGTCGGTGAGGAATTCACTGCGGTAGCCAAACAGGCCCCTGGACGGAACCTCGAACTCCAGGCGCATGCGGCTCTCGCCGTGCATGGAAATCAGCGTGCCGCGGCGGCGGCCGATCTTGTCGATGACGCTGCCGGAGTACTCGGTGGGCACGTCGGCCACCATGCGCTCGATGGGCTCGCAGAGCTGGCCGTCGATGGTCTTGTAGAGCACCTCGGGCTTGGTGATGGCGAACTCGTAGCCCTGGCGGCGCATGTTCTCGATGAGGATGGACAGGTGCAGCTCACCGCGGCCATAGACCCGGAAGGCGTCGGTGGAATCCGTCTCCTCCACGCGCAGGGACACGTCGGTCAGGGCCTCCTTCTCCAGTCGCGCGCGCAGATGGCGGCTGGTCACGTAGGTGCCTTCGGTTCCTGCGAAGGGGGAATCGTTGACGCAGAAGGTCATGGAGATGGTGGGCTCGTCGATCTTCACGAAGGGCAGCGGATCCGCCATGGCCGGGTTGCAGATGGTGTCGCCGATCAGCAGCTCCGGGAAGCCGGAGATGGCCACGATGTCGCCCACGCCCACCTCCTCGGCGGGCACGCGCTTCAGGCCGTCGTAGGCGAACAGGCCCGCAAGGCGCGTGGGTGCGGAGACGAAGCTGGAGCCGTACACGCAGCGGATGGCCATCATGTTGGTCTTGATGGTGCCGCGATCGATGCGGCCGATGCCGATGCGGCCCACGTAATCGTTGTAGTCGATGGTGGAGATCAGCATCTGCAGCGGCTCGTCCGGGTCGCCCTCGGGCGCGGGGATGTGCTCCAGGATGCAGTCGAACAGCGGCCTCAGGTCGGTTCCGGGCTTGCGCCAGTCCGTGGTGGCGGTGCCGGAGCGTCCGGAGGCGTAGATCACCGGGCTGTCCAGCTGCTCGTCGTTGGCGTCCAGATCGATCAGCAGCTCCAGCGTCTCGTCCAGCACCTCGTCGCAGCGCGCGTCCGGGCGGTCCGTCTTGTTGATGACGATGATGACCTTCAGGTTCAGCTCCAGCGCCTTCTTCAGCACGAAGCGCGTCTGGGGCATCGGGCCTTCGAAGGAGTCCACCAGCAGCAGCACGCCGCTGACCATCTTCAGCACGCGCTCCACCTCGCCGGAGAAGTCCGCGTGGCCAGGGGTGTCCACGATGTTGATCTTCGTGTGGCCGTAGTGCACGGCCGTGTGCTTCGACAGAATCGTGATGCCGCGCTCGCGCTCCAGATCGTTGGAGTCCATCACGCGGTCGGCCACCTGCTGGTTCGCACGGAATACGCCGCCCTGCTTGAGCATCTCGTCCACCAGCGTGGTCTTGCCGTGGTCGACGTGGGCGATAATGGCGATGTTTCTCAGATCATCTCGTACAATTTTCAATCAAAAGACTCCTTTTTGCGTCGGTGTACGTTTTGGGGGAGGCGCTCAGGGGACGCTGTCCCCTGAAACCCCTGCCAAGGGGAATGATTCCCCTTGGAACCCTCTGTATGGCGCGCAATGCGCGCCTAAAATAATTTAATTTATCGTTTTCGACCAATGAATCAACTTCGGGCACAAGAGAATATTAAATAATTTTCCCAGCGGCGCATTGCGCCGCTATATGGGGATTCTTAAGGGCATCATGCCCTTAAGCGGGTTCTTAGGGCGGAGCCCTAAGCGTAACCCCTGTGCTACACCTCCATGTCGTCGGCGACCATGCGGTCGGCGGTCTCGGCGAGCACCAGGCCCTCGTTGTTTTCGCAGGCGAGGCGGATGCTCCACTCGTTTTCAAACATGAGCACCGGGCGACCGCTGCGATCCTCGGCCACGGCGGAGGTGGAGGTGAGGCGCAGCTTGTCCACGGGCTTGGGGGTCTCCACCACCCATCTCACGTAGCGGAAGGGCAGGGTCTCGCGGATGACGTTCACGCCGTACTCGTTCTTCAAGCGGTGCTCCAGCACGTCCATCTGCAGCACGCCGACCACGCCCGCGATCATCTCCTCGCGACCGATGTTGGGGCGCTTGAAGGTCTGCACCGCACCCTCCTGGGAGAGCTGGACGATGCCCTTCAGGAACTGCTTGCGCTTCATGGAGTCCTCGGGGCTGACCCGGCAGAAGAACTCCGGCGCGAACAGCGGAATGCCGCTGTACCTGACGTGGTTGCCGGTGCAGAGGGTGTCGCCCAGGCGGAAGATACCGGGGTCGAACAGGCCGATGATGTCGCCGGGATAGGCGGTCTCCACGCTCTCGTGCTCCTGGGCCATGAAGGTCTGGGGCTGGGCCAGCTTGACCTGGCTGTTCGAGGAGGAGTGCCACACGCTCATGCCCTTTTCGAACACGCCGGAGCAGACGCGCATGAAGGCGAGGCGGTCGCGGTGGGCGGGGTTCATGTTGGCCTGAATCTTGAAGATGAAGCCGGTGAACTTGTCGGAGGCGGGATCGATGGGCCCCTCGTCGGAGACGCGCGCCGCAGGAGCCTTGGTGTAGCCGAGGAAGCGCTTCAGGAAGGGCTCCACGCCGAAGTTGTTGGTGGCGGAGCCGAAGAACATGGGCGTGAGCTGGCCGGAGAGGATCTTCTCCAGGTCGAACTCGTCGCCCGCCACGTCCAGCAGCTCGATGTCCTCCACCAGCTTCTCGTAGTAGCGCTTGCCGATGACGGCCTCGCAGTCGGGATCGTCGATGCCGATCTCCTGCACCTCGACCTGGGTCTGACCGTGATCGCCGCCCTTGTACAGCTCGATCACGCGGGTGTCGCGGTGGTAGAGGCCCTTGAAGTCTCCGTCGATTCCGATGGGCCAGTTCACGGGACAGGAGCGGATGCCCAGCACCTGCTCGATCTCCTCCATCAGATCGAAGGGGTCGCGACCGGCGCGGTCCATCTTGTTGATGAAGGTGAAGATCGGGATGGAGCGCAGGCGGCAGACCTTGAACAGCTTCACCGTCTGCTCCTCCACGCCCTTGGCGTTGTCGATGAGCATCACGGCGCTGTCCGCGGCCACCAGCGTGCGGTAGGTATCCTCGGAGAAGTCCTGATGTCCGGGGGTATCCAGAATGTTGATGCGGTAGCCGTCGAAGTCGAACTGCATCGCCGAGGACGTGACCGAAATGCCGCGCTGCTTCTCGATCTCCATCCAGTCCGACGTGGCGTGGTGCGCCGTCTTGCGGGCCTTGACCGAACCCGCCAGGCGGATGGCTCCGCCGTAGAGCAGGAGCTTCTCGGTCAGCGTCGTCTTACCTGCGTCCGGGTGCGAGATGATGGCGAACGTACGCCTGCGCGCCACTTCCTGTTTCAGTTCGGGATGCAGCATTTACATTCCTCCAGCCTCATAATTTCACAACCTATATTGTAATGTTTCCCCGCGAAACATGTCAATCCCGGCAAGGAATTTATTGCGTTAATTGTGCGAACGCGAAAAAAAGGGCGGGCGTGTCGAATCCACGCGAACGTGCGCCGGGCAGCAAAATACCGGCATGACCTGCACGCCGGTTTGTTTCTTCATCTGTTATGCATTCAGCCTGTGCTTGTCCGCAGGTTTTTCTTCCTCCTCGGCCAGTTCCAGCGCGCGATCCAGATGCTGGAGCAGATCAAGCACGATCTCCTCCGGCAGCGGTTCCCCGATCTGGGCATAGAGTTCGCGCATGCGATCCGCCTGACGGCTCGCGCGCAAGGAACGGTCTGTGTTCTGCTCGTTCATGTTCTGTCCTCCACATATTCGTATTCACCGCTATCAGTTTATGCGATTTTTGACAGCATATGACAAGCTTGTCAAAATAAATCGATGGTTTTCCGACATTCTCAGCGGATTTTCTGCCCGCGCAGCAGAATTTTGCGATCCTCGGGGATGCGGAAGCTCTCGATGGCCTTCTGAATCGCCTTGTTGTGCACCCAGGGATCCAGGCGGCGACTTTCAATGTAGGGCAGGGTCGCGTCCCACTGCTTCGCAAGCGCCGTGGCGAAGAACCAGGCGATCATCATGTTGATGTAGTATTCCTCCGAGCGCAGTGCCGCCACCCAATCGAGATAGGCGGGATCAAAAGCGTCGTCCAGAAAGTGGCGCATCAGCATGCCCATGCCGAAGCGGACGGTGTAGGTCTGCTCCGAGTCCATCCAGCGGCGAATCTCGCCGCTCAGCCGGGGCAGCTGCTTCTTCAGGCACTTGGGCGACATGGAATCGCAGGTGGCCCAGTTGTCCACATACGGAAGGAACGCATTCAGCGCCGCCACGCATGCGTCGTAGTCCGCAATGCGCTCGATCAGGAAGGCGTGGAGGTTGTTTTCCTCCTGATAGATGTGGGGCAGCATCGCCATGAACGCCGCCGCATCCTCCGTTTTGCTGAGTTCTGCGGCATATTTGCGCAGCTCCGGCGTGCGCACGCCGATGACCCGCTCCTTTTCCAGCGTGGGCGCAAGCTTTGACGTAAAATCCCGATACTTCAGATCCTGCATTGCAAACAGGCGCGCGCGGATCCTCGCTTCCACCTCGCTCATGCCTTCCTCCTCTTCTTCGGCGGAGGCAGCTCCTCCCAGATCGCGGTAATGAGCCGTTCCAACATCTCCCGGTCGTCCAGACAGTCCACTACCAGCATGGGCTGCGCGCCCTCGTAAGGCGGCTCCAGCGCAGCGTCCGGCAGCAGGGCCCGCGCCGAGGGCGTCGGCTTCACCAGCAGGCGGTTGTCGCACAGCCCCGCGGCGTAGCGGTCGCGGACGTACAGCAGGTACTCGCCCATCATCGGCCGCACCCGCACGTCGTCAAAGCCGGAGAGCTGCTCCAGCACGTAATCGACAAATTGACGGCTCGTCGCCATGGTTCAGCCCCCTCACAGATCCAGCTCCAGGCCCGAATGCATCTGTACCACGCCCTCGCCCAGCTCCCGGCGGAGTACCTCATAGGCGCGCGCACCGGTGCAGTGGCCGGTGACGATGTGCTCCACACCCGTTTGACGGATGCGCTCCGCCAGCGCGCAGACCTCTCCGTCGCTGAGGTGGAAGAGGTGCAGGCCACCCACGTAGGCGCGGATGGGCTTGCCCGGCAGGGCTTCGCGCACCTCGCGGATGATGTTGTCCGGCCCGGCGTGGGAGCAGCTGTTGAAGATCACCAGAGCGCCGTCCTCCTCCAGCACCAGGCTCTGCTCGTGCAGGAAGGAATCCGGCGTCAAGCGGCGACCGGAGCGCATGTAGAGGTTGTTCCGCACGGCGATGGCCTCCAGGCCCGGCGTGCTGTGGGGGATCAGGTGCGCGCCGGGCAGCAGCTCCTGCGCGCCGTCCACGAAGTGAAAGCGCTCTTTGAAGTCCCGGAGCATGTCCCGATCCACGCCGATGTAGCGGTGGAAGATCCACTTCTTGCCGTAGTAGCGCTGGGTTGCGGCGCGCTGGAGGGCAATCTTGGCATGGTCATTCTCCTCGAAGAAGCGCTCGAAGCCGTCGGCGTGGTCGTAGTGCCCGTGGGAGAGCACGCAGACCTCCACGTCCTTCAGATTCACGCCCATCGCCCGGGCGTTCTCCACGAAGCGGCCCGTGGCCCCCGCGTCCAGCAGGATGCTGTGGCCTGCAAAATCGATCAGAAGCGACAGCCCCCACTCCCCGATCAGGCCGTTCCACTCAATGTTGTCCATCAATACGCGTAGATGCATTCGTTTCCTCCGTCACTCCGCCAGGAATTCCGCCACGGTGCGGTTGAATTCCTCCGGCCTCTGATTTGCGATAAAGTGGTTGCCCTTCAGGATCTTCAGGCGGGCATTGGGCAGGCTTTCGGCGATCAGCCGGGTGTGCCTGTCCCGGATCATGTCGCGGTCCCCTGCAATCACCAGCGCAGGCAGCTCCAGCTTGCGCAGATCCTGGGGCGCGAAGTGAGGCTCGTTCACCATCAGGCCCAGCAGCTCCATCTTCCGCCGCGCTTCGGGGCGCTTGCCCGCAAACAGCCGCGTGAGGTGGTAGCCCAGCACGATGGGAATCTGGACGTGCAGCTTCACGCCCAGGGGATCCAGGTTCGCGCCGTTGAGGATCAGCTTCTTCACCCGCCGGGGGTACTTCAGCGCGAAGCTCAGGGCGATGTTGCCGCCGTCGGAGAAGCCCAGGATGTGGGCCGAATCGATATTCTGCTCGTCCATGAAGGCGCGCAGATCCTCGGCGAACTGGCGGATGGTAAAGGGCGCGCTGCCCCGTGGAGATGCGCCGTGTCCGCGGGTGTCCAGCGCAATCACGCGCCAGGACTTTGCAAAGTCGTCCATCTGCCCCGCAAAGTAGCCCAGGTTCTCGCCGTTGCCGTGCAGCAGGATCAGCGCGTCCCCCGCGCCCCTTTCCACGTAATTCAGCTGAATGTCGCCCACGCTTTCGCCTCCCCCTCGCAACACTTTCTTCCAATTTATAGCAATACACGACCGCTGTCAAGCAACCGTGCATAGAACGGCGGTTCAAGCCTCCGCCGTCCCGGTTGCAGCAGACAGAAAGCGGCCCTCCGCGCGCAAAGCAACGCAGAGGGCCGCTCAATCTCCGGACTAAAGGAAATTATTCCTCAGCGGGAGCGCCAACGGGGCAAACGCCTTCGCAGGAGCCGCAGGAAATGCAGGTATCCGCGTCGATCACATACTTGCCCTCGCCCTCGGAAATCGCGTTCACCGGGCACTCCTCGGCGCAAGCGCCGCACATCACACAATCGTCGGAAATCTTATATGCCATGTTGGTTACACCTCCATATTTTTATACGGATATTATAACCGCAAAGGCCGAAAAAAGCAATAGAAATCCGCAAAGTAAATTCGGAAAAAGCTGCGCTTTCCGGCAGAATCCGGCACATTTTCCGCCCGAAACCAAGAAAAACCCTCCCTTTGCACAAGGGAGGGAACGAAATCAGATGATTTCCACAAAAACCGGCTTCGGGCTCTTGGCAGAGGCAGCCTTCACAACCGTGCGGATGGCCTTCGCAATGCGGCCCTGCTTGCCGATCACCTTGCCCATGTCCTCCGGATCGACGCGCAGCTCGATAACGATGTTCTCCTCGTTCTCGACCTCGCGCACGTCGATGGCTTCCGGCTTATCGACCAGGGAAGTTGCGATGTACTTGACCAGTTCCAGCATGGCTTACAGGACTCCGCCCTTCTTCAGCAGGCCGCGAACGGTGTCGGTGGGCTGTGCGCCAACGCCGAGCCAGTACTTCGCGCGCTCCTCGTCGATCTTCATCTCGACGGGCTCGGAAACGGGATTGTAGTAACCGATCTCCTCGATGAAGCGGCCATCGCGGCAGTTGCGGCTATCGGTAACGACCAGGCGATAGAAGGGCTTCTTCTTCATGCCCATTCTCTTCAGACGAATCTTAACCATTTGAGTTTCCTCCTAACCAATTCTCAGATGTTTGTATATCACAGCGGATGCTGTTGATAGCTTACTGCTTGCCGAAGCGGTTCATCATGCGCTTCATCTTGCCGCCCTTCATGCCGCCCATCACGTTCTTCATCATGCTCTTGGCCTGATCGAACTGCTTGAGCAGCAGGTTGACCTCCTGCACGGTGGTGCCGCTGCCGGCGGCGATGCGGCGCTTGCGGCTGGCGTTGAGGATGTCCGGGTTGCGGCGCTCCATGCGGGTCATGGAGAGGATGATGGCCTCGTTCTTCTTCTGGGCCTTCATCACCTTTTCCTCGTCGATGTCCACATCCTTGATCTTGCTGCCCACGCCGGGAATCATCTTCAGCACGTCGGTGATGGAGCCCATCTTGTTGAGCTGCTTCATCTGCTCCAGGTAATCCTCCAGGGTGAAGGCGTTGGTGCGCATCTTGCGGGTGAGATCCACGGCCTGCTGCTCGTCGAAGCTGTCCTGCGCCTTCTCGATCAGCGACAGCACGTCGCCCATGCCCAGGATGCGGCTGGCCATGCGATCCGGGTGGAAGGGCTCGAGGTCAGTCAGCTTCTCGCCGATGCCGGAGAACTTGATCGGCTTGCCCGTCACCGCGCGCACCGAGATGGCCGCGCCGCCGCGGGTATCGCCGTCCAGCTTGGTGAGGATCACGCCGTCCACGCCCAGCTCGTCGTTGAAGGTCTTGGCCACCGTCACCGCGTCCTGACCGGTCATGGCGTCCACCACCAGCAGGATCTCCTTGGGCTTGACCGCGTCGCGCACGTCGCGCAGCTCCTGCATCAGATTGGTGTCGATGTGCAAACGGCCTGCGGTATCGATGATCACCGGGTCGCGGCCGTAATAGCGGGCGTACTCGATGGCTTCCTTGGCAATTTCCACCGGATTGCCCTGGCCGCGCTCGAACACCTCAACGCCCACCTGTCCGCCCACCACCTGCAGCTGCTTGATGGCTGCGGGGCGGTACACGTCGCAGGCGACCAGAAGGGGCTTCTTGTCGCCCTTCTTGATCATGTTGCCCAGCTTGCCGCACATGGTGGTCTTACCTGCGCCCTGCAGACCGCAGAGCATGTAGATCGTCGGCGGCTGGGAGGAGTAGGTCAGCTTGGCGTTGCTGCCGCCCATCAGGGCCGTCAGTTCCTCGTTGACGATCTTGATGACCTGCTGGCCGGGGGTCAGGCTCTCCAGGATGTCCGCGCCCACCGCGCGCTCGGTGACCTTCTTAATGAAATCCTTGACGACGGTGAAGTTGACGTCCGCCTCCAGCAGCGCCATGCGCACTTCCCGCATTGCGGATTTTACGTCCGCCTCCGTGAGCTTACCCTTGCTGTTGAGCTTTTTAAACGCGCCTTGCAGCTTGTCGGTCAATCCCTCAAATGCCATTGCGCCTCACCTCTCATACAGGATATTTTGAAGGGCCTCGCGGGCCTCGTTGATGCTTTCCAGATCCTCGCCCTCTGCGTGCACCCGATCCAGCGCCCGCATGCAGCGCTGCGCCTCTTCGCCGAGCGCGCGATAGCGCTGGGCCAGCCCCAGCTTCTCTTCGTAGTCCGCAAGCTGCCGCCTGCCCTTTTGCAGCGCGTCGCTCACGCCCTGCCGGGTGATCGAGAGCTGTTCGGCGATTTCCGCCAGCGAGAGATCCTCCTCGCAGTACAGGCGCAGCACCTCGCGCCTGTGCTCGGTCAGCAGCGGGCCGTAAAAATCCAGCAGGCAGGTCAGTTCCACCCGGGTCTCCACATCGGCCATCGCGCTACCTCCGCAAGTTATTTCACTTGACAGCTTATTCATTATAGACCAAAACAGGAAAGATGTCAAGCATTTCCGCTTGACATCATCGAAAATCAACATTGCATTTCGCTGAAAAGAGAGACCTTCGATTGTCTCGAAGGCCTCCCTTGCTCTGTTTTGCGAATTATGCCTTGCCGTCGCAGCCCAGAACGTCGACCAGCTTGTGGGCGACCATGTCCTTGATGGCAATGCGAGCGGGCTTGAGGTACTGGCGGGGATCGAAGTGATCCGGATGCTCCGCGAAGTACTTGCGGATGCTGGCGGTCATGGCCAGGCGCAGGTCAGAGTCGATGTTGATCTTGCAGACAGCGCCCTTGGCGGCCTGACGGAGCTGCTCCTCCGGAATGCCGACTGCATCGGGCATCTTGCCGCCGTTCTCGTTGATGATCTTGACGAACTCCTGCGGGACGGAGGAGGAGCCGTGCAGAACGATCGGGAAGCCGGGCAGGCGCTTGGAGACCTCTTCGAGGATGTCGAAGCGCAGCGGCGGGGGCACGAGGATGCCCTTCTCATTGCGGGTGCACTGTGCGGCGGTGAACTTGTACGCGCCGTGGGCTGTGCGGCGGTGAACTTGTACGCGCCGTGGGAGGTGCCGATTGCGATGGCCAGGGAGTCGACGCCGGTGCGGGTCACGAACTCCTCGACCTCCTCGGGACGGGTGTAGGAGGAATCCTCGGCAGAAACATTGACCTCGTCCTCAACGCCGGCCAGGGTGCCCAGCTCGCCTTCGACCACGACGCCGTGGTCATGGGCGTACTCGACGACCTGCTTGGTCAGAGCGATGTTGTCCTCGAAGGACTTGGAGGAGCCGTCGATCATGACGGAGGTGAAGCCGCCGTCGATGCAGCTCTTGCACAGCTCGAAGGTGTCGCCGTGGTCCAGATGCACGCAGATGGGGAGATCGAAGCCAGCGGTCTGCTCAGCGTCCTCGATGGCAGCCTCAATCAGCTTCATCAGGTAGGCATGCTTGGCATAGGCGCGCGCGCCCTTGGAGACCTGAAGGATCAGCGGAGCATGCTTCTCAATAGCAGCCTCGGTGATGCCCTGGATGATTTCCATGTTGTTTACGTTGAAAGCGCCGATGGCGTAGCCGCCGTCGTAGGCCTTCTTGAACATCTCTTTGGAAGTTACGATTGCCATAAATTAACACCCCTTATATTGGTCTGAGCTTATTATACCACATCCCCCGCTGAAATCAAGCAAATGCGCAATGCAACGGATGATTTTAACGAAATATGCGCCATAAATCTGCAAATCCGCGATTTATCCGTCGGGTCTTGTCATCGCTGCGGCTTTCACGTATAATATTATGGAAGAAAATGATGGGAGGACGAGATGTGAAGCTGCGGGAAATCATCGAGGGCTACGCGCCCGACTGCGAACAGGAGGTTCAGGACAGGCGCATGATGCTTGCCTACCTCGACCTCTTTCCCGGCGACATCCTGACCCGGGCAAACGAGATCGCCCACTTCAGCGCCTCGGCCTGGGTGGTCAATCCCGCCCGCAACCGGGTGCTGATGCTCTACCACAACATCTACAAGTCCTGGGCCTGGCCCGGCGGACATGCCGACGGCGAGGAGAACCTGCTGGGCGTGGCGCTGCGGGAAGTTCGGGAAGAGACCGGCGTCGAGCGCCTGCGTCCGGTGACGGAGCAGCTCTACTCGCTGGAGATCCTCACCGTGAACGCCCACGTCAAGCGCGGGAAATATGTGGTTCCCCACCTGCACCTGAACCTGACCTACCTGCTGGAGGCCGACGATTCCCAGAACATCCGCAGCAAGCCCGACGAGAACAGCGCCGTGCGCTGGTTCGCTCTGGACGAGGCCGTGGAGGCCTCCTCGGAGCCGGAGATGCGCGTGGTCTACCGCAAGCTCAACGAGAAGCTCGCCGCGCTGAAGGGAGACGACCGTAGATGAGCGAAAAACGACCTAATAATATAGAAGGAATCCGCTTCGGAATCTGCGCGAAGCCGGGTCAGATCGCAGCCGCCGCGCAGGCGGGCTACGACTACGTGGAGCTGGATCTCAACGACGTGCTGCGCCTGGACGAGACCGCCTACCGCGCCATGGCCGCTGAGATGCAGTCCTGCGGCGTGTACGCCGAGGTGGTCTGCGGCCTGCTGCCCGGAGGCGTGCCGATCCTGGGCGAAAGCGTGTCCGCCAAGCGCATTCACGCCGCGCTGGATCGCTCCTTTGAGCTGGCCCGGGCGCTGGGCGCGGAGCTTGCGCTGTTCGACTGCCCCGCCGAGCGCATGCTGCCCCCGGGCTTCGACCCGGCGATGGCCTGGCGGCAGCTGGGCAACCTCGTGCGCATGCTTCAGAGCTACGCCGCCGACGCGGGGCTGCGCGTGGCGCTGCTGCCGCTGCGGCGGAGCGTCGCCGACCTGATGAACTACGTGTCGGAAGCCACGCTGATTTCCGCCATGCTGCGGCTGGATCGGGTGGGCGTGGCGGCCTCCGGCTTCAACATGGCGCTGGAGGCGGAGTCCCTGCCCCAGCTGAAGCGCACCGGCAGCCTGCTCTGGCACATGCGCGTCAGCAACGTGCTGGGCAACCTCCCGCCGAGGATGGGCGACGGCGAGGACTACGCCGCGACCTTCGCAGCCCTGCGGGAGATGGGCTACCGGGGCCGCGTCACCATGGAGGGCGAATGCCGGGACTTTGCAAGGGACGCCGCCGAGGCGCTGAACTGCCTGAAGGCTGCGGCGGCAGAGGCTTGAAGATAAATCTTTCTACATATTATACAAAAGGAGCTGTCTCAAAACGATTTGTCATTTTGAGGCAGCTCCTGCAATTGTCATGCAGCGGGGTGAAGGCACCCCGCCCTACACTTATGTATGGGTTGCGATCAGCCCGTGACCTTCTCGAAATCCGAGGCGGGATGCTTGCACAGCGGGCAGGTGAAGTCCGCGGGCAGCTCCTCGCCCTCGTAGACGTAGCCGCAGACCGTGCATCTCCACACCGTCTTACTGGTAGCCGGCTTCTCCGGCTTCGGCTTGATGGAGGACTGGTAGTAGGCGTAGGTCGCCGACGGCACGTCGGAGAGCACCTCCATGTCATCCACCGCCGCGATGAACAGCGTGTGGCTGCCCAGGTCGATGGTCTGCTCCACCGTGGCGCTGATGAAGGCGTTGGTGCCCTCGGTCACGTAGAGCACGCCGTTTGCGCTGCGGGCGCAGCCCTCGTAATCCGCGAACTTGTCCACCGTGCGGCCCGACTGGAAGCCGAAGCGCTGGAAGGTGGCGAAGGACGCATTCTCGCTGAGGATGGAGACGTTGAACTTGCCGCTCCGGATAAGCATGTCGTGGGTGTAGTTGGCCTTGTTGACCGCGATGCTGATGCGATTCGGCTCGGAGGTCACCTGGCCCGCCGTGTTGATGATGCAGCCGTAGTCCCTTTCGTCCTGACGGGTGCTGAGCACGAACAGGCCGTAGCTCAGCTTGTACATTGCCTTCTTATTCATATGGGCCTCCTCAGGTCATGGCAGCGCCGTCCACGCGGAGCGTCACGCCGGTCACATAGCTCGCCAGATCGCTGGCCAGGTACAGGTAGGCGTTGGCGATGTCCTCGGCCTCGCCCACGCGGCCCAGCGGGATGCCGGCGGAAATGCGGTCCACCATCTCCTTGGGAAGCGCGGAGAGCATGTCGGTGCGGGTCACGCCCGGGGCCACCGCATTGACGCGGATCTGATCCTTCGCCAGCTCGCGGGCGAGGGAGCGGGTCAGGCCGTTGACGGCGAACTTGCTGGCCGGATAGCCGCAGCCGGAGGGCTGGCCATACTCGCCGACCATGGAGCTGGTGCTGATGATCGCGCCGCCGCCCTGCTCCTTCATGATGCGCGCCGCCGCCTGGGAGCAGACGAACACGGCCTTGACGTTGATGTCCATGATCTTGGTGAACTCCTCAACGGTGTAGTCATACAGGCTGGTGCGCGAGGACACGCCCGCGTTGTTCGCCAGGATATCCAGGCTGCCGAAGCGCGCCTTCACGGATGCAAAGGCCTCGGCTACCTCCTGCGGATCGCACAGGTTCGGCCAGATGCCCATCACGCGTCCCTCATATTCCGTAAGCTTCGCAAGCGCCTTGTCCACGGAATCCTGCCGGGAGCCGCAGATGGCAACGTTTGCGCCGTTGTCCAGATACTTCTTTGCAATGGCAAAGCCGATGCCACGGGTGCCGCCGGTGACGACGGCCGTCTTTCCCTTCAACATGATACGTTCCTCCTTCATTGTTCTTCGTTTTCTTCCTGATCCGGTTCGCCCTCTTTTTCTTCCTCTGCGCGCTTCTCCCTGCAGTCCGGGCAGTAGCCCACAAACAGCAGGTTGCAGGCGCAGATCTCAAACTCGCTGTCCGCCGCCTGCTCCAGCTCGACCAGATTGGGCATGTATTTGAGCTTCGCGTCGAACAGCTTCCCGCAGCTGGCGCAGCGGATGTGATAGTGCTCCCGCGTGTGCGCCTCGAAGCAGTCGGCGCTCCCGGGAACGTCAATTCGCATGATCCTCCCCTCGGCCTCCAGCATCCGCAGGTTCCGGTAGACCGTCGCCCGCGAGATGCTCGGGTGCGCCGCATGGATTGCTTCGTAGACCATGTCGGCCGTGACATGGCCCGGCATGGACAGGATCGCCTGATAGACGATCTCCCTCTGGAGGGTATGGCGGATTTTTCGCATTCGCATCACCTGTCAATATTGTATTCTAGTTGATATAAAATATCAATAATAATCAAAAATTTAACATTTCATAACATTGCGTGAGCGTCTCCATGCAAAGTCATAACCACCCGTTGAACGGGTGGTTTGACCAAGCCCTATAAGGGCTAAACTCTTGTGGTAGGCCTCTAAAGAGGGCATCGAAAGGTCTGACAAC
>SFNY01000009.1 GCA_004554085.1 Clostridiales bacterium | reverse complement strand
CAAGGTGGTCGACCCCTACAAACCCACTGGGGTGAAGCTGGACAAGACCGGAACGGTGGACCTGAACCTTGGTGAAACCCTGACCCTGACTCCCAGCCTGTCCCCTGAAACTGCACAGGTGACCTATACCTGGAAGTCCAGCTCGACGAAGATCGCGACGGTGGTTGACGGCGTGGTGACTCCCGTCGGCGAGGGCACCGCGACCATCACTGTGACCGCCACGCGCGGTAAAATCAAGAAAACCGCGACGGTGAAGGTCAAGGTGGTCGACCCCTACAAGCCCACCAGCCTGAAGCTCAAGGAGACCGGCACGGTCTGGCTGGAGCTGGGCGATTCCAAGCAGCTGACTCCGATTCTCGGCCCCGAGACGGCCCAGGCGGCCTACAGCTGGAAATCCAGCTCCACGAAGATCGCGACGGTGGACGAAAACGGCGTCGTGCGTTCGGTGAGCAAGGGCACCGCGACCATCACCGTCACCGCCACGCGCGGCAAGATCAAAAAGACCGCCAGCGTCAAAGTGAAGGTGGTCGAGCCCTACGTGGTGGATGCGCTCAGCTTCATCCACATGGATTCGCCCGGCGATCTGAAGCTCCTGATGGGCGAGCTGAGCTATATCTCGGTGGGCGTAAAGCCTGCATCGGCAAGCAAGACGGCGAACCTCTCCTTCAGCCTGTCCAACGACAACGTCTACCTGTCGCGCCGGTCGACGGGTGAAATCCGGGTGCAGGGCGTAAAGCCCGGCACGACGACCATCACGGTCAAGGACGTCAACACCGACGTGAAGGCCACCATGAAGGTGGTCGTAAGAAACAGGCAAGCCTGACCGCCGGCAATCCGGCACAGACGCGCACAATACACAGGGCGGTTCCGGCGGAGCCGCCCTGTTTCGCGGATTTTTGGCCGCAGATCGCACAAAAATCCATGTTAACTCATGTTAAGGATTGATAAATATAGTGTTGTTCGATTGATTATTTTTATGCGGACTGGTACAATATACGTATGCAGGTATTATACCTGAAGTATGGCTAAATTAAGATACGGGAGGTTGCGTTACACATGGCAGTTCCAGTAATCATGCCGAGACAGGGCAACACTGTCGAGAGCTGTGTCATCAATGAGTTCAAAAAGCATCCGGGCGACACTGTCGCGGTCGGCGACATCCTTTTCACCTACGAGACCGACAAGGCCGCATTTGAAGAGGAAGCCAAGGTCGCAGGCACCCTGCTGGCCAACTTCTTCGAGGAGGGCGACGACGTTCCCTGCCTGTACAACGTCTGCGTCATCGGCAACCCCGGCGAGGACTTCGAGCAGTTCCGTCCCACCGAGGACGGCAACCCCGACGTGGCCGCTCCCGCAGCCGCCGCACCCGCTGCACCCGCTGTCAAGCCCGCCGCCGCAGCCAAGGCCTGGAAGGGCAACGCGGTTCCGGTGATCATGCCCCGCCAGGGCAACACCGTTGAGAGCTGCGTCATCAACGAGTTCAAGAAGCAGCCCGGCGACAAGGTTGAGGTCGGCGACGTGCTGTTCACCTACGAGACCGACAAGGCCGCCTTCGAGGAGACCTCCAAGGTTGCCGGCACCCTGCTGGCCAACTTCTTCGAGGAGGGCGACGACGTTCCCTGCCTGTTCAACGTCTGCGTCATCGGCGAGCCCGGCGACGACTTTGAGCAGTTCCGTCCCACCGAGGACGGCAACCCCGACCTGAGCGCCCCCGTCGAGGAAGCACCCGCCGTCGAGGAAGCCCCCGCAGCGGAGCTGGCCGAGGCCCCCGTGGTCATGGGCAAGATCAAGATTTCCCCGCGCGCCAAGGCGCTGGCAGAGAAGAGCAAGGCCGATCTGTCCCAGGTCGTGCCCACCGGCCCCGACGGCCGCGTGATCGAGCGCGACGTGCAGGCCCTGATCGACGCCGGCAAGATCGTCGGCGCAGCGGCGGCAGCCGAGGCTCCGGCAGTGGCGGCGGCTCCCGTCGAGCTGGGCGTGCCCTGCGACGACAGCTACACCGAGCCCATGAGCAACATGCGCAAGGTCATTGCCAAGTCCATGGTCGCCTCCCTGAGCAGCATGGCGCAGCTGACCCACAGCCTCACTTGCGACGCCACCGAGATCAAGGCGGCCCGCGCGCTGTACAAGGCCAAGGGCGAAGCCTTCGGCATGGACAAGATCTCCATCAACGACATCGTGCTCTACGTGGTCTCCCGCACGCTGACCATGCCCGAGCATCGCGCCCTCAACGCCAACCTGATCGACGACGGCAAGACCATGAAGTACTTCCGCGGCGTGCATCTGGGCGTTGCGGTTGACACCGACCGCGGCCTGATGGTTCCCACCATCTTCAACGCCGACAAGATGAGCCTGAAGGAGATCTCCGACACCGTCAAGAAGCTGGCCAAGGAGTGCAAGGAGGGCAAGATCAAGCCCGACTACCTCAAGGGCGCATCCTTCACCGTCTCCAACCTGGGCGTGTACGGCATCGAGAGCTTCACCCCCGTCATCAACCCGCCGCAGACCGGCATCCTGGGCGTTTGCGCCATGAAGGACGCTTTCAAGATGGAGAACGGCCAGATCAAGGCCTATCCCAGCATGGGTCTGTCCCTGACCTACGACCACCGCGCGCTGGACGGCACCCCCGCCTCCAAGTTCCTGGTGGATCTGAAGAAGAACCTCGAGAACTTCAACCTGCTGCTGGCCAGGGGCTAAGCAAGCGTAACGTCGCCGGGGAACAACCGGCACCGATTATAAAACTCGCCCACCGGGGGCAAACGTTCCCGGCGGTGCCATCCGATCAACTACATAAAGGAGTGCATGCACATGTCCAAGCAGCTGTTCGTAGATCCGAATGAGATGCGCAAGCCCGGTTATATCCACTTTGAGGACATCCCCTGCAATCAGTATCAGAAGACCGTGAAGGACGAGCTCGGCAACTTCACCACCGAGCAGTTTCTGAACATCTATCGCGACATGCTGACCCTGCGCGAGTTCGAGACCATGATCAATGAGATCAAGATCAACGGCAAGTACAACGGCGTGGCCTACAACCATCCCGGCCCGGCCCATCTGTCCATCGGCGAGGAAGCCGCCGCTGTCGGCGAAGCCTTCCACCTGAACGTGGACGACATGATCTTCGGCTCCCACCGCGCCCATTCCGACATCCTGGCCAAGGGCCTGTCCGCCATCGAGAAGCTCTCCGACGAGGAACTGATGAACGTCATGAAGAGCTTCCTGGACGGCAAGACCCTGGCAGTCGTCGAGAAGTTCGACCACGCCACCGTGAAGGATCTGGCCATCGACTTCCTGCTCTACGGCGCAATGGCAGAGATCTTCGCCCGTGAGACCGGCTTCAACCGCGGCCTCGGCGGATCCATGCATACCTTCTTCACCCCCTTCGGCATCTATCCCAACAACGCCATCGTCGGCGGCTCCGGCACCATCGCCATGGGCGCTGCGCTGTACAAGAGGGTCAACCGCAAGAAGGGCGTGGCCATCGCCAACATCGGCGACGGTTCCCTGGGCCGCGGCCCGGTGCTCGAGGCGCTGAACATGGCCGGCATGGGCCAGCTGAACGAGCTGTGGCGCGATGACATGAAGGGCGGCCTGCCGGTCATCTTCACCATCCTGAACAACCAGTATGGCATGGGCGGCCAGACTCGCGGCGAGACCATGGCCTACGACTTCCCGGCGCGCATGGGCGCGGGCTTCAACCCCAACCAGATGAACGCTGAGCGCGTGGACGGCTTCAATCCGCTGGCCGTCATCGAGTGCTACGGCCGCAAGAAGAAGATCGCCGAAGAGGGCAAGGGCCCGGTGCTGATCGACGTTGTGACCTACCGCTTCTGCGGCCACTCCCCGTCGGACAGCAGCTCCTACCGCACCCAGGAGGAGATCGAGGCCTGGAAGGCGCACACCGCCGAGGAGCTGGACAAGATCGTCGAGCACGTCAAGGAAGTCAACTTCCGCAACTTCAAGCTGGCCATCGACGAGGAGATCTCTCCCCGCATGAACCTGGAGGCCGATCCCGACGCCATCGCCGACATGATGTTCACCAACGGCCACGTCGAGGCGTTCTCCGACGCGGAGCCGGACGTCAACATCCCCATGAGCGAGATTCCGCGCGTGCAGGCCATCGCCAAGAAGGAGCGCTTCGGTATCGACGCAAACGGCAAGCCCGTCTCCAAGAACAAGGTGTACCAGCTGCGCGACGGTCTGTTCGAGGCCATCGTCGACCGCTTCTACAAGGATCCCACCCTCGTCTCCTACGGTGAGGACGTGCGCGACTGGGGCGGCGCGTTCGCGGTCTATCGCGGACTGACCGAGGCTCTCCCCTATCATCGCCTGTTCAACAGCCCGATTTCCGAGTCCGCCATCGTCGGCAGCGCAGTCGGCTACGCCATGGCTGGCGGCCGCGCGCTGGTTGAGCTGATGTACTGCGACTTCCTCGGCTGCGCCGGTGACGAAGTGTTCAACCAGATGGCGAAGTGGCAGGCCATGTCCGCCGACATCATCAAGATGCCCGTGACCCTGCGCGTGTCCGTCGGCTCCAAGTACGGCGCACAGCACTCTCAGGACTGGACCAGCCTGACCGCCCATATCCCGGGCCTGAAGATCGCCTTCCCGGCCACCCCCTACGATGCGAAGGGCCTGATGGCCTCCGCTCTGGTGGGCACCGACCCGGTCGTGTTCTTCGAGTCCCAGCGCATCTACGACGTCGGCGAGCAGTTCCACGAGGGCGGCGTACCGGCGGAGTACTACGAGATCCCCTTCGGCAAGGCCGATGTGAAGCGCGCCGGCAAGGACATCACCATCCTGACCATGGGCGCGGTGCTGTATCGCGCGCTGAAGGCCGCCGACGAGCTGAAGGAGAAGTACGGCATGGAGGCCGAGGTCATCGACGCCCGCACGCTGGTTCCCTTCGACTATGAGACCGTTCTGGAGAGCGTTAAGAAGACCGGCCGCCTGGTGATCGTCACCGACGCCTGCGAGCGCGGCTCCTTCGCCTCCGAAATCGCCCGCAACGTGACCGAGATGGCGTTCGACGAGCTCGATGCACCGCCGGCAGTCGTGGCCTCCAGGAACTGGATCACCCCCGCACACGAGCTGGAGGAGGCCTTCTTCCCGCAGCCGAGCTGGATTCTGGACGCGATCGATGCAAAGATCGTTCCGCTGCCGGGCCATGTGCGCGTGACCAATCCCACCACCGCCGAGAAGCTCCGCAACGAGCGCCGCGGCGTATAATCCCAAATCAAACCTACTCAGGCAGGCAGTTTGCGCAGGCAAATTGCCTGCCTGTATGTTTTCCAATAATCCCCCAGGCTCCCTTGTGTAAAGGGAGCTGTCAGCGATAGCAGTCGCAGCCCGCGAAGCGGGTTGCGACCAGCCCGCCTGAATCCTTCGGATTCAAAGGCGGCGCTGCTGGCCGCTGCAAAGCATTGCATAGCGGCCAGTGCGTAAAGCTGACTGAGGGATTGTACCACGTATCTGCTACGATTGCAGTTGCGACTTCCTCACGCACTTCCGGTTTTTTGACAGTCTGGCAGAGAGCAAATTGCCTGCCTTTTCCACATTCAGACGCACAATTCATACTGGTTTAACGTTCGTTGTGTATAATGGCATAGAATGAGGTGATTTGCATATGATCTGCACCAGATGTCACGTGCTCTGCAAGGACGTTTGCCCCAAGTGCGGCAGTCGGAAGCATCTGCGTGCGCCGGAGGACAACGAGCCGGTGCTGCTGATCGTGCTGACGGCCATGCAGGCCATGCTGGTGGAGCCGATTCTTGCAGAGAGCGGCATACCCTACTACAAGCAGGGGATGGTCGGCGGTGCACTGGCGGCCCAGGTGGGCATGATGCGCGAGGTTTACAGCTTCTATGTGCCTCATTCGGCCTATGCAGCGTGCCGCGACCTGATTGAGCAGGTCTTCATCGAGGATGAAACCATCATGAAGCTGCTGCACGAGTATGACGTGAATGAAGAAAAGGGAGAGTGAAGGTCCTAAATGGACACGGGCGATTTAAGTACCATCATTGCACTGGTTTTCCTGGTGCTGTGTTCGGCGTTCTTTTCGGCATCGGAGACGGCTTACACATCGCTGAATCTGGTGCGCATGAAGCGCATGGCTGCGGACGGAGACGCGCGGGCCGCCAAGGTTCTGAAGCTGGCGGAGCGCTATGAGAGCTTGCTTTCGTCGATCCTGATCGGCAACAACATCGTCAACATCCTCGCGTCCTCGCTTGCCACGGTGCTGTTTGTGCGCGCGCTGGGCAACAAGGGCGTGACAGTTTCCACGCTGGTCATCACGGTGGTGATCCTGCTGGTTGGCGAGGTGACCCCCAAGAACATTGCCAAGGAGCACGCCGAGACCATCGCCATGAAATTCTATCCGGTGCTGTTCGCGCTGACGAAGCTGTTCACGCCGCTGAACTGGCTGCTGGGCTGCTGGCAGAAGCTGATCGGCAAGGTCGTAAAGCCTGCGGAGGACCGAGGCTACACCGAAGAGGAGCTGATCACCATCGTCGAGGAAGCCGAGAACGAGGGCGGCATCGACGCGCACGAGAGCGAACTGATCAAGTCCGCCATCGAGTTCACCGACGTGGACGTGGAGGAAATCCTCACGCCCCGCGTGGAGATTCAGGCCATGGAGCTGGGGGCCAGCGACGATGAGATCTCCGATCTCTTTCAGGAGAGCGGATACTCCCGCCTGCCGGTGTATCAGGAGACGGTGGACAACATCGTGGGCATCCTGCACGAGAAGGACTTCTACGCCAACCGGGGCAAGGTTCCGGTGCGCGAATTGATGAGCACCCCCACCTACGTGATGCAGAACACCAAGGTCTCCGACCTGCTGAAGCTGCTGCAAAAGACCAAGAGCCACATGGCCGTGGTCGTGGACGAGTACGACGGCGTGCAGGGCATCGTGACCATGGAGGACATCCTCGAGGAGCTGGTCGGCGAGATCTGGGACGAGCACGACGAGGTCGTGGAAGAGTACCGGGCGCTGCCGGACGGCGGCTATCTGGTGGACGGCGGCGCGAACCTGGACGACATGCTGGAGCTGTTCGACATCCACAAGGAGTACGATCCGGTGACGGTCAACGGCTGGGTGCGGGAGGAGCTGGGACGCTTCCCCAAGGCCGGCGACAGCTTCGAGTGCGACAATCTGATCGTGACCGTGGAGAAGGCGGAGAAGCGCCGCGCAACCGAGGTTCGCGTGGTACCCAAGCCCGCCGAGGAGGACGCCGAGCAGGCCTGATGAATGCATACATTGACCCCGACTGCGAATGCAGCCGGGGTTTCCAAATGTTGACAAAGTCAACGATTTGCAGACGCTGAGAAAGCCTGGCAGCAGTCGCACTACTGCGCTTTATGCACCCGTCCCCGCTTGTGCGGTGACGGGCTACCCACTGCTGGATTCGGAGAATCGCAGTGGGCAGGTCGCTACATGCTTTGCATGGAGCGACTGCTTTTGCGCAAGCGCGACCAACCGCCGGGGAATTTTCAATTCCCTCGGCGCACTGCCGAAACCTGCGCGCAAGCGCTACGGTTTCGGTGCGTTCAAGACAAGGAAGCAAGGCTGCAAATAAGGGAGCTTACATAGACGTAAGTGACCGCAATTTGCAGCTGCAGCTGACGCAGTAAGCAAAAATGCCAACTATTTTCGTTATCTCATTCGGCATTTTTGCGTTTGCGGGCTTTGTCAGCGGTCTGCAGCAACTCGCCGTAGTCCGTGAACCAATAATCGGAGAGCGCCTTGATCTCCTCCCAGTCGTGTTGATACGCCGGGTCCAGGATGGCCATGACCGGACAGCCTGCCTCCTTCGCGGACTTGATGGAGTAGAGCGCGTCCTCGAACACGCACATCTCCCCCGTCTCCACGCCCAGCTTCTCCGCCATCAGGCGGAAGAAGGCCGGATCGTGCTTGTCCATGCCGAACTCGTAGCCGTCGGTGATGAACTCGAAGTGCTGCGCAAGGCCCTGGCGCGCAAGGCCGTCCCGGGCATACTCCCGGGGCGAACCGGTGGCCACGCACATGGGAATGCCCGCACGGCGCAGCTTCGCGAGATACTCCCCCACCCTCGGCTTCGCGTGGGCGTCGTGCAGGTAGTGCCGGTGCATGTAGCCCTCCATCTCCCGGATGACATCCTTCTGATCCAGCTCCAGGCCGCGCTCTGCGAGAATCTGCATGCACAGCCTGCGGCTCGACGTGGAATACATCTGGGCCAGCTGCTCCGCCGTGGGGATGATGTCGTGGGCCAGCAGCACCTCCAGCGTCGTGAAGCGCCAGTAGCGCATGGTGCACAGCAGCGTGCCGTCCATGTCGAACAGCGCCGCCTTGAATTTCGGAATCATGTCTCCGCTCCCTTCATCAGCATCGCCCGCGCCGCGTCCAGCACCTCCGCAGGGCCGCCGCCCTGGGCGAAGTCCGGCCGTCCGCCGCCCTTACCGCCCAGCGGCTTCGCCGCCTCGGACAGCAGCCTGCCCATCTGCAAACCGATATTTGCGCTCCGGGCGAACACGAAATTGCACTTCTCTCCATTTTTCGCGCCCAGCAGCGCCACAACGCCGTCTTCTTCGATCAGCTTCGACGCAAGCTCCTTCAGCGCCGCAGGGTCGCAGTCTGCAAGCGTGCACACCAGCTTCCCGCCGCACGGCAGCGCCTCCGCGCGCTCCAGCATTGCAGGGATGCTCTCCAGCAGGCGCTCCCTGCGCAGCCGATTCAGCTCACGCTCCGCATCCTTCAGGCGCTGAAGCGTGCTCTCCAGCAGCTCCGGCAGCTTCTCCGGCCGGGTGCTCAGCAGGTTCGCCGCCGCCCAGGCGCAGTTGTAATTCTGGCGGTAGTCCCGGTACGCCCGCATGCCGCAGACGAAGCTCAGCCGCAGCTTGCCGCGCTCCGGCGCTGCGGAAACGATCTTCACCAGCCCGATCTGCCCGGTGGAGCTGGGGTGCGTGCCGCCGCAGGCCACCATCTCGAAATCGCCCATGGCCACGATGCGCACGTGCTCCTTCACCGTGGGCTTCTTGCGCAGCGGGAGGGCCGCCAGCTCCTGCGCGTCCGGGAACCAGCAGCGGATGGGCGCGTCCATCTGAATGCGCTCGTTGACATAGTCCTCGATGCGCGCGATCATCTCCGCGCTCATGTGGGTCGCGCCATCGGCAAACTGCACGTCGATGCTGGAGACCTCCGCGCCCAGGTGCAGGCCGATGGTCATACCCCCGGTCAGCTTGTACACCGCCCCGGCGATCATGTGCTCTCCGCCGTGCTGCTGCATGTGATCCCAGCGCCGGGGCCAGTCGATGCGCCCGTGCACGGTTTCACCCACGCGCAGCGGCGCGTCCACCTCGTGCCAGACCTCGCCGTCCGCGTCCACGAACACGTCCGTCACATGCGCATCGTTGATCGTTCCGGTGTCGTAGGGCTGACCGCCGGAGGTGGGATAGAACGCGGATCGGTTCAGCGCCACGATGTTTTTGCCGTTTCGCAGCTCCGCGCGCACGACCTCCGCGTCGAATTCGGTCAGATAGGAATCGTCGTAATAGAGTCTCTCGGTCATGTTATATCACGCTCCGATGTTATCATAGCGGAAAACGTCGAAAAACACAAGTGTCTCCGCCGCATTACCGCGCATGTTTTAAGTTTCTCCGATTTTCTTGACATTCCTGACCGCGCGCCGTATAATGGCAGTAACAAATGGATTTGCGATGATGGGAAGAGTAGCCGATCCAAACGTGCCAAAGAGAAGAGCGCCGTTGGCTGGGAGCGCTCGCACGGAGGGCTGGTGAAGGACACCCCGGAGCATCCGCATCTGCGGCGCGGCCCGCGTTACCGGCATCGAGTGGGACATGCAGCGCATGTCCAAGCAGGGTGGCACCGCGAAACCTTCGCCCCTACATTGGGACGGGGTCTTTTTTATTTTGATCGGGAGGGATAAGACTATGCTGACCCAGGCACCCAAGGGCACGCTGGACATGCTGCCCCAGGACGCTTACAGATGGCAGATCATCGATGAAAACATGCGCCGCATCTGCGCCGAGGCGGGCTACCGGGAGATCCGCACGCCCATCTTCGAGCACACCGAGCTGTTCCAGCGCGGCGTTGGCGACACCACCGACGTAGTGCAGAAGGAGATGTATACCTTCGAGGACAAGGGCCACCGCTCCATCACCTTGAAGCCCGAGGGCACCGCGGGCGCAGTGCGCGCCTTCATCGAGGGCCACCTGAACGAGAGCCTGCCCTGCAAGCTCTACTACGCCGCCTGCCCCTGCTTCCGCTACGAGAAGCCCCAGTCCGGCCGCCTGCGCCAGTTCCACCAGAACGGCATCGAGGTCTTTGGCGCGAAGGACGCTTCCCTGGACGCGGAGATCATCCAGATGGCCATCCGCATGCTTGAGGCCAACGGCATCGGCGATCTGAAGCTGAGCATCAACTCCATCGGCTGCCCGGAGTGCCGCAAGGCCTACCATGAGAAGCTGAAGGCCTACCTTGCGCCCAAGCTGTCCACGCTGTGCAAGACCTGTCAGGAGCGGTACGAGCGCAATCCGCTGCGCATCCTGGACTGCAAGGAGGACGCGGACAAGTTGACCGACGCCCCCGCCATGCTGGACAACCTCTGCCCGGACTGCGCGGAGCACTTCGAGAGGCTGAAGAAGTACCTGGAGGCGCTGGGCATCGCCTACGAGATCGACCCCCGCATCGTGCGCGGCCTGGACTACTACACCAAGACCGTGTTCGAGATCATCACCGAGACCCCCCAGGGAAATCTCACCGTCTGTGGCGGCGGCCGCTACGACGGTCTGGTGAAGGAGCTGGGCGGCCCCGACACCCCCGGCATGGGCTTCGGCATGGGCATCGAGCGCATGCTGATGGTGCAGGATCTGCGCGGCATCGCCCCCGCAGCGCCCGATCTCTACGACGCGTTCGTGGTCACGCTGGGCGACGAGGCGCGGCTCGAGGGCGTAAAGCTGGTGCGTGAGCTGCGCGACGCGGGTCTCAAGGCCGATCTGGATCACGCCGCACGCAGCATGAAGGCCCAGTTCAAGTACGCCAACAAGCTGGGCGTGAAGAAGGTCATCGTGCTGGCCGGCGACGAGCTTGAGAAGGGCGTGGTCAAGCTGCGCGACATGGCAAACAGCACCGAGGAAGAAATTGCGCGCGATGAAATCGTCGCACGCCTGACGAAGTAAAATCAACATTCACTGATTATATAGGAGGAATCGATTATGCTTTCCCACAAGCGCGATCATTACTGCGGCCTGCTGACCCGTGAAATGGCCGGTCAGACCGTGCATCTCTCCGGCTGGGTGCAGCGCACCCGCGACCTGGGCGGACTGGTGTTCGTCTGGCTGCGTGACCGCGAGGGTCTGGTGCAGCTGGTCTTTGACGGAAACGACTGCTCCCCCGAGCTGCTTAATCTGGCCCAGAGCCTGAGAAGCGAGTACGTGCTGACTGTGCAGGGCGAGGTTCGCCTGCGCGACGAGAGCGCCATCAACCGCGAGCTCAGGACCGGCGAGATCGAGGTCGTGGTGCGCGACGCGGTGCTGCTCAACAAGAGCGAGACCCCGCCGATCTACATCGACGACAAGGCCGACGAAAACGAGCTGGTGCGCCTGAAGTACCGCTATCTGGACCTGCGCCGCCCCTCCATGCAGGAGAAGCTGCGCGTGCGCTCCAAGGTGGTGTCCTGCATCCGCCGCGCGCTGGACGAGCAGGGCTTCACCGAGGTGGAGACCCCCATCCTGTCCAAGTCCACGCCCGAGGGCGCGCGCGACTTCCTGGTGCCCAGCCGCCTGCATCCCGGCACCTTCTACGCCCTGCCCCAGAGCCCCCAGATCTACAAGCAGCTGCTGATGCTCGCAGGCTTTGACAAGTACTATCAGATCGCCCGCTGCTTCCGCGACGAGGACAACCGCGCCGACCGTCAGCCCGAGTTCACCCAGTGCGACATCGAGATGTCCTTCATCGATGAGGAGGACATCTACGCCGTGGTCGAGGGCGTGTTCGCCCGCATCTTCCGGGAGGTCAAGGGCGTGGAGCTTCAGCTGCCCCTGCCCCGCATGACCTGGGACTACGCCATGGAGAACTACGGCTCCGACAAGCCCGACACCCGCTTCGAGATGCGCCTGAAGAACCTGACGGACAAGCTGGCAAACAGCGGCTTCGTGGTGTTCGATAACGCCATCGCCGAGGGCGGCCGCGTGGAGGCCATCAACGCCAAGGGTCTGGCCTCCATGACCCGTAAGGAGATCGATTCTCTGGCCGAGTTCGTCAAGACCTACCGCGCCAAGGGCCTGCCCTACATGACCTTCACCGCCGACGGCAACGTGAAGTCCTCCTTCAACAAGTTCATGACCCCCGAGATGATCGAGACCGTGCGCACGGAGATGAACGCCGAGCCGGGCGACATCGTGTTCTTCGGCGCGGACAAGAAGGCCGTCGTCTGGCAGAGCCTGGGCGCGCTGCGCTGCGAGATCGCCAAGCGCAAGGGCCTGATCGACGAGGGCAAGTACAACCTGTTCTGGGTCACCGAGTTCCCGCTGTTTGAGTACAGCGAGGAGGAGCAGCGCTATGTGGCCGCCCACCATCCCTTCACCAGCTGGTATGCGGAGGACAACTGCCACATGGACGGCGACAAGGAGAAGATCCGCTCCCGCGCCTACGACCTGGTGATGAACGGCATCGAGCTGGCCTCCGGCTCCATCCGCATCCACCGCGCCGACCTGCAGGCCCAGATGTTCGAGATGATCGGCCTGTCCGACGAGGAAGCCCACCACCGCTTCGGCTTCCTGCTCGACGCGTTCAAGTACGGCGCGCCGCCGCACGGCGGTCTGGCCTTCGGCATCGACCGCCTGGTGATGCTGCTCACCGGCAGCGACAGCCTGCGCGACATCATCGCCTTCCCCAAGGCCACCAGCGCCAACTGCCTGATGATGGAGACCCCCGCCGACGTGCGACCGGATCAGCTGGAGACCCTGAAGATCAAGGTCGACCTGCCTGCGGAGGAATAAGCGCCGGTACCACCTGCAAAAGCCCTGCGGATTTTCTGCGGGGCTTTTCCCATGCATATCGCATCCATTTGTTAATTGAATGTGAAAACATGCGCTTTGCATCCCCCCGCCCAGCTTGTGGAGCCTCCTTGAATCTGCTACAATGCCCTTACAAACTGAAACACACACGGAGGGCATTCAAATGAAGAGATTTTTGAGTCTGCTGCTGATCCTTGCGCTGACGCTTGCATATGCGGCGCTGGCGGAGACGAGCAACAATACACTGACCTACGCGTCCGGCGACTACACCCGCATCAACCCGGCCATGGACGAGCACGGCGAGATCAACATCCTGATCTTCAACGGCCTGACCGCCCACGACGGCGACAATCAGGTGGTACCCTGCCTGGCGAAGTCCTGGGACTACGATGAAGAGAGCTTCACCTACACCTTCCATCTGGAGGAGAACGTGAAGTGGCACGACGGCGAAGCCTTCACCGCCGAGGACGTGAAGTTCACCATCGAGGCGATCATTGATCCGGAGAACGGCTCCGAAAACGCCCCTAACTACGAGGACGTGGCGGAGATCACAGTGATCGACGAGCACACCGTCGCCTTCCGCCTGACCGCGCCCAACGCCGCCTTCCTGGACTACATGACCATGGCGATCCTACCGAAGCATCTGCTGGAGGGCGAGGACATGCAGTCCTCCGCGTTCTTCCGCAATCCCGTCGGCACCGGCCCCTACAGGCTGGAGAGCTGGGACGAGGGCCAGGCCGTCATTCTCGCCCGCAACGAGGACTACTTCAAGGGCCCGGCCAACATCGAGCGCATCATCTTCAAGATCGTGCCCGACGACAACGCCCAGGCCATGCAGATGAAGACCGGCGAGCTGGATCTGGCGCTGCTGACCCCCAAGGACGCGGAGAACTTCGCAAGTGACGAAAGCTACACGGTCTACCGCATGGAGACCAGCGACTATCGCGGCATCCTGTTCAACTTCTGGAATCCCTACTGGACAGAGAACAAGGACATCATCCCGGCGATCTGCTGCGCCATCGACCGTCAGGCCATCGTGGACGCGGTGCTGCTGGGGCACGGCATCGTGGCCTACGGCCCGCTGCAGCGCAACGAATACAACTATGCGGACTTCGAACACTACGACTACGACCCCGACCGCGCGCGCGCCATACTGGAGGAGGCCGGCTGCACGCTGAACAAAAGCGGCTTCTACGAGCGCAATGGTGCGGAGATCGGCTTCGTCATCAGCGTCGGCGCAGGCGATCAGGTGCGCGTGGACATTGCCCAGGCTGCGGCGCAGATGCTGCGTCAGGTGGGCATCAACTGCTCCGTCGAAATCCCCGAGAAGGTGGACTGGGGCGGACAGATGGCCTACCTCATCGGCTGGGGCAGTCCCTTCGATGCGGACGACCACACCTACAAGGTCTTCGGCACCGACAAGGGCGCGAACTACTCCGGTTACTCCAACGCGCTGGTGGATCAGTACCTGATCGAGGCCCGGGAGAGCGACGACCCGGCGGTGCGCGCCGAGGCCTATGCAAACTTCCAGATTGCGCTGGCCAACGACCCCGCCTACGCCTTCATCTGCTACATCGACGCGGACTACGTGGCCACCTCCCGGCTCAAGGGCATCGATCCCAACACGATTCTGGGCCACCACGGCGTGGGCATCTTCTGGAACGTGGCCGAATGGACGCTGGAGGGCTGAATCTTCGCATCCGAACCATGAAATCACGGAATCCCCGCGATCGGAGACGGTCGCGGGCCTTCCTGTATCGAGGAGCACTATGGCAGAATTGTTGGAAGTCAGAAATCTCAGCGTCAGCTTTGACACGCCCCGGGGCGAATTGCAGGCCGTGCGGGACGTGTCCTTCACCCTGCACGAGGGCGAGGTGCTGGCCGTCGTGGGCGAGTCCGGCTCGGGCAAGAGCGTGCTGTGCAAGGCAATCATGAAGCTCTTGCGCACGGACGCGCGCATCAAGGGCGGCAGCATCCTAGTGGACGGCGTGGACATCACGAACTATCGTCCCCGGGACATGGAGCGCCTGCGGGGCAAGCTGTTCTCCATGGTGTTTCAGGATCCCATGACCAGCCTGAACCCCACCATTGCCATCGGTGAACAGATCGCCGAGGCCGTGCGGGCGCACAACCGCAGGCTCAGCCGCGATCAAGTGCATCGGAGGGTCATCGAGCTGATGGAGCTGGTGGGCATCGACCAGCCGGAGCAGCGCTATGGACTGTACCCCTACAACTTTTCCGGCGGCATGCGCCAGCGCAGCGTGCTGGCCATCGCACTGGCCTCCAACCCCCGCATCCTGTTCGCGGACGAACCCACCACGGCGCTGGACGTGACCATTCAGGCGCAGATTCTGGATCTTTTGCGGGACGTACAGAGGAAGCTTAACACGGCCACGGTGCTGGTCTCCCACGATCTGGGCGTGGTTGCCCGCGTGGCCGACCGCGTGGCGGTGATGTACGCCGGGCGCATCGTGGAGATCGGCACCACCGAGGAAATCTTCTACGACCCGCGCCACCCCTACACCTGGGGCCTGATGCGCTCGCTGCCGGCCTATGCCCAGCGGGGCGAACCCCTCTACACCATCCCCGGCATGCCGCCGTCGCTGATCGATCCCCCGGCGGGCGACGCCTTCGCATGCCGCAACGAGTACGCGCTGGCCATCGATTACGAGGAGGAACCGCCGATGTTCCAGCTCTCCCCCACCCACTTCGCCGCGACCTGGCTGCTGGATAAGCGCGCGCCGAAGGTCGAGCCCCCCGTGGGAGGTGGCTTCCATGGCTGAAATTCTATTGGACGTGCAGCACCTGACCCACTGCTTCAAGCTCTCCCGCAGCGCCGCCATCCGTGCGGTGGACGACGTGAGCTTCCAGCTCCGCCGGGGCGAGATCCTCGGCCTGGTGGGCGAGTCCGGCTCGGGAAAGTCCACGGTGGCCCGCTGCGCCATGAACGTGCTGAAGCCCACGGAGGGCAGGATTCTTTACAAGGGCGTGGACGTGTGCGATCCGAAGCAGTTCCGCGCAAACCGGAAGATGCTCCAGACCACCCGGCAGCTGATCTTCCAGGACTCCACCTCGAGCCTGAACCAGCACATGACCGTGGCGGACATCATCGCCGAGCCCATGGCCATCCACCACATCCGCCCAAAGCGCGGCACCCTGCGCGCCGAGGCCGAGTTCCAGCTGAAGTACGTGGGCCTCGACCCCACGTATCTGGACAAGTATCCCCCGGAGCTGTCCGGCGGTATGCGCCAGCGCGTGGCCATCGCACGGGCGCTGTCCATGGAGCCGGAGCTGCTGGTGGCGGACGAGCCCATCGCGTCGCTGGACGTGTCCATCCAGGCGCAGATCATCAACCTGTTCAAGCACCTGCAGGACGAGCACGGCTTCTCCTTCCTGTTCATCGCACACGATCTGGCGGTGGTGCGCTACCTCTGCGACCGCGTGGGCGTGATGTACCGCGGAAAGCTGGTGGAGCTGGCCCCCACGCAGGCGCTGTTCGATGATCCGCGCCACCCCTACACCCGCTCGCTGCTCTCGGCGATTCCCATTCCCGATCCCCGCAGGGAGCGCGCCCGGACGCTGCACAGCTTCGATCCGGCGCAGTTCGACCGGGAGGGAACGCTCGTCGAGGTCGCGCCCGACCACTACGTCTTTCAGAGGGGAGGCGGCGCATGATGCGCAAGAATCCCTGGCTCTACTACGGGCAGAAGCTGCTGGTCTTCCTGCTCAGCGTACTGCTGCTCTCCGTGATCACCTTCTACATCGCCCGCCTCGCTCCCGGCGACCCCCTCGTCTCCTACTACGGCGACCGGGTGGAAAAGATGAAGCCCGAGGAGCGTGCCTGGGCCGAGGAGAAGCTGGGCCTGAACCAGCCCATCCACGTGCAGTATGTGCGCTGGCTTCAGGGTGCGCTGCGCGGCGACTTCGGTATCTCCTACAAGTACAAGACTGACGTGCTGGAGGTGATCGGCGGCCGCGCGGTGAACACGCTGATCCTGGGCGGTGTCGGCTTCATACTGATCTTCTCGCTTGCACTGGGACTGGGCATCCTCTGCGCCTGGTTCGAGGACCGCTGGCCCGACCGGATTCTGTGCAAGGTCGGCACCGTTGTCAGCTGCATCCCGGAATTCTGGCTGTCGCTGGTGCTGATCCTGGTGTTTGCAGTCAACCTGCGCTGGTTGCCCAGCAGCGGCGCGTATTCAGTGGGCAATGCGGGCGACATTGGCGACCGCATCCTGCACCTGATCCTGCCGCTGACGGTGGCGGTGCTCAACCACCTGTGGTACTACGCCTACATGATCCGCAACAAGCTGCTGGAGGAGATCCGCGCGGAGTACGTGCTGCTGGCCAAGTCCAAGGGACTGAACAGGCGTCAGGTGATGTTCAGGCACTGCCTGCGCAACATCATCCCGTCCTACCTGAGCATCATGGCCATCTCCGTGCCCCACATCCTCGGCGGCACCTACATCATCGAAACGGTGTTCTCCTACCCCGGCATCGGCACGCTGTCCTACGAGAGCGCCCGCTATCAGGACTACAACCTGCTGATGGTGCTGTGCATCCTCTCGGGAGCCATCGTGATCCTGTTCAACCTGGCGGCGCAGATCATCAACGAGCGCATCGACCCGCGCATGAAGGAGAATGAGCTCGTGGAGACCTCGGAGGTGACGGAAGTTGGAAGATAGGTTTGCCATGGTGGGCGTCCGCAGCGCCCCCGCAGCCCAGATTGAGCGCAGGAAGCGCCGCAAGCTGCCGCTGCCGTCGCTGATCCTGCTGGCCGTAATCGTGCTGGGCTGCCTGTGCTGCGAGCTGTTCATCCCGAAGGATCCCAGTTACATGGATCTGTTCCACTACACCCAGGCCCCCAATTCCGAGTTCTGGTTCGGTACCGACACCATGGGCCGGGACGTGTTTTCGATGATCTGGTACGGCGGGCGCATCTCGCTGTGCATCGGCTTTCTGGCCACGCTGATCTCCACGGCCATCGCCGTGGTGTTCGGCTCCGTGAGCGGCCTGGCTCCGAAGTGGCTGGACGATCTGATGATGCGCTTTACCGAGATCGTGCTGAGCATCCCGAGCCTCTTGCTGGTGGTGCTGATTCAGGCAATCCTGGGCAAGGCGAACGTCTTGAGCATCTCGCTGGTCATCGGCGTGACGGGCTGGACGAGCATCGCCAAGGTCGTGCGCACGGAGGTGCGGCGCATCCGCAACAGCGAACACGTGATCGCCGCGCGCTGCATGGGCGCGGGCTTCTTCCGCGTCCTGTGGAAGCACCTTGCGCCGAACTTCTTCTCCTCCATCATGTTCATGGTCATCATGAACGTGCGCAGCGCCATCGTCGCGGAATCCACGCTCAGCTTCATGGGCATCGGACTTCCGCTGGAGGTCATCAGCTGGGGCAGCATGCTGTCCCTGTCCGAGAAGGCACTCAGCTCCGGTGCGTGGTGGATCATCCTCACCCCCGGCGCATTCCTGGTGGTCACCATGCTGTGCATCACCAACCTCGGAAACGCCCTGCGCAGAAACGTGAGCCGCAAGGAAAGCAATCTGTAAAATCCCCGCCTTTTTCTTCGGGTCAGCGTTTCTGCAATCCCGTTTTGGTGGATATATAGACAGATTCTCACAAAAGGAAGGTCATCAGCTATGCTTGAAATCAATTCCATCGCCCCGGACTTCAGCCTTCAGGACAAGGACGGCAACGACGTGCGCCTGTCCGACTTCGCCGGAAAGCGGGTCGTGCTCTACTTCTACCCCCGGGACAACACCCCCGGCTGCACCCGCCAGGCCTGCGCCTTCGCGGCCGCATACGACGGCTTCCGCGAGCTCGACGCGGTGGTCATCGGCGTGAGCAAGGACTCCGTCGCCTCCCACCAGCGCTTTGCCGAGAAGTACAATCTGCCCTTCATTCTGCTCTCCGACCCGGAGCACGCGGTGATCGAAGCCTACGGCGCGTGGCAGGAGAAGAAGAACTACGGCAAGGTGAGCATGGGCACCGTGCGCTGCACCTACGTCATCGGCCCCGACGGCCGCATCGAAAAGGTGATGCCCAAGGTCAAGCCCGACACCAACGCCGCCGAGATTCTGGAGTACCTGCGGGGCTAAGTGGACATACGAAAAGAAGCTGTTTCAAAACGTTCTCCGCGTCTTGAGACAGCTTCTTTTTCGCTATGCGGCGGGGTGCAGGCACCCCGCCCTACTTGTCGCATTGAGCAGCTCCACGTCATTTCGCCGGATTATTCCACCGTCACGCTCTTGGCCAGGTTGCGGGGCTTATCCACATCCAGGCCCTTGGTGATGCTCAGGTAGTAGCCGAGCAGCTGCAGCGGAATGACCGCGAGGCTGGCGGTGAAGTGGGGATCCGTCTTGGGGATGTACACGGTGAAGTCCGCCGTGTCCTCGGTGTTGTAGTTGCCGTAGTTGGTGATGCCCATCAGGTACGCGCCGCGGCTCTTGCACTCGGCCATGTTGCTGATCATCTTCTCGTAGAGCGCCTCCTGGGTGAGGATGCCGATCACCAGCGTGCCATCTTCGATGAGGCTGATCGTGCCGTGCTTGAGCTCGCCGGCGGCGTAGGCCTCGGAGTGCACGTAGCTGATCTCCTTCATCTTCAGGCTGCCCTCCAGGCTGATGGCATAGTCGATGCCGCGACCGATGAAGAAGGCCTCCCGGGCGTTGGAGAACTTGGCCGCGAACCACTGAATGCGCTCCTTGTCCTCGATCACGCGCTCGATCTTCTCCGGGATGGCGTGCAGCTCCGTCAGCAGGCGGTCATGCTCGGCCGCATCGATCATGCCCCGCGCCTCCGCCATTGCAATGGAAACCAGGTAGCCCACGATCAGCTGGGTGCTGTATGCCTTGGTGGTGGCCACGGCAATCTCCGGGCCGGCGTAGGTGTAGATCACATGATCGGCCTCGCGGGCGATGGAGGAGCCCACGACGTTGACGATGGCGAGGGTCTGCACACCCTGGCTCTTCGCCTCGCGAAGCGCAGCCAGACTGTCGGCGGTCTCGCCGCTCTGGCTGATGATGATCACCAGGGAATCGGGCGTGAGCAGCGGCTTGCGATAGCGGAACTCCGAGGCGATGTCCACCCGCACCGGGATCCGCGCCAGATCCTCCATTACGTACTGCGTGACCACGCCCACGTGGTAGGCCGATCCGCAGGCCACGATGTGCACCTGGCTGAAGCTGCGCAGCATCTCCTCGGTGACACCCGCCTCGCTCAGATCCACGCGCCCGTCGCGCACGATGGAATTGATGGTGTCCGTCACAACCCGGGGCTGCTCATGGATCTCCTTCATCATGAAGTGCTCGAAGCCGGCCTTTTCGGCGGACTCCGCATCCCAGGTAATCTGCACGGGCTGCTTGTCGATGGGCTCCTGGTCCACGGTGCAGAAGCGCACCGTGCCCTTGCCCAGCCGGGCGATCTCCATGTTGTCGATGTAGTAGACGCTGCGGGTGTACTTCAGGATCGCCGGAACGTCCGAGGCCAGATAGGCCGCGTCCCCCTCCACGCCGATGATCATCGGGCTGTCGCGGCGGGTGGCAAAGATCTCGCCCGGGTAGTCCTTGAACATGATCGCCAGCGCGTAGGAGCCGCGAATGCGCATCATGCTGCGGGCGATGGCCTCCACCGGGCCTCCCTTGTACTTCTTGTAGTAGTAGTCGATCAGCTTGGTGGCGACCTCGGTATCCGTCTGGCTGTAGAAGGTGTAGCCGTTCTTCACCAGCTTATCCCGCAGAAACTGATAGTTTTCAATGATGCCGTTGTGCACCAGCACCACGGTGTTGTCGTCGCTGTGGTGGGGATGAGCGTTCTCTGTGGACGGCTCGCCGTGGGTCGCCCAGCGGGTGTGGCCGATGCCGCAGCTGCCCTTGAGCGCCCTTCCGCCGTCGGTCTTTTCCTTCAGCTCCTTCAGGCGGCCCTTCGCCTTCACGATCTCGACAGGCCTGTCGCCGTCGCGCACCGCGAGGCCCGCGGAATCATAGCCGCGGTACTCCAGCTTGGACAGGCCGTCCAGCAGGATCGGCGCTGCCAGCTCGTTTCCAATGTATCCAACAATTCCGCACATATGTACCAACCTCCATCTTCGGAAATCTGCGCCGCACCCCTGACAGGCTGCAGGCGCATGGATTCCCCATCGAAGTCCGATTCCAGAATTCATTCGGAATAAGCCTATGCTACTCCAAGGATATTATAGTATATGCGCAGAATCCTGTCAAGATTTGTGAACGAGGGCGTCGCTCCAGCTCCTGTGGAGCTACAATACATCTTGGAAAAAGAAGCCCAAAAAGGATGAGATTTGAGAACCAATCTGATATAGTAGAGTTACGACACAAAACTAACGGAAAGGAAGCTCAAATCTCATGAACAGTATAACACAAGATATGAAATTTCGCTACTCCCTGATGAAATATGCGGAAAAATATGGTGTGACCCGAGCCAGCCGGAAGTATAACAAAGGGGCATCCTACATCTACTTCTGGAAGGCAAGATATGACGGCAGCATAGAATCGCTGGCATGCAGGTCACGGCGACCCCACAGCCATCCGAACCAGCATACCGAAGCTGAGCTGAAGCTCATCCGGGACATGCACCGGCGCAATCCCAAGCTCGGCATCGTGGAACTCTGGAGCCGACTGCGCAAGCGGGGATACAGCCGCTGCCTCGAAAGTCTATGGCGTGTTCTCAGACGCGAAGGACTGGCGGAGAAGGAAAAACCCCGAAAAAAATACACGCCTAAGCCATATGAACAGATGCAGTACCCCGGCCAGCGCGTCCAGATTGACGTAAAGGTCGTGCCCAGATCCTGCATCGCAGATCCGGAACTGAAGCTCTATCAATATACGGCGATCGATCAATACTCCCGATACCGCATTCTGGGAGCTTACCCCGAACAGAGTACCTATTCTTCTGCACATTTCCTGCGGCGCGTTGTTGAAGCCTTTCGCAGAAAAGGCGTGATCGTGGAATGTATTCAGACGGACAACGGATTTGAGTTTACCAACCGTTTCTCCAATTCCAAACGCGACATCCCGACGCTATTTGAATCCACCGCCGCCGAGCTTGGCATTCGTCACAAGCTCATTCGTCCCTACACCCCGCGTCACAACGGCAAGGTCGAGCGCAGCCATCGGGAAGACCAGAAACCTTTCTATGCATCTCATCGCTTCTGGTCCCTCGTCGACTTCGGTGGGCAGCTAGCTGCCCACCAAAGTCGCAGTAACTCCCGCCCCATGCGTCCTCTTGCTTGGTTCTCTCCCAGAGATTTCTTATCTTCTTTTTCTCTCCAAGATCATTGACAAACCTACACGAATTGCAAAGACGCTCCGCTTCCTCTCCCGTCATTTTGCGCATCCACAGGGCCGTCCATCCTGCCGGAGGAAGTTTTTAACTGCAAAAAATCGTCCAGGTCATCAAAATGCCAACAAAATGCACTGCACGCATCCAATTTCTGTGCTATAATAACATTGCTATACCATGAAATACACTCGGAGGACATATGAGTTTCAAATATGCACTTTTCAAGCCCCGGGAATCCGACCGGAATTTCCTGATTTCGGTGTTTCTGATGACGGCGAAGATGCTGGTGTTCGCCGTGCTGCTGATCTCGCTGGCCGCAGCAGGCCTGGTGAGCGGCGTGGCGAAGGCCTGGGTGGACACCTGCCCGGAGCTGGACATCGAAAAGATCGGCGCGCAGTCCCTCACCTCCTTCATCTACGACAAGAACGGCAACCTGGTCACCGAGTTCAAGGGCTCCGAGAACCGCATCTATGTGGACTATGAGGAGATTCCCGAGCAGCTCATCAACGCGGTCATCGCCATCGAGGACGCGCGCTTCCGGGAGCACAACGGCGTGGACATCAAGCGCATGGCCGGCGCAATGCTGAACAACGTCATGGGCGGCAGCCTGCAGGGCGCGTCCACCATCACCTGTCAGCTGGTCAAGCTGACGCTGCTCAATTCCGACCAGAACTACAAGCGCAAGGTGCAGGAGGCCTATCTGGCGCTTCAGGTGGAGGAACAGCTGTCGAAGGAGGAGATCCTGGAGGCCTATCTGAACGTGATCTACCTGGGCGGTGCAAACTACGGCGTGAAGATCGCGGCCCAGGACTACTTCGGCAAGGATCTCAGCGAGCTGACCCTGCGCGAGTGCGCCTGCATCGCGGCCATCATCCGCAACCCCTACCGCTACAACCCCCGCAGAAACTACTACGTCTACGAGAGCTCCGAGCTGATCGACAAGCGCACCAACTACGTGCTCGAGGAGATGCTGGATCAGGGCCTGATCAGCGAGGAGGAGTGCAGCGCCGCCAAGGCGGAGCCGCTCCACGTGCTTCAGACCTCCACCGCCTCCTCCGACGCGATGTACGACAACGCCTACTACGTGGAATACTCCATCTACGACGTGGTGACCAAGATGCTGCGCGTCGAGGGTCTGGAGGACACCTCCTCCAACCGCAGCAGCATGGAGACCAAGCTGCGCAATGGCGGCTACATCATCTACACCTCCCTGGATCCCGAGGTGCAGTCCGCCGTGCAGGACACCATCACCAACTGGACCCAGTATCCGGCGATGCGCTACGCCAACGACTCCTCCACCCAGTCCTCGCTGGGCGGCGGCGAGTACCTGACCGTTGTGCAGCCCCAGGCCGCTGCGGCGGTGATCAACTGGCACACCGGCGAGCTGGTCGCCGTGGTGGGCGGGCGCAGCGAGCCCGTGCAGAAGAAGCAGCTCAACCGCGCCTACCAGCTGGAGATGCCGGTGGGTTCCTCGCTCAAGCCGCTGTCTGTCTACGGCCCGGCCTTCGATCTGGGCTATTCGCCGGGTACGCCGGTGCTGAACCTGCCCATTGAAATCGAGGGCTGGAACAGCGAAAACGGCTATCCCAACAACTTCACCGGCGACTCCTTCACCGGCGTGGAATCCATGCGCGTGGCCATCAACAAATCCCACAACACTTCCACCGCCCACGCGCTGATGGACTATGTGGGCATACAGAACTCCGTCACCTACCTGCTGAAGCTGGGCATTGATCCCGACCACATCCTGGCCACCGGCGCGGGCCTCGCGCTGGGCTCCTCGGGCGTATCGATGATCGAGCTGGCCACCGCCTACGGCGCGGTCGCCAACAACGGCACCTATCTGGAGTCCTACGCCTTCACGCAGGTGCTCAACCCCGACGGCACGGTGTACATCGATGTGACCGAGGTGCAGCAGACCCGCCAGGTGTTCAAGCCCTCCACCGCCTACCAGCTGGTGGACTGCCTGATCGGCTGCGTGTCCGAGGAGGGCACCGGCTCCCGCGCGAGGTTCTCCGATATCACCGTCGCGGGCAAGACCGGCACCAACTCCAACAACATCGGCGTCACCTTCGCCGGCATGACCGGCTACTACGCCGGGGCGATCTGGATCGGTTCGGACTACTACAAGCCGCTGGAGTCCAGCGCCACCGGCTCCACCGCCGCCGCGCCGCTGTGGGCCGCAATGATGCAGCAGGTGCATTCTCTCACCGGCTGCACCGTGGACCGCGCCATACTGTCCGGCTCCGCCGCCGACTACGGCCTGTTCGTGGAGACGGTGTGCGGCGTGTCCGGCATGCTGCCCACCGCCCTACTGCAACATGCACCGCGCGGTGACGGTCTGCCGCAAGAGCGGCATGGTCGCCTCGGACGACTGCCGCAACACCATGGTCGTGGGCATCATCTACATTCCGGAGGGGCATCCCCTGCGCTATGCCTCCGACATGGACGCCGTGCAGGGCTACTTCTACGGCGCTTCCACCAATGAGTATTCCGCCGGCATCGGCGTATGCACCCAGTGCAGATGACGCTTTGCCATCGTCCCCGGCCTCCGTGCGAGTCCGGGGATTCTTTTGTCCCCGGCGGACGGCCTTTTCCGCATGAATTCCATATTGGACGGCATAGGATGCAGCAGAATCTCAATTCAGGAGGGATTTCCATGCCGAAAACATGGCCGCTGCGCTGGTGTACCTTCAGATGAGCGACCGCCTGCTGACCGTGCTCAACCAGGTCGTGAAGCTCCTCGCCATCGCGCTGGGAACCTGCGCCGCCGTGCCCCGGGGCGGCTCCCGCGGCTTCCTGACCGGCGTGGAAATCGCCCTTGTATACATGGCGCTGGGCTACGGCCTGTATGTACTGCTGGGCGGCGGCAGCTTCGCCGTGGGCAACATGCTGGGCGAGATGCTGCTGGGCAGCGCCGTGGGCGCGGTCACGGGCGCGGTGCGCGCCAACCTCAGTCCGAAGCGCCACAGTCGGGTCAAGGCGTAATCGAACACACGTTTAAGTTTCCCCTCCCCCGTTTCATTTTTCCGCATATGTGCTATAATAGCATGAGATAGCTGTCTCATTTGCATTGCGGAAGAATCCGGGGAGGGTCTTTTCATGTCCATATTCCATCTGCACTCCGATTACGCGCCCACCGGCGACCAGCCCCAGGCCATCGAGGCCCTGACGGAGGGGCTGAAGAAGGGCATGAAGCATCAGGTGCTGCTGGGCGTCACCGGTTCGGGCAAGACCTTCACCATGGCCAACATCATCGCCAAGGCCAACCGGCCCACGCTGGTGATCGCCCACAACAAGACGCTGGCGGCCCAGCTGGCGGGCGAGTTCCAGGAGTTCTTCCCGGACAACGCCGTGGGCTACTTCGTGTCCTACTACGACTACTACCAGCCCGAGGCCTACATTCCCTCCACGGACACCTTCATCGAGAAGGACAGCGCCGTCAACGACGAGATCGACCGCATGCGCCACAGCGCCACCAGCTGGCTGGCGGAGCGGCGGGACGTGGTCATCGTGGCCTCGGTCAGCTGCATCTACGGCCTGGGCGACCCCTCGGAGTACGAGGATCTGTCCGTGTCCCTGCGCGAGGGCATGCAGCTGGAGATCGAGGAGCTGCTGCACCGCTTGGTGGAGATCCAGTACAGCCGCAACGACTTCGAATCCGAGCGCGGCACCTTCCACGTCCGGGGCGACGTGGTGGAGATCATCCCCGCCGCCAGCCAGGAAAAGGCGGTGCGCGTGGAGTTCTTCGGCGACGAAATCGAGCGCATCTCCGAGATCGAGATCGTCTCCGGGCGGGTGCTGCGGCACATGGCCCACGTCATCCTCTTCCCCGCCAGCCACTACGCCATTTCCAAGGACAAGCTGGAGGGCTGCATCGCCCAGATCGAAAACGATCTGCGCGACCGCCTTGCAGACCTCAAGGCCAACGACCGCCTGCTTGAGGCCCAGCGCCTGGAGCAGCGCACGCGCTACGACATCGAAATGCTGCGGGAGATCGGCTACTGCAACGGCATCGAAAACTACTCCCGCTACTTTGACGGCCGCCAGAGCGGCGAGCCGCCGTTCACGCTGCTGGACTACTTCCCCAAGGACCTGCTGATTCTGGTGGACGAGAGCCACATGACCATCCCGCAGATTCGCGCCATGTACAACGGCGACTTCGCCCGCAAGCAGACGCTGGTGGACTACGGCTTTCGCCTGCCCGCCGCCTACGACAACCGCCCGCTGAAGTTCTACGAGTTCGAGCAGAAGGTGAACCAGATCATCTACGTCTCCGCCACCCCCGGCCCCTACGAGCTGGAGCGCACGGAGCAGGTCGTGGAGCAGATCATCCGCCCCACGGGACTTATCGACCCGGAGATCATCGTGCGCCCGGCGCGGGATCAGGTGGACGATCTGCTGGGCGAGATCCGCAGCGTCACGGCCAAGGGCGGGCGCGTGCTGGTGACCACCCTCACCAAGCGCATGGCCGAGAGCCTGACCGAGTACCTGCGGGAGATGGACGTGAAGGTGGAGTACCTGCACTCCGACGTGGATACGCTGGACCGCATCGAGCTGATCAAGGGGCTGCGCACCGGCGAATTCGACGTGCTGGTGGGCATCAACCTGTTGCGCGAGGGCCTGGACCTTCCCGAGGTCGCGCTGGTGGCGATCCTGGACGCGGACAAGGAGGGCTTTCTGCGCTCCGAGAAGTCGCTGATCCAGACCATCGGCCGCGCCGCGCGCAACGTGGAGGGCCGGGTCATCATGTACGCCGACACGCTCACCGACTCCATGAACCGCGCCATCTCCGAGACGAACCGCAGGCGCGAGATTCAGCAGCAGTACAATCAGGAGCACAACATCACGCCCCGCAGCGTGCGCAGCGCCATCCGCAGCCTGATGGAGGTCACGCGCGTGCCGGACAAGGACGCGGGCAAGGCCCTGGATGACGCCGAGCGCCAGCTGGCCATCGAGCACCTGGAGGAGCGCATGCTGGAGGCCGCCAACAATCTGGACTTCGAGAAGGCAGCAAAGCTCCGCGACCAGATGCTGGAGCTGCGCGGCGAAAGGCCCATGTCCAGCGGCGAGCAGAGCCGTCAGAAGCGCAGAAAGCGCACAAAGGCATAAACATCATCAAGCGAAACCTTCGCAGGAGGAACCCCGAAATTGGCAAATGATTTCATCCGCATCCGCGGCGCGCGGGCGCACAACCTAAAGAGCATCGACATCGACCTCCCCCGCAACAAGCTGATCGTCATGACCGGCCTGTCCGGCTCGGGAAAGTCCTCCCTGGCCTTCGACACCATCTATGCCGAGGGCCAGCGCAGATATGTGGAATCCCTGTCCAGCTACGCCCGGCAGTTCCTGGGCCAGATGGACAAGCCCGAGGTGGATCTGATCCAGGGCCTGTCCCCGGCCATCTCCATCGACCAGAAGACCACCAGTCGCAACCCGCGCTCCACCGTGGGCACCGTCACTGAGATCTACGATCACCTGCGCCTGATGTACGCGCGCATCGGCATTCCCCACTGCCCCCAGTGCGGGCGGGAGATTCAGCGCCAGACCGTGGATCAGATCATCGACGCCATCACCGCCCTGCCCGAGCGCACGAAGATCATGCTGCTCTCCCCGGTGGTGCGGGGCCGCAAGGGCGAGCATGCCAAAATTCTGGAGGACATGCAGAAGAAGGGCTTCGTGCGCGCGCGCATCGACGGCGAGCTCTGCGAGCTTGCCGAGGCCCCGACCCTGGCCAAGACGAAGAAGCACACCATCGAGATCGTGGTGGACCGCATCATCATCCGCCCCGACCTGCAGCAGCGCCTCAGCGACTCGCTGGAGACCGCGCTGAACCTGGGCGGCGGCCTGGTGAGCGTCATTGAGTTGGAGTCCAATAAGGAGACTCTCTACTCCCAGAACTACGCCTGCCCGGACTGCGGCATCTCCATCGAGGCGCTGGAGCCCCGGCTGTTCTCCTTCAACAACCCCTACGGCGCGTGCCCCTGCTGCACGGGCCTGGGCGTGCTGATGAAGATGGATCCGGACATCGTGATCCCTGACCGCAGCAAGTCCCTCAACGAGGGCGCGATCAGGGTCTCCGGCTGGAACACCTCCGACGCCAGCTCCATGGCGGCAAGCTACCTGCGGGGCCTTGCCGAGGCCTACAACTTCTCGCTGGACGCGCCCATCTCCGAGCTGAGCGACGAGGCGATGAACGTGCTGCTCTACGGCACGCAGGGCAAGAAGATTCGCGTGACCTACGAACGCCCCAACGGCTCCGGCTCCTTCAACGTGCCCTTCGAGGGCGTGATCACCAATCTGGAACGCCGCTACCGCGAAACCAGCTCCGACGCCATGAAGAACAGCTTTGAGGAGTACATGGCCAACGTGCCCTGCCCGGAGTGCGGCGGCAAGCGCCTGCGCCGGGAGGCCCTGAGCGTCACCGTGGGCGGTCTGTCCATTCAGGACCTCGCCGCGATGACGGTGCGCAAGGCCCTCGCCTTCGTGGAGAAGCTGCAACTGACCCCCAAGGAGGAGCTGATCGCCCGCCAGCTGCGCAAGGAGATCACCGCGCGGCTGAACTTCCTGGTCAACGTGGGCCTGGATTATCTGACCCTCTCCCGCAGTGCGGGCACCCTCTCCGGCGGCGAGGCCCAGCGCATCCGCCTGGCCACCCAGATCGGCTCGGGTCTGACCGGTGTGCTCTACATCCTGGACGAGCCCTCCATCGGCCTGCACCAGTCCGACAATGCAAAGCTGCTGGGCACCCTGCGCAGCCTTCGCGACCTGGGCAACACCCTGATCGTGGTGGAGCACGACGCGGAGACCATGCTGGCTGCGGACTACATCGTGGACATCGGCCCCGGCGCGGGCGTGAACGGCGGTCAGGTCGTGGCCTGCGGAACCCCGGAGGAGGTCATGGCAAACCCCGCGTCCCTCACCGGGCAGTACCTCTCCGGCGCGCGCAGGGTTCCGCTGCCCGCCGCGCACCGCAAGCCCAGCGGCTGGCTGACCGTGAAGGGTGCCCGGGCCAACAACCTCAAAAACATCGACGCATCCTTTCCCCTGGGCGTGCTCTGCTGCGTCACCGGCGTGTCCGGCAGCGGCAAGAGCTCCCTGGTCAACGAGATTCTGTACAAGTCCCTTTCCCGTACGCTGAACCGCTCCCGCCAGCGCGCTGCCGATCACGACGAGATACTGGGCACAGAGCAGCTGGACAAGGTCATTCAGATCGACCAGAGCCCCATCGGGCGCACGCCGCGCTCCAATCCCGCCACCTACACCGGCCTGTTCGACCTGATCCGCGACGTGTTCGCCTCCACCCCGGACGCGAAGGCCCGGGGCTACAAGGCCAACCGCTTCTCCTTCAACGTCAAGGGCGGACGCTGCGAGGCCTGCTCCGGCGACGGCCGGCAGGCGATACAACCGCGAGACGCTGGAGGTGCGCTACAAGGGCAAGAGCATCTACGACGTGCTGGAGATGACCGTGGACGAGGCGTTGGAGTTCTTTTCTCCGCTGCCGCGGCTTGCCAACAAGCTCCAGACCATGCACGACGTGGGCCTGGGCTACGTCAAGCTCGGCCAGCCCTCGGACACCCTCTCCGGCGGCGAGGCCCAGCGCATCAAGCTGGCCACCGAGCTGAGCCGCAGGGCCACCGGGCGCACGCTCTATGTTCTGGACGAGCCCACCACCGGCCTGCACATCGGCGATGTGGAGCAGCTCAACGAGGTGCTACATCGCCTGGCCGACGCGGGCAACACGCTGATCGTCATTGAGCACAACCTGGATGTGATCAAGACCGCCGACTACATCATCGACCTTGGCCCCGGCGGCGGCGACCAGGGCGGAACCATCGTCGCATCCGGCACGCCCGAAGAGCTTGCCGCCTGCGAAAAGAGCAGCACCGGCGCGTACCTGAAGCCACTGCTGGAAGAATAAGGCAGCACGACCGTCCTGCATAGCGTTGCGGGACGGTCTCTTTATGACCAATTTCGGGACCATTTGTGACAATTTTTCAAAAGCTTCGCTTCCTGCTTGACTTTTAAAAGGCAACTCTTTAAGATGAAAGTATATCCCTGAAATGGAATTACAGGAGGCATTTTTATGCAAAAAGGCTATAAGCGTAACGGTAAGGGCATGGCCGTGCTCCACTTCTTCATCGGCCTGATTATCGTCGCCATACTGATGTGCGCCCTCTATTTCTTCCTCGGCAAGGTGGATTACTCCGACAAGCTGGCCAATCCAGACGCGACGATGCGCGCCTATGTGGAGATGACCGCCGCGCCGGAGAACGTTGCCATCATCGGCGGTGCGGACGGCCCGACCTCCCTCTTTGTGTCCGAGCCGGACAACCAGGGTGATGTGAGCGGCGTTATGGATCTGACCAACACGCCCACGCCGACCCCCACGGCAACCCCGACCCCCACGCCGACGCCCTCGCCTACGCCGATCCCGACCCCCACACCGGAGCCCACGCCCACCCCGACTCCCACGCCGGAGCCCACGAAGATCGCGACCAAGGCCTATTCCGACTTCAAGACAAAGGGCTTCAATGTACCCGAGCCCTCCACGAACGGCACGGTGGAAATCACGAACTTCTACGTCTCCGAGCCCAACAACCGCCAGGTTGTGCGTCTGGACGGCTATGGCTACCTCAACGACGCGAGCTTTGACGGCGCCGACGCCACCATCTTCGTCATCGTCACCAACGACGCCAGCGGCAAGCAGCGCGCCTACAAGGGCACCATGGAGGCCGGCGTCAGCGGCGTGGAACACAGTGACGCCATCTGCAAGAACGCCGCCAACACCGACTTCTCCACCATCTTCAGCGTGGCGAAGTTCGCCGACGGCGATTACAGCCTGGGCCTGATCATCTACTACAAGACTGCGGACGGCACCGCCTACTCCTATCACGAGCTCGGCGACCGCTTCACCGTGACTGACGGCAAGGTTTCCACCGTATCCGAGGCCGATCCCTTCGCATCTGCGGCCAACACCGCCTTTGATGCGGCCAACGAGGCCGATGCTGCGGACGAGGCCCAGACCGACGAGGAGTTCCAGAGCTTCGATCTCGGCGCAGCCCTGGACGACAGTGCGGCGGCGGACACTGCCGTTGAAACCTTTACCGGCACGACCGTCGGCTAATCGATCTGCACATACAAACACAGCGCTCTCTGAAGATCAGAGGGCGCTGCTGCTATATCAGAAAGAGAAAGGATCAACTTCGCAATGAAGCCGATCCTCTCCCCTTTGGTTCGATGGACTTACTTGTCGTTCTCAATGACCTCGAGCACTTCCATCGGGCACGCCTTGGCGCAGATGCCGCAGGCGATGCACTTGGAGGCAGTGTCGTTCTCCAGCACCATGACCTTCATCGGGCAGGCCTCGACGCACTTGCCGCAGCCGACGCACTTCTTCTTGTTGATCATGTACACGCCCTTGGGGTTCCTGGTGATGGCCTCGTGCTCACAGGTGCGCATGCACTTGCCGCACTGCAGGCAGGAGTTGACCTTGGGCTCGCCGTTCTTCTCCACGATCTGGATGCAGGACTTGCGCGGATCGCGCACCTTATAAAACGCCTCGGAGCAAGCCAGCACACAGCTCAGGCACGCCATGCAGCGAACATCCTTCTTAACAGACAGCTTTTTCATTTCATAACCTCCGCAATTCTATGCTCTGCTGTTATTATACACGCCCGGGCGTGAAATGTAAATGCATCATTTATGAAAAATGTCGCAAAAAATCAATTTGAGCACGTGCCCGGAGAACGGAAAGCGTTTTCCGCGAAGAAATATGTTGGAATTGTGAAATCTTTCCTGCAAATTCTGTTGTTAAAAAAGCCCCCCACTGGGATATGCCATTGACTTTGTTGTTTACATTTGATAAAATAATAGTATCCATGATCGGGTTTTTGCGCCGTGTCAGAACCCGTGTGGTTCGGGCGCATTTCTGCGGAAGGGTAGCTCCGCGGGATGCATGCGTCCGCTCCGAAGCGATACACGGCTGGCATTTGTTTCACCAAATAATCTTTGGGAGGAAGAAGCTCTGATGGAAATGAATAAGACCTTTATCACGATTGAGCAGATGGAAGCGGCAACCGACGCTTTGCTGGAAACGGCAAAGAAGGTTGGAGCTGACACTTGGCAGCAGCGCGTGAAGAACCAGACTCCCCACTGCAAGTTCGGCGAGGAGGGCATCTGCTGCCGCATCTGTACGATGGGCCCCTGCCGCATCACTCCGAAGTCCCCCCGCGGCATCTGCGGCTGCGACGCCAACGGCATCGTCGCCCGCAACTACCTGCGCTTCACCGCCGGCGGCGCCGCCACCCACTCCGACCACGGCCGCAGCATCTGCCACACCCTGTACGCCTCCAAGGAGGGCGGCAACTACCAGGTGAAGGATCCCGAGAAGCTCTGCCGCATCGCAAAGGAATGGGGCATTGAGACCGAGGGCCGCGACATCTACGACGTCGCCCACGAGGTCGCCGAGACCGGCCTGATGGAGTACGGCAAGCCTTTCGGCGTCCAGCGCTTCCTCAAGCGCGCGCCCGAATCCCGCCAGAAGATCTGGGCGAACGAGGGTATCGAGCCCCGCGCCATCGACCGCGAGGTCTCCCAGTCCATGCACATGACCCACATGGGCTGCTCCTCCCTGCCTGAGGCGCTGGTTCGCCAGTCCCTGCGCGCCGGCCTGTCCGACGGCTGGGGCGGATCCATGATGGGCACCGAGTTCTCTGACGTGCTGTTCGGCACCCCGAAGCCGGTGGACACCACCGCCAACATCGGCGTCATGGAAGAGGACATGGTCAACATCATCGTCCACGGCCACGACCCGTCGCTGTCTGAAATGATCGTGTTCTACGCCCAGGATCCTGAGATGGTCGCTCTGGCCAAGGAGATGGGCGCGAAGGGCATCAACATCGCCGGCGTGTGCTGCACCTCCAACGAGGTCGCCATGCGTCACGGCATCCCCATGGCCGGCAACTTCCTCTCCCAGGAGAACGTGGTTCTGACCGGTGCCTGCGAAGCCATCGTCGTGGACGTGCAGTGCATCTTCCCCGCCCTTGGCCCGCTGTCCAAATGCTTCCACACCAAGTTCGTGACCACCTCCCCCATCGCCCGCATGCCCGACTCCGATTTCATCGAGTTCCATGAGGACACCGCCGGCGAGAACGCGAAGAAGATCGTGGAGATGGCCGTCCGCAACTTCAAGAACCGCAAGCCGGAGCTGGTGAACATCCCGCAGCTCAAGACCAACGCCACCGTGGGCTACTCCGTCGAAGCCATCAAGAAGTGCCTGGACGGCGTCACCAACTCCCACGTGGACGAGACCGGCACCACCAAGCCCCTGATCGAGTGCGTCAAGTCCGGCGTGCTGCGCGGCGCGGTCGCCATGGTCGGCTGCAACAACCCGAAGGTTCGCCCCGACACCGCCCACATCGAGCTGATGAAGAAGCTCATTGCCAACGACATCATCGTCATCGTCTCCGGCTGTTCCGCCCAGGCTGCCGCCAAGGCAGGTCTCTTGAGCAAGGAAGCCAAGGAGCTGTGCGGCGAGGGCCTCAAGCGCGTGTGCGAGCTGGTCGACATCCCGCCGATCCTGCACATGGGCTCCTGTGTTGATATTTCCCGTATGATGATTCTCGCCTCCGACATCGCCAAGGACTGGGGCGTCGACATTCCTCAGGTTCCGGTCGTCGGCTGCGCGCCGGAGTACATGTCTGAGAAGGCAGTCTCCATCGGCAACTACGTCGTCGCCACCGGCATCGAGACCTTCCTGGGCGTCGATCCCTACACCAAGGGCGGCTCCGAGGTCGTCAACCTCCTGCAGGGCGAGGTCGCAGACTGGGTCGGCGCGAAGTTCGTCGTCGAGCTGGACATCGAAAAGCTGGGCGATCGCATGATCGAAACGATCGAAGCCAAGCGCGCTGCGCTGGGCATCTGATCCCCGAATCAAAGCTGAAAGGATCTTTGCACTATGAAAGTTGCGATTACAGGCAAGGGCGGCGTGGGCAAGACCACATTTGCCTCCACCCTCGCTCGACTGTACGCAAGCGAAGGACGCACCGTGCTGGCGGCGGACGTCGATCCGGACGCCAACCTCGGCCTCGCGCTGGGATTTACGGAGGAGGAGGTCAACTCCATCGTTCCGATCTCCAAGATGCGCAAGCTGGTTGAGGAGCGCACGGGTGCAAACAGCCTGAACAAGTTCTTCAAGCTCAACCCTCAGGTGAGCGACATCCCGGACGCCTACGCCAAGGAGATCAACGGCGTAAAGCTGCTGGTGATGGGCACGGTCGAAACCGGCGGTTCCGGCTGTGTGTGCCCCGAGCACGTGATGCTCAAGGCCATCCTGTCCAGCCTCATCTTCCGCAAGGACGATGTGGTCATCATGGACATGGAGGCGGGTCTGGAGCACCTGGGCCGCGGCACCGCGAGCATGATGGATCAGTTCATCGTCGTCATCGAACCCGGTGCGCGCAGCATTCAGACCTATGAAAAGGTCAAGCAGCTGGCCGCCGATCTTGGCATCACCCGCGTGCGCGTGGTGGCCAACAAGGTTCGCGACGAGGACGACGAGGCCTTCCTCCGCAGCCGCATCCCCGAGGACGCGCTGCTGGGCATGATTCACTACAACGCAGAGGTGATCGACGCGGACCGCCGCGGCGTCTCCCCCTTCGATGTGAGCGCGAAGGCCGTTGAAGAAATTCGGGCGATCAAGGATCGCATCGACAACGAGAAGAAATGATACATGAAAGGAATGAGAACATAGATGGGTCTGTTTGACAGAGTATTCCGCGGTTCCGATGAGATGTATTTCAAGGCTGAATCGGAGCTGAATCAGGTTATTGCTGAGCTGGGCGAGAGCGCCCCCATGACGATGCCCGACACCGCGTATTTCCTCGCTTGCATCTATGCCTACCTGGGCAAGAAGGTCACCACCCTGGGCGAGCTGAAGGAAGCTCTGGCGCAGCTGCGCGCCATGATGGGCCGCGAGTATCGCACCAAGTCCATCTTCGACTCCGGCGTTGCCACCGCATGCTGCGCTGAGGTCATCGAGGCCTGCAAATACGCCCGCAATCCCGCTCCCTACGAGGGAACCCAGTACCACGGCCACTTCTCCGACGCCGAGGTGCGCGAGCTGGGCGTTCCGCTGGTCACCAAGGACATCCCCGGCTTCGTGGTCATCATCGGCCCCGCTCCCTCCCAGGAGGAAGCCGTTGAGCTGGTCAAGGGCTATCAGTCCCGTGGTATCTTCGTATTCATGATCGGCGGCATCATCGATCAGATTCACGCTGCGGGCGTGGCCACCGGCTTCCCGGTGCGCGTGGTTCCCGTCGGCGATGACATCTGGTCCGTCGGCCACGTCATCTCCCTGGTCACCCGTGCAACGATGATCTTCGGCGCCACCGAGCCCGGCGACGCGGACGCCTTCCATCGCTACACCTTCGACCGCATCAACGCCTTCGTCAACGCCTACGCACCGGTCAATGACATCACCGTCGCCTGCGGCGCCGGCGCCATCAAGCTGGGCTTCCCGGTCATCACCAACGATACCGAGGATATGTGGGCCGTTCCGAAGTCCCTGATCATCAACACCAACACCAAGGATTGGATCGAGACCTCCCTTGAGGCCCGCGGCATCAAGATCAAGGTCACCAACATCGACATCCCCGTGGCCTTCTCCTCCGCGTTCGAGGGCGAGATCATCCGCCGCAAGGCCATGCAGATCGAGATGGACGGCTCCCGCGTGGACTGCATCGAGCTGGTGCAGACCAAGGATGCCCACGAGATCGAGGATCACAAGATCACCGTGGAAGGCCCCGACTTCGACGCGTTCGAGTTCGGCTCCAAGATTCCGATCGCCTACATCGTGGACGTCGCCGGCAAGAACATGCAGACCGACTTCGAGGGCGTCATGGAGCGTAAGTTCCACTCCTGGCTGAACTGCATTGAGGGCGTCATGCACACCGGTCAGCGCGACATGATCCGCATCCGCGTCAGCGACGCCGCCTACGAGGCCGGCTTCCGCGCCCGCCACATCGGCGAGGTGCTCTACGCCAAGATCAAGAGCGACTTCGACGCCGTCGTCGACAAGTGCCAGGTTCGCATCTACACCGATCCCGAGAAGGTCAAGGAGATGCGCGAGATGGGCAACCACGTCTTCGACAAGCGCGACGAGCGCCTCAAGACCCTCACCGACGAGTCCGTCGACGTGTTCTACACCTGCATCCTGTGCCAGGCCTTCTCCCCGTCTCACGTGTGCATCGTCACCCCCGAGCGTCTGGGCCTGTGCGGCGCGGTCTCCTGGCTGGACGCCAAGGCGACCAACGAGCTGGATCCCCAGGGTCCCTGCCAGATCGTTCCCAAGTCCCGCCCGATCGACGAGCGCGTCGGCCGCTACGAGGACGTGGACGAGGCCGTGAACCAGTACTCTCACGGCGCGCTGGAGCACGTCACCCTGTACTCCATCATGGAGGACCCGATGACCTCCTGCGGCTGCTTCGAGTGCATCTGCGGCATCGAGCCCCTGTCCAACGGCGTGGTCATTGTCAACCGCGAGCATGCCGGCATGACGCCTCTGGGCATGAGCTTCTCCGAGATGGCCTCCATGACCGGCGGCGGCGTGCAGACCCCCGGCTTCATGGGCCACGGCAAGCACTTCATCTCCTCCAAGAAGTTCATGAAGGCTGAGGGCGGCCCGGGCCGCATCGTCTGGCTGCCGAAGGCGCTGAAGGATCAGGTCGCCGACAACCTGAACGAGACCGCCAAGGAGCTGTACGGCATCGACAACTTCACCGACATGATCGCCGATGAGACCATCACCGAGGATATGGAAGAGCTCTACGCCTTCCTGACCGAGAAGGGCCATCCGGTGCTCGGCATGGAGCCTCTGATGTAATTGCACTTCTGTGAAGGGGGAAACATCCCCCTTCACTCTTTGCATTGAAAAACTGATGTTTTTCAATGCGTTGGGCCGGTTGCCTGAAATTCTGCGGAATTTCCGGGCGGCAACCGGAACGGGAATGCATTTTTCTCCGCTAACGCTCCCGAAAAATGCCGGAAGTGACGTACACGCCGTCACTTCCGATTTTACAGGCTGTCCTGCACAGCTTTTTCAACAGTAAGGGTAAATTCATCCGGTCGCAAGTGAACCGGACTCCTATTTTGGGAGAGGCGCGTTCCTCTCCCTTTTTTGCAAGGTGATACTATGCTTGACAAGAAAGCGCTCCGCAGGGAGATCGGTCAGAAGAAGCGCGCCATGGCGGCGGCGGAGATCGCCGCGTACAGCCGTAATCTGGCGGAAAAGCTGTACGAGACGGAGGAATATAAGCAGGCCCGGGCCATCTATGCCTACCTGCCCTACAATCAGGAGGTGCGCACCTGGGAGATCGTGGAGCGCGCCTGGAAGGATGGCAAGCGGGTCGCGGTGCCCAAGGTCTACGGCGACGAGATGCGCTTTCTGTGGCTCGAGGACTTCACACAGATCGCTCCCGGCGGCTGGAACATCCCCGAGCCCACCTTCGACGCGCCCGTGGCCGAGGATGAGACCGCACTGGTGCTGATGCCCGGCCTGGCCTTCGATCCGGAGGGGCATCGCGTGGGCTACGGCGGCGGCTTCTACGACAAGTATCTGGAAGCACACCCCGGCCACAGGCTGGTGGCGCTGTGCTATCCCTTCCAGATGTTTGAGCATCTGGAGGTGGAGGAGCACGACATCCCCGTGGATCGGGTGATCTGCGCGGACGAGCTGCGCCTGGTCGAGCCCTCCGCCGCCCAGTTTCACGCTGAAGGATAACAGGTTCATAGAACGCAAAAAACAGATGCACCGTTTCGATGCATCTGTTTTTGTATGTATTAGGCCGCTTCCGTTCCCGGCGCGCGGTATTTGTGCAGGAAGTGCACGCCCAGCAGCACCGCCAGCAGGAAGAACGTCATGTACACGCCGTTGAACAGGCCGTGGCTGCCGCCGGTGAGCCAGGCCTCGGAGACATGGAAGACCGACCACACGCCGTCCGCAGCGCCTGCGCTGAGGTTGACGAACAGCGCGGTGTGCACGAAGCTCCAGCCGGTGAACAGCCCCGTGGGGGCCGCGAGTCCGTAGCGGTCGTGCAGCATGCAGCACAGCAGCACCTGCAGCGCCACGTTCGCCATGCCGATCCAGCTCAGGTGCCAGCCGCCCTCGGCGATGAACTCCACCGCCAACAATAGAACCATGCTGGGCAGGCGCTTGAGATGGGCGCGGGCGGACTCGTAGAGGTAGTCCATCATGAACACCTCGCCCGCCAGCGTGGACAGGAAGCACACCGGCGCGGCGATGAGCGTGGACAGGCTGAACTTTGGTTCGCTCAGCGGCGCGGCCAGCCGCAGCGAATCCGTGAGCAGGCACAGCGCAACGCCCGCCAGTGCGGCAACCAGGCCCACGGCCAGCCACTTGCCCAGGCCGGGCAGCTCGAAGCCCTCGTGGTCGCCCTTGTTGTGCAAGAGCTTCGCCAGCACCAGGAAGATGACCGCTGTGCCCAGGCTCTCCACCACAGACATCAGCGGGTCGTATCCGTGGAGCACCACCGTGGCCCACAGCGGGGCCTGCAGAATGTCGCCGTAGCCTAGGTTCATCGCGTGCATGTGCAGCTGGCCCAGCGTGGCGGAAAAGACCGCCTCCACGCCCCAGTTCCAGCCGAAGTACACCAGAAAGCCGATCAGCCACAGCCAGATCAGGTGCACGTGGCCGTCCTTATTGCGCACCAGATCGCCGTGCGCTCTTTCATCGGGCGAATGCGCCCGATCCTCGCGCCGCAGCTCGGCGCGGGTCTTTTTCTTTCGTAATGCCATGCCGCCTCCTCACTCCACCACGGCCTGAATCAGCGGCCGCGGCTCGGGCTTCTCGTCGGAGATGGTTATGGAGCGCTTCATCAGGTTGTACGCGCCGGTGCGGTCGGACTTCTCGCCGGCGTGCAGTGTGCAGAGCACGTCGCCCTTCTTCACGCGGTCGCCCACGCGCACCTTCATCACGATGCCCACGGACAGGTCCAGCGCATCGGTCTTGCGCTCGCGGCCCGCGCCCAGCAGCTTGGCAGCGTTGCCGATGTCGCTGGTGACCATGGAGGATACGTAACCCGCGCGGTCGGCCTTGATGTCGATCAGCGTCTTTGCCTTGGGCAGCAGGCCGGTGTCCTCGCACACCCGGGGATCGCCGCCCTGTGCCGCGATCATCTCCGCCAGCTTTTTGAGGCCCTCGCCGCTGCGAATCTTGGAATCCAACAGCTTTATGCCCTCGGGAACCGTTCCGACAGCGCCCGCATTGCGCAGGATGTGCGCGCCCAGCTCCAGCGCCACGTCCTTCAACGCGCCCTGGGTGCGTCCAGCGAGGATGTCGATGGCCTCCTCCACCTCCAGCGCGTTGCCGATGTAGTTGCCCAGCGGCTGATCCATGTCGGTGATCAGCGCGGAGAAGCGCTTGCCGCTGAGGTTGCCGATGCGCACCATCATCTCCGCCAGCTTGCGCGACTTCTCCGGCGTGTCCATGATCGCACCGCTGCCGCTCTTCACGTCCAGCACCACCACGTCGCAGCCCGCCGCCAGCTTCTTGGACAGGATCGACGACACCACCAACGGCATGCAGTCCACCGTGGCGGTCACGTCCCGCAGGGCGTAGAGCACCTTGTCCGCCGGGGCCAGCTCCGCCGTCTGGCCGATGATGGCGCAGCCGATGTCCGTCACCTGCCGCTTGAAGGCGTCCACGTCCATATCGATGGACATGCCCGGGATGGACTCCATCTTGTCCAGCGTGCCGCCGGTGAAGCCCAGGCCGCGGCCGGACATCTTCGCCATCTTCACGCCGCAGGCCGCCACCAGCGGAACCAGCACCAGCGAGGTGGTGTCGCCCACGCCGCCGGTGGAGTGCTTGTCGGCCTTGATGCCGGGGATGTCGCTGAGATCCAGCGTCTCGCCGGACTTCGCCATCGCCAGCGTCAGCGCCAGCGTCTCCCGGTCCGTCATGCCGTTGATGCAGATCGCCATCAGCAGTGCGGATGCCTGATAATCGGCAAAGCTGCCGTCCACCACGCCGTCCACAAAGGCGCGAATCTCCGCCTCATTTAATTCGCCGCCGAAGCGCTTTTTGCGAATGATGTCACAGGGGTTCATCTGGAAAAGCCTCCTTCAGCGCTGCCTGCCAGCGCGCTTTCTTGATTTCATATTTCAGGGTGTAGGCCGGGCTGGTGGAGGGCATGCGGTGGTAGCTCCGCATCGCATCCCCCCTCGCCACCAGCCTGAGATAGAGCTGATGCGCCGTCGCGCCGTTGAAAAAGATGTGTTTGATGTTCGGGCAGTTTCGGAACAGCGCTTCAAAGTCGTTGGGCTGCGGATCGCGGATGGCGCTGTCCAGCGAACCCGCGCGCTCGCAGCTGCCCACCGTGTCCCACAGGGCGATGCGGTGCCGCAGCAGCATGGCCTTCTTTTCCTCGATGGTTTCCGGGCTTGCTTCGCCCAGAATCTCCGCCATCATCGGCCAGAAGGCGTTGCGGGGATGAGCGTAGTAGAAGCTCTGGTGCAGCGACTCCACGCTGGGCATGGAGCCGAGGATCAGCATACGCGCGTCCGCCCGCCACACCGGCCCGAAGCCGTAGATGCGCTCTGCCATGGATCAGGGAAGCTGGGCGAACACCTGGCCGATGGGATCGCGCAGAATGAGATCGGCCCGGTCGTCCCGGGGCGTGGCGGTCTTGTTCACCAACACCATGCGGTCGCCGCGATAGTCGTCGATGAAGCTGGCCGCCGGATAGACGCTCAGCGAGGTGCCGCCGATGATTAGCAGGTCGGCGTTGGCGATGGCATGGATCGCGCCCATGATGCAGTCCTGATCCAGCGACTCCTGGTAGAGCACCACGTCCGGCTTGATGACGCCGCCGCAGCTGCACTTGGGCACGCCGGCGCTCTCCTTGATGTACTGTGCATCGTAGAACTTGCCGCAGTCCATGCAGTAATTCCGCAGGATGCAGCCGTGCAGTTCATAGACCTTCTTTGAGCCCGCCGCCTGGTGCAGGCCATCGATGTTCTGCGTCACCACAGCGCTGAGCTTGCCCTCCTGTTCCCACTGGGCCAGCTTTTTGTGCGCCGCGTTGGGAAGCGCGTCCGTGATGAGCATCTTATCCCGGTAGAAGCGGTAGAACTCCTCCGTTCTGCGCACAAAGAAATCGTGACTGAGGATCGTCTCCGGGGGATAGGCGTACTTCTGCCGGTACAGGCCGTCCACGCCGCGGAAATCCGGGATGCCCGACTCCGTGCTGACGCCCGCGCCGCCGAAGAAAACGATGCGTTTGGACTCCCGCACCCACTGCTTCAGCGTCTCCAGGGCTTCCTTCATAATGGTCCCTTCCTTTCATCCATTATTTTAGCATTAAATTTGCAACATGTCCACAAGCGATGTTTCTTGCCCAGCTTTTTTCCCGTTTTTATCATTGTAATTTACCCGTTTTTGTGCTATCATGAACATTAGCCGTAAAAAGGAAGGTGTTTAAGCTATGGCAAGTGCAATTCGCAGCTGTGCGGGAGGCGTTGTTTTCTGCGATGAACAGGTTTTTCTTTTGATGAGCGATCGCGGCGAATGGGTGATGCCGAAGGGCGTGATCCGCAACCGCAATCATTCCAACGATGTGGCGCTCTGGCGCGTCGAGGACGAAGCCGGGATTCATGCGCGCATCATCGGCATTGCCGGCAATACCCGCTACGACTTCTTTTCGGAGAGTCGCGGCAAGGACGTAAGCAACCGAATCCAGTGGTTCGCGATGATCGCGGACGACGACAGCTATCACATCTCCTTCGACCAGGGATTTCTAAACGGCGGCTACTACCCGGTTCAGAAGGCGCGCGAGATGCTGAGCCACGATTGCGACCGTCAGATTCTGGACACAGCCTATCAAATCTATACGGAATGCAAGGAAGGTACCCCTGCCTGATCCCGACAAATGTGCGAACCGAAGCGCAAACGCTTCGGTTCGCTTTGTTGTACCCAAGACGTGCAGGGCTCCGGCATTCGCTCTGCGATCCCGGGAAAAGTGTAATATGTTCGTGACAAAATGGGTACGAAGCCCGCAAACGCTTTGAAACCTCACGTTTGTGTGCTATAATATAGGGTGGTTAGTTTCGATCAATATGGAGAAGTGTACCATGATTTCCAATGCAAACGAAAAAAGCACGCAATCTTTCCGCCTGATTCTGGCCTCCGGCTCCCCCCGCCGCCGGGAGCTGCTTGCGCAGATGGGCTATACCTTTGAGATACAGGTTCCGGACGTGGACGAGAACGTCACCGGACACGCCCGCGACGTGGTCGCCATCCTCTCCCGCCGCAAGGCCGAGGCCGTGGCCTCCACCCGCACAGAGGGCATAATCATTGCGTCGGACACGCTGGTTTCCCTGGACGGCGCGGCACTGGGCAAGCCTCGGGACGCTGCTGATGCGCACCGCATGCTCGCGGCGCTCTCCGGGCGCACCCACGAGGTTTTCACCGGCGTGACGATCATCGACGCGGCCAGCGGTCGCAGTGAAACCCGCGCTGTGCGCACGGGCGTGCGCTTCCGCGAGCTGAGCGATCAGGAGATCGACCGCTACATCGCCACCGGCGAACCCATGGACAAGGCCGGCGCCTACGCCATTCAGGGCGGCGCCCACGGCTTTGTGGAGGGCTTCGACGGCTCCTATGAGAACGTGATCGGCTTCCCGGTGGACGACATCCGGGAGATGCTGAAGGATTTCACCTGCTGACCGAACGGGAGGTTATCGATATGGGCGTGTTTTCTACCGGCGGCGTGGGCCTGGATCTGGGCTCCGCCAACGTGACCATCTGCCTAGAGAACGAAGGCGTGGTGCTGCGCGAGCCCAGCTACGTGCTCACCCTGCGCGACGACCCCGACGAGGTGCTCGGCGTGGGCCGGGATGCGCGCCAGATGCTGGGCCGCACCCCCAAGGACGTGGCGCTGCTGTCCCCGGTGATGGACGGCGCGGTGGCGGATGTGGAGCAGGCCACGCTGCTGATGAAGTCCCTGGCGGAGAAGGCGCTGGGCAAGCGCCGCGCGCTGGAGAAAAACCGGCTGGTGGTTTCCATGGCCACCGGCGCAACCCGCGTGGAGCACGCTGCGGCGCAGAGCGCCGTGCGCGCAAGCGGCGCAAAGAAGGCCGCGCTGATCCGCGCCAGCATCGCCGCCGCACTGGGCGCAGGGCTGTCCATTGAGGAGGCCAGAGGCGTGATGGTGGTGCTCATCGGCGGCTCCACCACGGAGGTGGCCGTGCTGTCCATGAACGGCGTGGTCGCCGCGCGCACCACCCGCACCGGCAGCCTTGCCCTGGACGAGGCCATCATGCGCTACATTCGCCGGGAGAAGGGCCTGATCATCGGCCAGCGCACCGCAGAGGATCTGAAGATCGACCTGGCCACGGCGCTGGAGATTCCCATGACCGAGGTGGAGAACGTGACCCTGCGCGGCCGCGACGCGCGCACCGGCAAGCCCGCCACCGCAGAGATCAATGCGCTGGACGTGCAGCGCGCGATCCTGCCCGCGCTGGACAATCTGCTGGAGAGCATCCGCGAGGCCTTTGAGAACACCCCTGCGGAGCTGGCGGAGGACCTGCTGACCAACGGCATCCACCTCTCCGGCGGCGGCGCGCTGCTGGAGGGCCTGCGGGAGCGCCTCGCAGCGATGCTGAACATCCCCGTGAACATCAGCGAAAATCCCCAGGACGAGGTCGCCCGCGGCGCGTGCATCGCCGCCTCCGACGACAAAATCTACCAGAAGCTCCAGCTCACCGGCTGCCTGCTCGAAGTCTGATCCCAACTCCCATCCGAAGGAGCAACATAAATGGCTAAGAAAAAGTCGCGCGGCAAGCGCTATTCCACCAAGCGAAATCCCGAGGTGCAGAGCACCCGCCTTCGCAAGCTGCGCCGCATCCTGTTCACCACGCTGGTCGTTCTGGTCGTCGCCGCCGTCATCTTCTTCCTGGTGATCCGCAGCAGCGGCCAAATCTCCATCTTTGAAAACGCAGTCGGCACGCTGGTCACGCCGGTGCAGAACGCCTTCCGCAGCGTCACCACCGGCGTCAAGGACTTCTTCACCGACCGCAAGAGTCTGACTGAGCTTCAGCAGGCATACGACGCGCTCTCCTTTGAGAACGAACAGCTGCGCATGGAGCTTCAGGAGGCCGAGGAGGCCGTGCGGGAGAACGAGAACCTCAAGACCCTGCTCGACGCAAGGGATACATATACCTCCCTTGAACCCGTCTACGCCAAGGTGATCGCGCGGGACGCAGGCCCCTGGTTTGAGACATTCTCCGTCAATCGCGGCTCCAACAGCGGCGTAACCACCGGCATGGCCGTGGTCAACGGCGACGGTCTGATCGGCCGCGTGTACGAGGTGGGCCTGAACTATTCCAAGGTCATCTCCATCATCGATTCCCGCAGCTCGGTGGCCTGCCTGATGCAGCGCACCCGCGACAACGGCATCATGCGCGGCCAGGTTTCCTCCGACGACGACACCGCCGAGTGCTTCGTCTACTACCTGCCCAACATCAACAGCATCTCCCCCGGCGACACGGTGATCACCTCCGGCACGGACTCCACCTATCCCAAGGGACTCAAGATCGGCACCGTCACAGCCCTGAGCCTGGACGCGGGCTCCGAGGGCACCTACGCGGTGGTCACGCCCTCGGTGGACTTCCAGCGCATCGAGGAGGTCTTCATCCTGCGCACGGTCATCGAGACCGACTCCGACGAGAACCTGCCCGACGTGCGCACGCTCCAGACCACCGAGGCCTACGGCGCCACGCCGACCCCCAGGCCCAACGCCGCCGCCACACCCACGCCCGAGCCCACCCAGGCCATCGACTACTGGACGCGCCCCACGCCCATCCCGGATACCACCGACGCGCCCGAGAGCAGCCGCATCACTAGCCTGTTTGAGGATGAGTGGGCTGCTGGGGACTAACAACCCTGCCTGAACGGAGGTTTCTGCCTTGCTGAAACGAATTGCGCCGCTTCTGACCGTGCTGCTGAGCGTGCTGCTGGACACCGCGGTCATCCCCGTGTTCTACTGCGGGCGCTTCGCGCTGCCGCTGTCGCTGATCGTGGTGATCCTGATCGGCGTGCAGCTGGGCCGCACCTACGGCCTGCTCTACGGCACGATCGCCGGCCTTCTGCTGGACGTGACCGCCGGAACGCTGGGCATGAAGCTGTTCCCCTACATCGCCATCGGCTTTCTGATCGGCTTTCTGCTGGATCAGCAGCCGGAGATCGACCGCAGCATGGATCGCATCGAGCGTCTGAACATCCTCGCCATCCGCATGATCTGGATCGCCGTCCTGGTCGCCGTGTACGAGGTGGTCATGCTCCTGCTGCAATACTTCTCCACGGCCGTATTCACCTGGGTCTACGTGGGCAACCTCGCCATCCGCGTGGCGCTCATCACCGTGCTGACCCAGCTTCTGCATCCCGTCTTCCATCGCCTGTACGCCGGCAAGGCCAGCAGGGGCGGCGGAGGGCGATCCACCCGGGAGGTGAAACACTTTTGAAGCCCTACAAAGGTCGAATTCTGATTATGGCGGCCATACTGGTATTCGTGTTCGGTGCGATGTTCGTCCGGCTGTACAGCATGATCGTCTCCAATTCCGAAAGCTACGTGGCCCGCGCTTCCACCAAGTCCACCAAGACCATCACGGTCTACGGCAAGCGCGGCACCATCTACGATACCAACATGGTTCCGCTGGCCTATGACGAGACCAGCTACAACGTCACCTTCTACCGCGACCCCACCAAGTCCACCGAGGCGGATCGCGCAAACTACACCCAGGTGCTCATCGACGTGATCCGCCTGATCGAATCCAACGGCAAGACCACCGTCAACAGCTTCTGGCTGAAGAAGGACGAGACCGGCGCGTGGCGCTTCAACTCCGGCTCCAGCAGCGAGACCGTGGAGGCCTCGCGCGAGCGCCAGTGGCGCGCCAACTTCTACATGACCAACGTCCCCGAGGAGGAGCTCTTCGACACGCTGCTGGAGAAGTACTGCATCCCCAAGGATCTGGACGAGGACATGATCGTGAAGGTGCTGTCGCTGTGGCAGGAGTCCCGCATGAACTCCTTCAACTCCCTGCCCGTCACCATCGCCTACGACGTGGGCTTCGAGACCGTCTCCGAGATCGAATCCAAGTCCATGGAGCTGGACGGCGTGGACATCAGTGAATCCTCCACCCGCGTCTATCCCCAGGGAACCGTGGCCTGCCACGAGGTGGGCTACATCAGCAAGATCTCGGCCACTCAGCTGGAGAGCTACCAGAGCAAGGGCTACCCCAACGACGCCTTCATCGGCGCGGCGGGCATCGAATACTCGCTGGAGGATCAGCTCTCCCCCTACGTCTCCTACCGCCAGGGCAGCCGCGAGGTGGAGCGCAACACCCGCGGCAAGGTCGTGCGCGAGCTGAACTACACCGCCCCCACCGACGGCAACTCCGTGGTGCTGACCATCGACGTGGATCTGGAAAAGGCCATGACCGACGCGCTGGTGGACACCATCGCAAGCATCCGCGAGACCCAGGTGGAGCTGATTGCCAAGGAGTCCTGGCAGAAGGACAACGCAGAGATTCTGGCCCAGTATGAAGAGGCCGAGCGTGAGATCGCGCTGGCGGAATCCGGCGCAATCGTCGCCATGGATCCCAACTCCGGCCGGGTGCTGGGCATGATCAGCTACCCTGAGTACGACCTGTCCATGTTTAACGGCGGTACGGTGGACAATGCCAAGTGGAACGCCGTGCTGGAGCTCAACGATCCCCTGTACAACCGCGCCATCTCCACCGGCGACACCCCCGGTTCCATCTTCAAGCTGTGCACCGCGCTGGCGGGCCTCGCAGAAGGCGCCATTACCCCCAGCGAGACCATCGACGACATCGGCGCCTTCACCAAGACCAACACCTACAACCCCGCGAAATGCTGGATTGCCTCGTCACAGCGCTACAAGCACACGAACCAGACCGTCATGGAGGCCATCAAAAACTCCTGCAACTACTACTTCTACGAAACCAGCTACCGCCTGGGCGTGACCAAGCTCTACGAGTGGGCTGCCAGGCTGGGACTGACCACCAAGACCAACATTGAGCTGCCCGGCGAGACCACCAGCTTCGTGGGCAACCAGGACATGCTCTACGATCCCAACTACGCCGTCAACAACCAGTACACCGCGAAGCCCCTGCTGGCGGCCAAGGCGATCCGGGAGCGCATCTATGAGATCTCCGACGCGCGCGGCATGGATCTGAGCGAGGAGGTCGTGGAGAGCGCCGTCACGTCCCTGCTGAAGATCTCCGTCTCCTACGACACCAAGAACGACTGGCTCGCCCCCATCCGCGAGGTGCTCCAGTACGACCTGGGCATCCCCTCCAGCTACATCACGAACAACTTCCTGGTCAACGAGTTCGTCACCTACCTGCAGGATATATTCTGGACGCCCAATGAGACGATCATGCTGGGCATCGGCCAGTCCATCACCCAGCTGACCCCTATCGCCGTCGCACGCTACGTATCCGCCATCGCCAACGGCGGCACCGTGTACGACGCGCAGATCGTGGACAAGATCATCGCCGCCGACGGCACCGTGGTGCTGGAGAAGGAGCCGGTGATCGCCAACCAGATCACCACCGATCCCTACTACTTTGCGCTGATTCAGGAGGGCATGAAGGACGTGACCAGCATGGAGGACGGCGGAACCGCAGGTAAATACTTCCAGAATACCGAGTACTCCATTGCTGCCAAGACCGGAACCTCCCAGAGAACCGAGCTGGACGTGGAAAACAACGCCTGGATCGTGGGCTACGCGCCTGCGGACAATCCTCAGATCGTGGTCGTCGTCTACATTCAGAACGGTTACGCCGGTGCGCAGGCCTCCCCTGCGCTGATCGCCGTCATCGAAGCCTATCTGGACGGCCTGAAGGGCACGGAAAACACCGCAGTCGGCGCGGAATACTCCATCGCCGACTGATCCAAAGGAGTCAAAGATGTTCTCAAGAATCGTCGCGTTTTTCAAGGGTCTGCGCGAGGGCCAGTTCGACCGAAGCCTGATGCGCTACTTCGATTGGCCCCTGTTTCTCAACGTGCTGGCGATTTCGCTGTTCGGCGTCGTCACCATCTTCAGCGCCACCAGCTCGGAGGTCACCGAAAAGCCCGCCACGATCATGGAGATGCTGCGCACCCAGTCGCTGACCTACCCGCGTCTGCAGTTGATCTGGATCGTCGCCGGCGTGGTGGCCATGTTCGTCATCATCTACTTCAACTACGAGCTCTACGGCAAGTACGCCAACACCCTCTACGTCATCAACCTGCTGATGCTGCTGTTCGTTCTGGGCGTGGAGGCCGGTCGCGGCGGCATGAGCGCCTTCTTCACCTGGGGCAGCGACCGCGGCTTCCAGCCCTCGGAGCTGGGCAAGGTCATCATGATTATCTGCTTCGCCAAGGCCTTCTCCGTGCGCATGAAGCCGGTCATGCACATGCGGGACATCATCCCGCTGGTGCTGTTCATGGCACTGCCGATGGTGCTGATCCTTGCGCAGCCGGACGTGGGCACGGCGCTGGTGTACATGGCCGTATTCTGCGTCATGGTGTGGGTCTCCGGCACGAACTGGAAGCTGATCGCCAGCGTCGTCGCCTGCGCGGTGCTGATCTTCATCCCCGTGTGGTACTTCCTGAACAACTCCAGCGCGGACAACTTCCGCCTGACCCGCATCCTGATCTGGCTGGACCCCGAGTCCTACCCGGATGAGGCGCGCCAGGTCATCAACGGCCAGATCGCCCTGGGCTCCGGTGGCCTGTTCGGCAAGGGCCTGGTCTCCCCCGGCAGCTTCGCCTCCCTGGGCTACATCTCGGACGACCACACCGACTTCATCTTCTCCATCGTGGGCGAATCCTTCGGCCTGGTGGGCGCGTGCCTGCTGGTGCTGGGATACGTGCTGCTGCTGGGCCGTCTGCTGTACCAGAGCATGCGCATTGAGGATCCCTTCGGCTCCTACGTGGTCGTCGGCGTGTTCGCCATGATGCTGTTCCACGTAGTGGAAAACATCGGCATGGTCATCGGCCTGCTGCCGGTCACCGGCATCCCCCTGCCGTTCATGAGCTACGGCGGCTCCAACATGCTGACCAATATGATGGCCATCGGTCTGGCTGAGAACGTCATCATGCGCGCCCGCCAGAAGGAGAGCCACCGCCGCGTGCGCAACGTGCGCGTCCGCAAGCTCTGACGCGCAAAAAATCCCTCCTGTCCGCATATGCTTTCGTGACAGGAGGGATTTTTCATGGCTTCAAACGATCTGAAACTGTCCATTCATACCGCAAGCAAGCCCGAATCCGCGCCGGAGCCTGCACCCGGTCGCCGCTTTCGCACCCAAACCCGCCGCAGAACCCGCCTTCGCCCGGGTTTGAGCTTTCAGGAGCGGCTGCTGCGCAACTGCTTTCTGGCCTGCGCAGTGCTGCTGGGCGTCCTCGCACTGGGAAATCTGGAACAGCCCTGGGCCAAAAAGGCTGCGGACGGCATCGAGCAGGCGCTGACCATGAAGATCGATCTGGACGAGTCCCTCGGCCAGCTTAGCTTCGTGCGGAATCTGATGCCCGAGTCCGCGCTGGTATTCTTCAACCTCTCCGGCGACCATGAGCTGCTCCAGCCGGTGCAGGGCGAGCTGACCCACGCCTACACGACCTCTCAGCCCTGGCTGATGTTCGATACGGAGGCCGGAGAAGGAGTCTGTGCGGTGGCCGACGGCACCGTCTCCGCTATCAGCCGGCTCTCTGACGGCAGCTACGGCGTGCTGATCGACCACGGCGAGGGCCGCGAGAGCGTCACCGCTTGCCTGATCGAGGTCGCGGTGCAGAGCGGAGATAAGCTCATGCGCGGCGCGCAACTCGGCTTCGCCGGGGACAGCGTCTACTTCGAGCTTCGCCAGGGCGGCGAGAGCGCCGATCCCACGGAGGCCATGGGCCTTTGATCCGCTTTCGCGCCCTCGGCGTGCAATTCAGACTGCCGCTGCTTGCGCTGCTGACGCCGCTTCTGGCCGCACGCCTGGGCATGCGCGCCGATCTTCCCGCCATGGCCATCGCCCTGAGTGCCCACGAGCTTGCCCACCTGCTGGCGGCGCGCCTTGCGGGCGTGAAGATCGCCGAGATTCAGCTTCTGCCCTTCGGCGGCAGCGCAAAGATGGAAAATCCCTACCGCATTCCCCCCGCGCGGCTGGTCGCCGTGGCCCTCGCAGGACCCGCCGCCAACCTTGTGCTCATCGTGCTCTGCGCGGCGCTGACCCAGTGGGGTCTGGTGCAGGCCTCCGCCGCTGCGGCGCTGTTTCAGCTGAACCTGACGCTGATGCTGTTCAACCTGCTGCCCGCCCTCCCCCTGGACGGCGGGCGCGCACTCTACGCCCTGCTCCAGCGTCCGCTGGGCGAATCCCGCGCGCTGCGCCTGGGAATCTGGCTGAGCCGCGCCCTCGCCGCCGTGCTAATCGCCGTCGCAGTTCTTTTGGGCATACGCAGCGGCAGGTGGAACCTCACGCTGATCCTCGCCGCCGTGTTCCTGCTCGCGTCCGGCCCGGACGAATCCGCCGCCTGGGCCAGAGCCCGCGCGCAGCGGCTCGGAGACGCGCTGGAGAACGCCTCTATCCGGCGCGTGCGCATCACCCAGCTCCCCGCAGAAACGCCCGTACAGCGGGCGCTGGAGCTTCTACGGCCCCGAGAGCGCTGCTGGTTCCTGCTCACCGACAGGAACCTCCCCCGCGCGCTGGTAGACGAAAACAGCATACTGCGCCACCTGATCGACGGCGGCGCGCCGGAGGCGACGCTCGGGGAGCTGAAGGCCTACCGCCTGCCCCCGCCGTCGCGCTCCGGCGCGTCCGGTATACATATTTAGCTGTTCAGAATTGCATCGATGGCCGCAAGCTCGTCTGTGCTCAGCTCCGGCGCATCGAAGGCGCGCAGGTTCTCCAGAATCTGCTCCGGGCGACTCGCGCCGATCAGCGCGGAGGTTACCACCGGATCCCGCAGCTCCCAGCGCAGCGCCATCTGCGCAAGACTCTGTCCCCGCGCTTGTGCCATTTCGTTGAGCTGCTCCACCTTGCGCAGCTTCTCCGGTGTGATCATCTCCGGCTTCAGGTAGCGCGGGTCGTGACCCGCCCGGGAATCCGCCGGGATACCGTGCAGATACTTGTCCGTCAGCACACCGTTGTTCAGCGGCGAGAAGGCGATCATGCCCACGCCCTCCCGGCGCAGCACGTCCAGCAGGCCCTCCTCGGGCGTGCGCACGAACATGGAATACTTCGCCTGATGGATCAGCAGCGGCGTTCCCAGTTCGCGCAGGATGCGGACCGCCTCGGCTGTGCGCTCCGCCGGATAGTTGGAGATGCCCACGTACAGCGCCTTGCCGCTGCGCACGATGGAATCCAGCGCGCCCATGGTCTCCTCCAGCGGCGTCTCCGGGTCGGGGCGGTGGTGGTAGAAGACGTCCACGTAGTCCAGATGCATGCGCTTCAGGCTCGCGTCCAGACCGGCGATCAGGTGCTTGCGGCTGCCATAGTTGCCGTAGGGCCCCGCCCACATGTCGTAGCCCGCCTTGGTGGAGATCACCAGCTCGTCGCGGTGGGGCCGCCAGTCCCGATCCATATGGATGCCGAAATTGCGCTCCGCCTCGCCGTAGGGCGGACCATAGTTGTCCGCCAGATCGAAGTGGGTGACGCCGTTATCAAACGCAGTGCGCAGGATCGCCTGCTGGGTGCCGAAGGGCGTGATGCTTCCGAAGTTGTGCCACAGGCCGATGGACAGCCGGGGCAGCTTGAGTCCGCTGTTGCCGCAGCGCTTGTAGGTCATCTCGTCGTATCGCTGTTCCGAGGGCTGGTACATGCTTCCGCCTCCCTATTTGAAGATTATATCAGAAATCCCCGCACCCGATCCGGGCGCGGGGATGTGTGGTTCAATGGAATCAGATGGCGATGCCAGCCTTCTCCAGGATGGTGGGGATGTTCTTCTCCGCACCGATGGTCATCAGATGGATGCCGTCGCAGAGCTTGCGCTCCTTGATCTCGCGGCAGAGGTTCGCGGCCATCTCGATGCCCGCCTGCATCGGCAGACCCTTCACGCCCTTCTCCTTGCCCTCGGCAGCCGCAGCGGCCAGCTTTTCGATCTGGTCGTCCGGAACGGCGATGCCCGGCACGTTGGCGTTCATGTACTTTGCCATGCCAGCGGCCTTCAGCGGGATGATGCCGGCCATGACGTGCACCTTGATGTTGGCCTTGGCGACCTGCTCCATGAAGGTCTCCAGCGCCTCGACGGTGAAGATGCCCTGGGTCTGGACATACTTCGCGCCCGCGTCCACCTTCTTCTTCAGCTTGTTGATCTGAAGGAAGATGGGCTCATACACGGGGGTGACGGCCGCGCCCTTGTAGAAGTGGGGCGTGGAGGTCAGCTCGTTGCCGCCGCAGTCCTTGCCGGTGGCTTCCATCTTGGAGAGCATCTTCAGGATGCCCACGGAGTCCAGATCGAACACGGGCTTGGAGGCCTTGCAGTCGCCCACGGTGGTGTGGTCGCCGGTCAGGGCCAGCATGGTGTCGATGCCGAAGGCCGCTGCGGAGAGCATGTCGCCCATGATCGCCATGCGGGAGCGATCGCGACCGGTCATCTGGATGATGGGCTCCAGGCCGTGCTGCTTCAGCGCGATGCAGAAGCCCAGCGAGGAGGCCTTCAGGGACGCGGACTGCATGTCCGTCACGTTCACGCCGTGCACAATGCCCTTCAGGCACTCGGCGACTTTCATTTCCTCGGTAAAATCGTAGCCCTTCGGGGGGGCCATTTCAGCGGTGATGCCAAATACGCCATTTTCCAGGGCCTGCTCCAGTACGCTCATTGCTTCGCCCTCCTTCTTACTTCACTTCGACGCTGCGCGGCCAGCTCTTGCCGTCATAATCCTTGTCCTCGATGTCCACAGCCAGCTTGTCCAGCTGACCCATGGCCTCGAGCTTGTTGTAGATCATGATCCACGCACAATCGTTCTCGGGGTTCACTTCGCACTTGCCGTTCTTCGCGCCGCCGCAGGGGCCGTTGACCAGGGACTTGGCGCACTTGGTGACGGGGCAGATCGCGCCGGTCTGGCCCAGCACGCAGTCGCCGCACATGCGGCACATCTCATTGAAGTGGCCGACGCGCTCGACCTGGCCGATGAACATGGTGTTGCTGCCGGGATAGACCGGAATGTTCTTCACGTTCTGCGCAACAGTCTGCACGCCGGAGCCGCAGGCCAGGGACAGAATCGCCTCGGGCTGACCCTTCAGCAGCTCCTTGGCTGCCTTGCGGACGTGGAAGTTCAGGCAGCTCTCCGTAGGCATTGCGGTCGCGGTGACCTGATAACCCTTGGACTCCAGCAGCTGCTTCCATTCGGCGACCTCGTCGTCGCCGCCAACCTTGCAAGCCAGTGCACACTCGTGGCAGCCGACAATTGCGACCTTCTTCACGCCTTCGAGCATGGCCAGCACTTCTTCAACGGGCTTTCTCTTCGATACAATCACGCTGGTAAACCTCCTTGTATTATCCTCCGGATAGTATCATTATACAACAAACCCAAACAGAAACAAACAGTTTTCAACGAAATTTACATCTACTCAATAAAAATACACAATTCAAGTTCTGTCTAAGCTCAGTTCAGCTCCCGCAGCCGGACACGCATGCAGCTTCGGTACAGCAGCAGCGCTCCGGCAAGCAGAGCGACCGCCGCAACGGCGGGGAGCCAGCGGCCCACTTCCTCCGGCAGAACAATCGCGCCCGCAGCGGGCAGCGCCGAGGCCGCAAAGCCCAGCAGCATGGTAAAGCCCACCGCCCGGCTCTGCTTCACCGGTTGGTTCTCGTTCTCCCAATTGAACGAGGGCAGCGCCAGGTTCATGCGCATGCCCAGCGCGCCGGAGAACAGGATGTAGCAAAGCGGAACCAGCAGCAGCCACATAAGCTCCACGCCCGACGGACGCAGCGCCGCCGCCAGCAGCAGCACCGCCGCCGCCCAGCATGGCAGCGTAAGCGTCAGATAGAGCGCAAATTTCGCGTCGAGAATCTGGCGATCCGACACAGGCAGGCACTTGATCTGCCACCACTGCCGTCCCTCCAGGGAGATGGAGCAGCTGGTGCTGGGCGCAATAACAAACATGAAGGCCACCACGAAGGGAATCGCCGGGAGCGCGCCCATCTCGGAGAACAGCTCAGGCAGCAGCGGAACACGCCTCATCGCGACCAGCGCGCCCACGCCCATCAGCACCGCAATCAGGCCGCCGATGAGCGTGTTCATCACGTACACCGGCGAGGCGGCGTAGCGGCGCAGCTCCCGGCGGTACAGCGCGGCGAAGGCCGTGCTCTGCCGCTGGGCGGACATCGCGTAGTGTCCCCGGGTCGCCCGTGTGCTCAGGGCCGCGCAGATGCGGTGGAAGTTCGCACCGATCACACTGGCCACCAGCGCGAAGAAGGCCAGGGAGCCTGCCGCCAGCGCGAGGAAGCCTGAGATGCTGCCGCCCGCCACGCAGCGCCCGAACCACTGTGCGGGCGGATAGAAGCTGCCGATGCGGTTCACCAGCGCGGTGATCAGCCCCAGCACCCGCGCATCGTCCATGTCGTCCACCGTGGACAGCAGCATCGCGCCTGCGATCAGCAGCAGCGTCATCAGCAGCGTCAGCACGATCACCGCCAGACTGCGCCTGCGCATTCGCGCGGAAATCGCGTACACCAGCGCGCCCAGCAGCATTGCGATGGTCATGGGAATCAGCGGCAGCACCAGCGCACCCAGCAGCATCATGACGCAGTAGGCAGCGCCCGGATGCAGCATTGCCACGACCACGATCATGCCCGGCAGCAGCACCGCCAGCGCCATCGCTGCGTTGGAGAGATACATGCGCAGAAAGCGGCTGATCACGATGGCCGTGGGCCGCAGCGGCAGCGAAATCAGCTGCTCGTAACTGTGCAGGTCGAAGATCACTGGGCCCGCGCGGAACATGGTCAGCATCAGTACCACCACGCCGGTCACCAGCGCCAGCAGCATGGGAATGCTCTCCCCCGCGCCGATGACGCAGAGCGCATAGCACAGCCCCGCCACATAGCCGCAGAGCACCAGCGTCACCAGCGCCATCGCGAACATCAGCGCGATGCGCGCGCCGCGCTGCTTGCCCCTTTTGCCGTAGCGCGCCTCGTTTATGCCGAACAGGTTGCAGGTCTGCACCCGCAGCAGCAGCTTAATCTGCCGGAGCATGCTCCACCACCTCCAGGAAAAGCTCCTCCAGGGAGCGACCGCCCGTCAGCGCCCTCGTCTCGCCGGAGGCAACCAGCTTGCCCTCGCGGATGATGGCGACCTTGTTGCACAGCTTCTCCGCCACGTCCAGCACGTGGGTGGAGAAGAAGATCGCGCCGCCGGATTCGCACAGCTCGTGCATCACGTCCTTCAGCATGCGCGCCGCCAGCGGATCCAGGCCCACAAAGGGCTCGTCCAGCACCAGCAGCCGCGGATTGTGGCACAGCGCCGCGATCAGCGTCAGCTTCTGCTTCATACCGTGGGAGTAGCTGGAGATCAGGTCGCCCAGGTTCTCCGTGAGCTCAAACAGGTCGCCGTACTTTTTGAACGCTGCGGTGCGCTCCGCCTCCGGCACGCCAAACACGTCCGCGATGAAGTTCAGGTACTGGATGCCCGTCAGGTATTCGTACAGATCCGGGTTGTCCGGCACGTAGGCCATGCTGCGCTTGCAGGCCAGCGGCTCGCTTGCCACGCTGTGCCCGTCCACGCGGATCTCGCCGCCGTCGAATCCGATGATGCCTGCCACGCAGCGCAGCGTGGTGGTCTTGCCCGCGCCGTTGTGGCCGATGAAGCCGTAGATGTCGCCCGGCTCGATGTGCAGGCTCAGATCCTGCACCGCCCGCTTGCCGCCGGGATAGGTCTTGCTCAGATGATCGATCTTCAGCATGATTTCAACTCCCTCTCCCCCTCCACCGGGGCCGAAATGAATACAATGTTGCGGGGCTTGCGCTCCCCGCCGGGTTGATCCTGAATGTAGTCGTTGAACACGGTGCCGATGCGCTGGAGCATCTCCAGCATCTCCCCGTCGGAGAGCATCAGCGTGGACGAGGACACGCTCAGCAGATCCCTCTGCGGATCCACGTCCCCGTGGGAGAAGTAGCGCGCAAAGCTGGCCATCACGGAGGTCAGCACCCCGTGGATCAGCCCTGCCACCTCCTGCTGGCTGGGATTGCCCATCGGCTGCTCCACCAGCGCATAGGTGCGCTCCACCGCACCGCGCACGCTCTTCTGCGCGACCACCTCGATGCAGCCCGCCTCCAGCAGCACGTTCATGTGCCGGTACAGGCTGGGCCGCGGCACGTCGCTGAGCGCGGCGGCAATCTCATTGACCGTTCCCGTCCTGTGCAGAATCAGATACTGGGCGATGCGCTGCCGCACCGGATTCATGATCACGTCTGCAAAGTCCCTGCCCATGGTTTCGCCTCCATTATCATTATCAATACTAATAATATTCTTGTTTCTGAGATTTGTCAAGCATTTTATTACGATTCGCAGAAAAAAGTTGCCGAAGAACTACGCCCCGCGTCTCCCGCGGACATAAAAAAGCTCCCTTCTCACGGACAGCCCTGTTGATCGACTGTCTCGCGCGAAGGGAGCTTTTCGTTGCCCGGCCGGAGTTCGTTTCAGAAGAAGCGCACCGTGACCTTCTTTCCCATCTTCTCCAGGCACTTGCTCAGCTGGTCGATCAGCTGGAACTTCGCGCCGAAGGCGATGGGCAGGCTGGGATTCTGATGGGCCGGGTTGATGGCGCAGCCCACGAAGAAGTGCACGTCGGTGGCGTACTCAAACAGCGCGTGGGCGATGCAGGCCGCGCCGTCGCTGTTGAGCTTCCACACGGGGTTGAGCTGGGTGCCGTCCAGGTACTCCTGGGCGTACTCCAGTACCTTGGAGATGGTCACCACGCCCTCGGTGGCGAGGTCAACGCCCTCCAGCGAATAGATCGGCGGGAGGTCGCTCTCGCCGTAGTTCAGGCTGGCGTGCACCTCCTTGCCCAGATAGCGCGCCGCGATGCGGTTGGTGGAGCCGCCGCAGACGATGTGCATGCCCTCGGAGGCGAAGAACTGGCTGACCATCTCGGTGTCCAGGTTCATGGCGGAGGGCGGGCCGATCATCAGGTTCACCGCCTCGCGGGCGCAGACGCGCATCACCGCGAAGGAGGTGTCGTCCCCCGGCTTGCCCTCGTAGAGTCGGTTGCACTCCCGGGCCAGCAGCATGGCCACGCCCTTGGCGGTCATGTCCGAGCGGTAGTGCTCCTCCAGGTATTCGATGATCTTGTCGCGACCCCAGCCGAAGGGGTACTGTCCGCCCAGGCCCGCAAAGATCGCGCCGTCGCTCATGACCACGATCACATCGTTCTCCTGGGCCTCGAAGCTGGAGAAGAAGATGCGCTTGTCCTCGATCATGCGGGAGTGGTACTTGAATTCGTAGTTCTTGCCGTCGCGCAACACCACCGTGTGGGGATTGTCGAAGCGGGTCAGCTCCACGTACTTCTGGTCGCGAATCTTGACGATGGTGAAAGTAGAGTAGTTGACGTGGCGCACGCTGCACTGGGGCAGGGTGCGGACGATGGTGTCCACGCAGTCCTCGATGGACATGCCGCCAACGCTCATCGTCGCCAGAATCTGGGACGTGAGCGTGGCCAGAATATTTGCCTTGACGCCGCTGCCCAGGCCGTCGGCCAGCACGCAGATGGAGACGTGGTCATCCAGCCGGAACTCGATGTGGTCCCCGCAGAGCTGCTCGCCGAACTTGGTCAGGGTCATGCAGCCGGTATCGGTGTAGAGTTCATGCATCGCTCTGTACCGCTTCCTTCAGTTTTGTCAGCATCACCTTGGTCTCTGCGGTGCTCTCGCCCAGAATCGAGGCGATGTTCTGCACCACGCGCATTTGCTTGTCGATCAGCTGGTCCGCCGCCTCCAGCGTGCTGTCGATGATCTCGCGGGAGTGGAACTCCGCCTTCTCGCGCACGTAGGGCAGGCACATGTCCAGCTGGGCCATGTCGCGGCAGATGGCGATGGCCATCTTGCGGCAGGTTGGATAGCCGCAGCAGCCGCAGTTGATGGCCGTCTTGCGGGTGTCCTTCCCCAGCTTCTTCAGCACCGCCTGAATCTCGTCCTCTGTGGGGATGCGGCGCATCACCGGCTCGGGGTCGTGATAGATGCGCAGCGGGATGTCGGTGGTCACGCCAAAGTCGTCGTTTCCGGAGTACTCGTTCACCGCCACGGTGCCGCGAATGCGGTTCTCGTAGCGGTTCTTGCGGATGGCGGGGCCGTTGACGCAGCTGCCCTCGCAGGCGGTCATCTCCAGGAAGGTCTTTTCCACGCCGCCGTGGCGAATCTCGCTGAGGGCCGCGATGCAGTCGTTCACACCGTCGATGGCCACGCGGTTCCAGCCCTTCACCGGGGTCATGGACTTCACCAGGCCGTCCTGACGCGGATAGCGGCGCGCGCGCTTGCCGGTGTCGTGGTTCTCGATGTGCACCGGCTCCACGCCTTCCTCGCGCATCCACTCCCGCAGCTCGTAGAAGGTGATGCCCATGTCCACGCTCTCGCTCAGCTCCGCCTCGCCCTTCTTGGCGTAGCAGGGGCCGATGAACACGGTGTAGGCGTCGGGGTACTGCTGCTTGAGCATCTCGCAGTGAAGCTGCATCGGACTCTTGACCGGGGCGAGGTACGGCAGCACATCCGGATAGTAGCGCTGGATCAGCATGACCACGGAGGTGCAGCAGCTGGAAATCAGCAGGTCCATCTCGTTCTCCTGCATGATGCGCTCGTACTCCCGGGAGACGATCTCCGCGCCCAGCGAGGTCTCCTGTGCGTCGTAGAAGCCGAGCTTCTGAAGCGTCGCGCGCATGCCCTCGATGGAACCCACGGGCAGATCCGAGATGAAGGAGGGCGCGACGCTGGCCACCACCCTCCGTCCGCTGCGGATGATCGAACGAATCTCCTCCGTCTGGCTGGCGACGAAGTCGCCCCGTTGCGGGCAGGTGACCACGCATTCGCCACAGAGGATGCACTCCGCCTGGACGATGGCCGCGTGGCCGTCGCTGTAACGGATGGCCTTCACCGGGCAATTGCGGATGCACTTGTAGCAGTCCTTGCACTCCACATTGCTGAGTCGGATGATCTGGTTCATGTTTACCTCCCGTATGCGCAGTCCGCGCGGATTGCACAGACCGGCAGCCCCCGATCGGAGCCGCCGGTCTTGCGCACCTTTTCTTTAGATCTTTGCCAGAACCTCGTTCTTGAAGAACTCGTCCACTTCCTCCGGCTTTACGGAATACACGGTGTCGCCGATCATGACGCTCACGCCCTCGCCGCACTTGCCCATGCAGAACTTGCCGGACAGTTCGACCTCCGCCTGCAGATTGTTCTCCGCAACCAGCTCCTGGAAGCGGGTGACGACCTTCTTGGAACCGCAAAGATGGCAGGTGCTGCCAACGCAAATCTGAATCTTCATATCCGTACCTCCTATTTCGTCAGAATGGGCCGGGAAATCCCCTCCGGCCTCATCCAAGCAGGATCACAATAAACTGTGCACAGAGCACGACCGCCACCAGCGCGATGGGATAGGTCGCCGCATAGGCAGAGGCCACGTCGTCCGTCTTGGCCACGCTGATGAGCGTGCCCAGCGCGGGCGTGGAGGTCATGCCGCCGGTGATGGAGCCGAGGTTGTTCAGCAGCCGCAGCTTCAGCACCTTTTTCGCCACAAAGAAGCCCACGAACATCGGAACCAGGGTCATGATCGCGCCGTACACGAAGAGGATCACGCCCTCCTTCTTCAGCGTATCCACGAAGCCCGCGCCGCCGCTTACGCCAGCGCCGATGAGGAACAGCATCAGGCCCAGCTCGCGGAAGGTCTTGAGCTCCTCCACCGGAACCGTGAGATCCAGATGGCCCACGTGGGCGAAGTGGCCGAACAGCAGGCCCATGATCAGCGGGCCGCCGGTGGTGCCCAGCGAGAAGCTTGCGCCGCCGGGCAGCGGCACATGCACATTGCCCAGCAGGATGCCCAGCACGACCGCAATCATGAACGCGAAGAAGCCGCCCTGGTCAAACTTGAACAGCCAGCCGTCGTATCTCTTGATCTTGGCGGTGTGCGCAGCCTCGAAGTGGGCGCGCTCCTCCGCCATGTCCACCTTCATGATGCGCGGCACGAGCTGCACGAACAGCACCACGCCGATCACGCCGAAGGGATAGGCGATGGCGTAGCCGGTGGTGGCAAGATCCGCAAGCTCCCCCGCCGCCTCCTGCGCCGCAGCCAGGCCGGGCGTGCTGGTGAGCGCGCCGGTGAGCAGGCCCACGGACAGCTCCGGGCGGATGCCGCCGATCAGCGAGACCAGCACCGCGCAGATTCCGCCGGACAGGATGATGAGAAAGCCCAGCAGGATGTAACTCGCGGCGTTGCTCTTGAAGTCGCGGAAAAACTTCGGCCCGGCGATGAAGCCCACCGAGCAGACGAACAGTGCAAGGCCGAAATTTCGGATGATGGAGGGAATCTCCACGCCGAAATGGCCGAATACCAGGGCAACCAGCAGCACGCCGGCCGTGCCCAATTCAATTCCCTTGATGCGAATGCCGCCGATGAAGTAACCCAGGGCAGCGATCAGGAACACTGCGAGCAGCGAATTCATGAACCGGCGCCTCCTATCTCAGTCATTCAACTCCATTGCTGAATTCGCCGCCACACAGCCGCTTTCCTGCATGGCGGCGAAACGAAAATCAGAAATTAAAACTTGCGGGTGTAGTCCGGCAGCAGCTTGGGAGACGCGGCCTGATCCTTCACGCCCAGTGCCTCCAGCTCCGCCTCGTACCTGTTCACATGCTCCAGGCTCAGCTTGCCCACGGTCACGCCTCTGGCCTTCTTCGCGGCCTGCTGACCGGCGTTGCGGCCGAACACGATGATGTCCAGCAGGCTGTTGCCCATCAGGCGGTTGCGCCCGTGGATGCCGCCGACGGCCTCGCCCGCAACGAAGAGGTTCTCCACGCCGCTCTGACCGTCCACGGTAATCTCGATGCCGCCGTTCTGATAGTGCAGCGTGGGATACACCAGGATCGGGGTCTTGCGCATGTCGATGCCGAACTTCAGATACATGCGCAGCATGGCCGGCAGGCGCTTCTCCAGCGTGCCCTCGCCGTGAATCATATCGATCATGGGGGTGTCCAGCCACACGGCGCGTCCGCCGTCGGGGGTCGGAACGCCCTTGCCGTTGGTGGAGCACTCGCGAATCAGGGCCGCAGCATTCACGTCGCGGGTCTCCAGCGGATGCACGTAGACCTCGCCCTCGCTGTTGACCAGCTTCGCGCCCATGGAGCGCACCTTCTCGGTGACCAGCGCGCCGTAGATCTGCTTCGGGAACGCCACGCCGGTGGGATGGTACTGCAGGGTGTCCTGATACAGCAGCTTTGCGCCCGCACGATAGGCCAGCACCAGGCCGTCCGCCGTCGCGCCGTAGTGGTTGGAGGTCGGGAAGCCCTGGTAGTGCATGCGGCCCGCGCCGCCGGTGGCCAGGATCACGCACTTCGCGCGCGCAACGCGCACCTCGCCCGTCTCCATGTTCAGCAGCACCGCGCCTGCGGCATGGCCGTTCTCGTCCAGAATCAACTCGATGGCCGCGGTGAAGTCCACCACCGGAATGCCCCGGTTGAGCACCTCGTCGCGCAGCGTGCGCATGATCTCCGCGCCGGAGTAATCCGCCGCCGCGTGCATGCGCTTGCGGCTGGTGCCGCCGCCGTGGGTGGTGATCATGGTGCCGTCCTCGGCCTTGTCAAACTCCACGCCCAGCCGATTCAGCCACTGAATGGCCTCGGGGCCGTCGTTGACCAACTTCTTGACCAGCTCGGGGCGGTTGCAGTAGTGTCCGCCGCCCATCACGTCCAGATAGTGCTGCGCCGGGGAGTCGCCGGGCTTGTCGGCGGCCTGAATGCCGCCCTCAGCCATCATGGTGTTGGCGTCGCCGATGCGCAGCTTGGTGACGATCATCACGTTCGCACCAGCCGCATGGGCCTCGATGGCCGCGGAGGAACCCGCGCCGCCGCCGCCGATGACCAGCACGTCCACGTCGTAATCGACCTTATCCAGGTCCACCTTCATGTCCAGCACGCGGCTGCGACCCTCCAGCATCTCGTTGAGCTCAACCGGGCACTTCTGGCCCTTGTTGCCGCCGATGCGGATGGTGGTGAAGCCGTCGTCCTTGTAGTCCGGATGATAGTCCGCCAGCAGCTTTTCCTTCTCCTCGGCGGTCATGCGGCGGGGCTCCAGCGCAATGTTTGCTTCGCGGGCAGCCTCAACCTTTTTCATGGATGCAAGCATTTCCTCGGTGAAAATCATACTGCCGCCCTCCTCACTTCTCGATGTCGCGGTGGTTATAGAGCTCCTTGAGCTCCTCGACGGGCTTTGCCATGATGGCCTCCAGCGCCTCCGCGCACAGGCCGTCCTGAATCTCCTTCACGCGCTCGGTGAGGTGCTTGGACTCCGGCGCGATGTACTTTCCGTTGATGCGCCGGGCCAGCATGGCCACCTGAGGATGGGAGATGCCCGCCGGGCAGCGGGAGGAGCAGATGCCGCACATCACGCAGTCGAAGGACAGCTCCGCGCACTTCTTGTAGTCGCCGCGCTGGGCGTAAGCGATGTACTGCATCACGTTCAGGCCCTGGGAGCAGGCGTTGGTGCAGGCGTTGCAGCCCACGCAGGCGTAGATCTCCGGATAGAGCTGCATCATAATGGACTCGTCCGTGGGAACCTTCTCGATGTCGTAGCCCTCCTTGATGAGCGGGAAGAAGGGCAGCGTCGCCACGTACATGTTGTCCTGCACCTGGGTGGAGCAGGCCAGGCAGGCCTTCAGCTCGCGGTCGCCCTTGATGCGGTACACCGTGGCGCACGCGCCGCAGAAGCCGTTGCGGCAGCCGCAGCCGCGCACCAGCTTGTAGCCGGCGTATTCCATTGCCTCCATGATCGTCAGATCGGAGGGAACCTCATATTTCTTGCCGTACAGAAAAACATTGACCAATTCTGCCATTGTGATCGCCTCCGAATCAATACTCGTTGGGCAGCTCGCCCAGCTGGTCGAAGCGGAATACCGGGCCGTCCTTGCAGACGTACTTGTCGCCGATGTTGCACCTTCCGCACTTGCCGATGCCGCACTTCATGCGCAGCTCCATGGTGGTGTAGATCTGATTGCGCTTGAAGCCCAGCTCCTCCAGCGCCTGAAGCACGAACTTGATCATGATCGGCGGGCCGCAGACCAGCACCGTCTTGTTGGGATCGAAGCCCAGCTCCTTGACGTAGGTGGGCACGAAGGCCACGTGGCCGTCCCAGCCCTCCTGGGCGCGGTCGATGGTCAGGTGCACGCTCAGGTCGTTCTCCGGCTTCATCCACTCGGTCTGAATCTCATGAAGGTCCAGCAGGTCGTCCTTGGAGCGGGAGCCGTAGACCACGTCGATCTTGCCGTAGTTCTCGCGCTTGGCCAGGCAGTAGTTGATGACCGAGTGCAGCGGAGCCAGGCCCACGCCGCCGGCGATGAACAGCAGATCCTTGCCCTTGAGCTCGGTGTCCACCGGGAAGGGATTGCCGTAGGGTCCGCGGATGGTGATCTGCTGGCCCACGTCCATCAGGTGCAGCCAGCTGGTGAGGCAGCCGCACTTTTTAATGGAAAACTCCTGGTACTCCTTCAGCGTGGGAGATGAGGTGATGGAGAACATGGCCTCTCCCACGCCGGGAATGGACAGCATGGCGCACTGGCCGGGCTGGTGCTCGAAGCACTTGCCGCCGCCGATCTTCTCCACGCGGAAGGTCTTGATGTCCGGGGTGTCGACGCGGATGTCGGTGACGACGCCCAGCATCGGAATCAGGTTGTTCGTCATTTCTCATTCACCCCCAGTGCCTTGATGACCCGCACGATGTTGAGTCCCTGCGGGCACTTCTCCACGCAGCGGCCACAGCCCACGCAGGAGTAGACGCCCTCGTTGTTCGCCGGGAAGTACACCAGCTTGTGCATGAAGCGCTGGCGGTAGCGCTGCAGCTGGGTGTGACGGCTGTTTTCGGCAGCCATCAGCGTGAAATCGGAGTACATGCAGCTGTCCCAGCAGCGGTAGCGGGTGACAGACTTGCCGTTGTCGAAGTCGCGGATGTCGTAGCACTGGCAGGTGGGGCACACGAAGGTGCAGGTGCCGCAGCCCAGGCACGCCCGGGAGAGGCCCTCCCACTTGGGATCGTTGAACTTCTCCATCAGGTGCTCGCCGTCAAAGCCCTCCAGATTGAGGCCGTTCAGCGGCAGCTTCTCAACGATTTCGGAGATGCGCGCCTGCTCATCCGCAGCCGCCTTCGCATTTGCCTCGTCCAGCTCCGCGATCAGCTTTTCGCCCTTTTCAGTATTGGCCTGGAGCAGCATTTCCTCGCCCACGATCCAGGCGGTCACGTCGCCGCCGGGATTGGCGGGATTCACGCCGAAATTTGTGCAGAAGCAGCTCTCCTCGGGCTCGCCGCAGGCCAGCGTGACCACGATGCCGTGGGCGCGGCGGGATGCGTAGAATTCATCGCGGGGATCCACCAGGAACACGCGATCCAGAATCTCGAAGCTCTTCGCGTCGCAGCCGCGCACGCCGAAGATCACGAAGTCCTCCTCGCACAGCGGGGCCTGATTGATCTCGATGGACTTGCCCTCCACGCGGAACTTCAGCAGGTTCTCCACCTGCGGGAAGAACACGTCCTTGGCGGACTTCACGGTCTTGAGCGCGTCCAGGCGCACATTTTCGCCCTCGCTCCACTCGTAGAAGTCCACCTTGCCCGCCTTCTCGATGGGCAGATAGAGCTTCTTGTCCGTCGCAATCCTTGCAAACAGAGCGTTCAGGGACGCCATTGCGATCTTCTTCATTGGGCGCTCCCTCCCCTCTCGTGCACGATGCTGGGCTCACAGTCGCCCTTGTCGAAGTTCTCCAGCGGGTGGCGCTGGCCGATCTCCGCACCCGCGCGATACTCGCCGTAGAGCTCGTCGATATCCTTGATGAACTTGCGGTTCAGCAGGTGCAGCGGAATGCCCTGAGGGCACACGCGGCTGCACTCGCCGCAGTCGGTGCAGCGTCCGGCCACGTGGAAGGCGCGGATGATGTGGAAGAGGTTCTCCTCGAAGTCGTCCGCAGCGGCCTTGTTCTGAACGCCCGTGTGGGGATTGTCAAACACACACTTGATGCAGCTGCACGCCGGGCAGACGTTGCGGCAGGCGTTGCAGCGGATGCACTTGGAAAGCTCGCTCCTCCAGAAGGCGAAGCGCTCGTCCGGAGTCATGGCTTCGAGCTTTGCGACCAGCTCAAACTTGTCGCCCACGCTGGTCTCCTCAGACTCGCCGATGAATTCCGCACCTGCCTTGTGCTCCTTGCCCTTGCAGGAGAGGCACTTGTCCAGCAGAACTTCCCTGCGCTCGACGGTGCTGTCGCCGTAGAGGGTGTGTACCTTAAGGGTATCGCCGTCCTCCGCAATGTCGAGGATGCCCTTGATCCCCTTGGCACGAACCTTCTCCACGTCGATCTTGCCCCGGCAGCCCACGCCGATTGCGTAGATCTTTTCAGTGTTGATGCGGTGCTCGGTGGCCAGCTGGTTGAAGCTCCAGCTGTCGCAGGGCTTGAGGAAGGCCAGCACCGCGCCGTCCTTGGCGGCCTCGCCCACCAGATATTTGCTCACGTTCGGCCCACAGAAGCCGTCGTACTTGAGGTTTTCGATGTTCCCCTCGTCAAAGAACGCGGGCGTGCGATCCCAGGAATGCTCGCCCTGCTCCCAGCCGAGGACGCGGTTGACCTGACCGCTGGCGAGGAGTTCCTTCGCCCTGTCAATCATCATTCTTTGCATCTGAGATCCCCCAGTTTCTTGTTTTCGCCCAGCTCCGTGATGGTCTTGGCGAAGTCGTTCATGGTTGCGGAGAACTTCGCACCCTCCGCTGCGGACACCCACTCCACGCGGGTGCGGCGGCGGTCGATGCCCAGGTAGTCCAGCATGGAGAACAGCAGCGTCATGCGGCGGCGGGCGTAGTAGTTGCCGGTGGTGTAGTGGCAGTCACCCGGATGGCAGCCGCAGAGGATCACGCCGTCCGCACCCCGCTGGAAGGCGCGCAGCACAAACAGCGGATTGAGGCGGCAGGAGCAGGGAATGCGGATGATCTTCACGTTCGCCGGATAGCTCAGGCGGCTGGAACCCGCCAGATCCGCACCCGCATAGGAGCACCAGTTGCAGCAGAAGGCAACGATGGTGGGCGTCCAATTCTCATTCTTTACCGGCATATCGCATCCACCTCCGACATGATCTGTTCGTTGGAGAAGCCCTTCAAATCCATCGCGGTGGACGGGCAGGTGACGGTGCATGCGCCGCAGCCCTGGCACACGGCCTCATTGACCACGGCCACGCGCTTCACGCCGCGGAACTCCGGCCCGCGAACCTCCCTGTCCTCGTAACTGATGGCGCCGTAGGGACATACGTTCTCGCACTGGGAGCAGCCGTTGCACAGCAGCGGATTGGCGCTCGCCACGCAGGGATTGCAGGTCAGGCTGTCCTTGGAGAGCAGGCCGATGACCTTCGCCGCGGCGGCGCTGGCCTGGGCCACGGTCTCGGGGATGTCCTTGGGGCCCTGGCACACGCCGGAGAGGAACACACCGGCGGTGGGGCTCTCCACCGGGCGCAGCTTGGGATGGGCCTCGGTGAAGAAGTCGTTGGTGTCCATGCTGGCGGTCAGCATGGTGCCGATGGCGCGCGCAGTGGGATCGGGCTCGATGGCGGTGGCCAGCACCACCATGTCGCAGTCGATGTGCACCTGCTCGTTGTCGATCAGGTTGCTGCCCTGCACGTGCAGGCGGCCGTTCTCGACGCTCACCTTGCCCACCTGGCCCTTGATGTAGTCCACGTCGTACTGCTCCACAGCGCGGCGGTAGAATTCATCGAAGTTCTTGCCCGGGGTGCGCACGTCGATGTAGAACACGTGCACCTTCACGTCCGGGTACTTCTCGCGCACCAGCATGGCGTGCTTGGCGGTGTACATGCAGCAGATCTTGGAGCAGTACTCCTTGCCCTTGCTGGCGTCAGAGCTGCAGCGGGAGCCCACGCACTGCACGAACACAATCTCCTTGGGATGGCGGCCATCGCTGGGGCACACCAGCGTTCCCTTGCTGGGGCCTGCGGCGTTCATCAGTCGCTCGAACTCGAGGCTCGTCACCACGTCCTTCGACTGACAGTAGGCGTACTCGTCGAAGGCGGAAGCGTCAATGGGCTTAAAGCCCGTGGCCACGATGATCGCGCCGTACTTGCGCTCCAGGATCTCCTCGGTCTGGTCAAACTTGATGGCCCCGGCGGAGCAGTTCTTCTCGCACAGGCCGCACTTGCCGGTTCTGAAGTGCAGGCACTGGCTCTTGTCGATCACCGCCACGTTGGGAATCGCCTGGGCGAAGGGAATGTACACCGCACCGCGGGTGTTCAGGCCCATGTTGAACTCGTTGAGGCCCTTGCGGGAGGGGCACTTCTCGGTGCACACGCCGCAGCCCGTGCACTTGTCCTCGTCCACATACCGCGCCTTCTTGCGAATCTTCGCGGTGAAGTTGCCCACGAAGCCGCTCACGCTCTCCAGCTCGGCGTAGGTGATCAGGTTGATCTTTTCGTTCTGGGACGCGTCCACCATCTTGGGGGTCAGGATGCAGGCCGCGCAGTCCAGCGTCGGGAAGGTTTTGTCCAGCTGGGCCATGCGTCCGCCGATGGTGGGCGACTTTTCTACGATATCCACCTCATAGCCCGCCTCGGCCACGTCCAGCGCGGTCTGAATGCCGGCGATGCCGCCGCCGATGACCAGCGCGCGCTTGGTGACCGGGCTGCTGCCCGCAACCAGGGGCGCGTTGCGCTGCACCTTGGCGATGGCGGCACGGGCCAGGATGATGGCCTTCTCGGTGCCCTCGGGCATGTCCTTGTGAATCCAGGAGCACTGCTCGCGGATGTTGGCGATCTCCACCATGTAGGGATTCAGCCCCGCGGTCAGCGCCGTCTTGCGGAAGGTGGCCTCGTGCATGCGCGGCGAACAGGAGCAGACCACGATGCCGTCGAGCTTGTACTCTTTGATGGCATTGCGAATCGTGGCCTGACCATTCTCGGAGCACATGTACTGATAATCCGTGCTGAAGACAACGCCGGGTTCCGACTTCACCGCCTCCGCGACGCGCTTGACGTCCACGGTCGCGGCGATGTTGCTTCCGCACCAGCATACAAAAACGCCAATCTTATGCATGATCGTTGTCTCCTATCACTTGTTGTACTTGCGCATGGCCGTGACGATGGCCTGCTGCGGAAGGTCGCTGTTCAAGAGTGCGGGCACATCGTCCGGCTTCATATGGTTCATGCCCTGCTGGCGCACCACCGCCAGGCGCACGGCCTCGATCAGCTTCGCCGGCTCCACGTTGCGCGGGCAGCGTTCCAGGCACGCAAAGCAGCTCAGGCACATGTAGATGGACTTGGAGTTCATCAGCTCCTCGATCCGCCCCTTCTGCACCATGGTGACGAACTGATGGGGATGGTACTCCATCTCGTCGTAGGCCGGGCAGGTGGCGGAGCACTTGCCACACTTCATGCACTTCTTCGGATTTACGCCGCTCATGCGCAGAATCTGTTCGGAAAGGTACTTATCTTCCATTCATTACGCCTCCTCTCCAAGACCCAGCGCCTGATACAGAAGCTCCGTGAAGTACTTCACCGGAAGCTTTGTATCTCCGGCGTTGTGCGCCAGATTGTACATGCACAGCGGGCATGCGGTGATGATCTCCTCCGCGCCAGCCTCGGCAGCGGAGGCAAGGATGCGCTCCACGCGCCTGCGTGCGTAGCCCTCGTCCTCCATGGCCATGTAGCCGCCGCAGCACTCGTTGCGCTGGCTGTAAATCACCGGAGTCGCGCCGATGGCGCGGATGAAGTCCTCGATGATCTGCGGGTTCTCCGGATCGTCGAAGGCCATCACGCCGCTGGGGCGCAGCAGCAAGCAGCCGTAGTAGGCGGCGATCTTCACGCCCTTGAGCGGCTTCTTAACCGCTGCCTTGATCTTGTCAAAGCCCACCGCGTCGCGCAGCATCTCGAGGTAGTGCACCACATTGGTCTCGCCCGCATAAGGCGCGTCCAGCTTCAGGTAGTTGTTCGCGCGGGTGCGGATGTACTCGTTGTTCGCCATGTCGTCGTTCACGCGCTTAATCACGTGATGGCAGGCGGAGCAGAGTGTGAGCAGAGGCTGGTTCTTCTCCTTCGCCGCGTTCAGCGCGCGCACCGCCGACAGCTTGGTCGCGATCTCATCCTCGGCCTGGGGGTAGACCGCGCCGCAGCACTGCCAGTTCTCGATTTCCTCCAGCTCAACGCCCAGCGCCTGCGCGGCGAGCCGACCGCAGCGGTCCAGCTCCTTCGCCTTGGTGCTCAGCGTGCAACCGGGATAATAGCTGTAAATCATGTCTGTTCATCGCTCCTCAAAACCATCGTCGTTGGAGTTCAGCGGCCCGAATGTCCGCCGGGAATCAGTTCTGGCTGTAGTCGATCTGGGAGATGACGCCCTTGAGCACCTCGGCGCTGTGCTGGAGCTGTGCGACCTCGTCCGGCGTGAGATCCGGCAGCAGCGTGCCCTTGATGCCCTGGCCGTTGACGATGGTGGGAATGCTCAGGCACACGTCCTCGATGCCGAATTCGCCGTGCATCATGCTGGAGACGCAGAGCACGGAGTCGCTGCCGTTGAGCAGGGTCTTGACGATGTCGCACACGGACACGGCGATGGCATAGAAGGTCGCGCCCTTGCGCTGGATGATCTTGCCGCCGGAGGTGCGGATGTAGTTCTCGATCTCATCCAGGTTCAGCTCCGCGGCGAAGTCCTCGCGGTAGTTCAGGTGCTTGCGGTAGTCGGCAAGGCTCACCGAGGAGATGCGCACGGAGTTCCACGGCACAAAGGAGCTGTCGCCGTGCTCACCCAGCACGAAGGCGTGCACATCCTTGTGGCTGATGGACAGGCACTCGGCGATGCGGGTGCGCAGGCGCGCGCTGTCCAGCAGCGTGCCGGAGCCGATGATGCGGCTCTCCGGTATGCCGGAGATGCGGTTGAAGGCGTAGGTCAGCACGTCCACCGGGTTGCTGACGAACACGTACAGCGCGTCCGGCGCGTACTTCACGATCTGGGGCGTAATGGACTTGAGAATGTTGACGTTGATCTGGCACAGCTCCAGGCGGGTCTGGCCGGGCTTGCGGGCGATGCCGGACGTGACGATGACGATGTCGGAACCCGCCGCGTCCTCATAGCTGCCTGCGTAGATCTTGCAGGGCTGCATAAACGGCGTGCCCTGACGGATGTCCATGGCCTCGCCCAGCGCCTTCTTGGTGTTGACGTCGATCATCACGATCTCCGAGACCAGGCCCTGCACGGCCATCGTGTATGCGATGGTGGAACCCACGCTGCCCGCGCCGATGATGGTTACTTTATTGCTCATGCGATACACCTCCGATGTGTGGTAGACAGAATAGACAGAATTTATGTTTATTCACCACAAACATTGTAGCAGATTTTTTGAATTTTGAAAGTTAACTTATATATTTATATATATTATATCTTGTTTAATCTCATTTCCGACCATTTTGATTTGTTTTAAATTTTCCCATTACATTACAATTACATTTCAACAAATGTCATATTTCGCTGATTTCGGCCAATTTTGTCGGAATATCGCGTAAATTTCCTAAAAAAACAAAGCCCGGAGTCAAATCCGGGCTTTGTTAAGATTTCGATTTACTTTTCCATCAAGCGCGCGGTGTAGGCGCACAACTCGTCGTACCAAGCCTCGATGTCCTCCAGCAGCCGCATCTGGGCGCGGGCGCGCACCAGATTGTGGTTCGGATACCGGATCTTGAAGTACAGATCGCCGTCGATGTAGTCGGTGAGAAAGCGCATGGCCAGCTCGCAGGTGATGACCTTCAGGCCCAGCGGCAGCAGCTTGAGCTCCGCGTCGGTGAGGGCCTGCCGCACCTGCGGGACGAAGCCGTCGGTGAAGGCGCGGAAGTAGTCCATGTCCAGCCAGATCTTGCTCAGATCCGGCTCGTCCTCCGCCGCCGAGGACGCACCGAAGCGCAGCGCGTCGCCGTAGTCGTAGAGCGCGGAGCCGGGCATCACGGTGTCCAGGTCGATCACGCACAGGGCCATGCCGGTCTGCGCGTCCAGCATGACGTTGTTCGTCTTGGTGTCGTTGTGGGTCACGCGCAGCGGCAGCTCCCCGCGCTCGATGGCGACCACGATGCTGGACATCATCTCCTCCCGGTTCAGGAAGAAGCTGATCTCCGGTGCGAGATCCTTCACGCGGCCTGCGCGGTCGGTGGCCACCGCCTGCCGGAAGGTCTCGAAGCGCTTCCGGGTGTCGTGGAAGTGCGGAATCGTCTCGTAGAGCTCCGCCGCCGGGAAGTCGAACAGCATGCGCTGGAATTCGCCGAAGGCCGCGCCCACCTGGCGGAACTGCTCCGCCGTCTCCACGCGGTCTCGGGTCAGCGCATCCGTGATGAAGTCGTAGACGCGCCAGCAGCGGCCCTGTTCGTCGCGGTACATGTTGCCGCCGTCGGTGGTTTCGATCAGGTGCAGAGAACGGCGCGCAGGATCCTCCCCCGCCTCCGTAAGCTTGCAGCGCAGGTGCTCCGTCACCCGCTGCACGTTGGACATGACCTGCTCCGGCTGCTTGAACACGTAGGTGTTGATCTGCTGGAGCACGTACTCCTTTGCGCCGCAGCTCAGGCGGTAGCTGTTGTTGATGAGTCCTGCGGTGAGCTCGACATAGCTCTCCACCTCGCCCGCAAGGCGGAAGTGCGCGGCGACCTGCATGATTTCGTTCCGATCCATGTTTTACCGCCTTTCTTAGAAGATCGCCTCGACGAACTGCTTCGCATCGAAGGGCTGCATGTCGTCCAGCTGTTCGCCCAGGCCGATGTAGCGCACCGGCAGACCCATTTCGCTGCGGATGGCGATGGCGATGCCGCCCTTCGCGGTGCCGTCCAGCTTGGTCAGGATGATGCCGTCCAGGTTGGCCACCTCGCCAAACACCTGCGCCTGCGCCAGACCGTTCTGGCCGGTGGTGGCGTCGATGACCAGCAGCGCCTTGACCGTGGCCTCGGGGTACTCGCGCTCCACCACGCGGCTGATCTTCTTCAATTCCTCCATCAGGTGGGCCTTGTTGTGCAGGCGGCCGGCGGTGTCCACCAGCAGCACGTCCGCATGGCGGCCCTTCGCCGCCTGAATGCCGTCGAACACCACGGCTGCGGGATCCGCGCCCTCCTTCTGCTTGATGATCGGCACGTCGGCGCGCTCCGCCCACACGGTGAGCTGCTCCGCCGCCGCCGCGCGGAAGGTGTCCGCCGCGCAGATGATGACCCTTCGGCCCATGACCTTCATGCGGGAGGCCAGCTTGCCGATGGAGGTGGTCTTGCCCACGCCGTTCACGCCGATGATGAGCAGCACCATGGGGCTATCCAGCTTCATCGGCTCGGCCTGGAGGATGTCGGTGAGGATCCCCTTCAGGGCCTCGCGGGCCTTGGCGGGATCGCCGATCTTCTCGCTCTTGCACTTCTCCTTCAAACGGTTCACGGCCAGCTCGGTGGTCTTCATGCCCACGTCCGCCATGATGAGGATGTCGGAGAGATCCTCGTAAAAGTCGTCGTCCAGCTCCTTGTAGTTCTCCCTTGTAGTTCTCCACCAGCTCGTCCATGCGGCCGGAGAAGATTTCGCGGGTGCGCTTCATGCCCTGCTTGATCTTGTCAAAGAATCCCATCGTGCACGCTCCTTTGCTTTACGCCTGTTTCAGCGCTTCGTTGAGTTTTACGGATACGGTTCGGGAGACGCCCTTCTCCTGCATCGTCACGCCGTAGAGCGCGTCGCAGCGCTCCATGGTGCCCTTTCGATGGGTGATGACGATAAACTGGGTGTTCTCGGAATAGGACTTGAGGTAGTCCGCATAGGTGTCGATGTTTGCGTCATCCAGCGCGGCCTCGATCTCGTCCAGCACGCAGAAGGGCGTGGGCTTCAGGTCGAGGATGGCGAACAGGATGGCGATGGCCGTCAGCGCGCGCTCGCCGCCGGAGAGCAGCGAGAGCATCTGCAGCTTCTTTCCCGGCGGCTGGGCCACCACGTCGATGCCGCAGTTCAGCGCGTCCTTGGGGTCGGACAGGCGCAGCTCCGCCGTGCCGCCGCCGAACAGACGCGTGAACGTCCTGCCGAAGTTCTGGTTGATCAGCGCAAACTGGGTGCGGAACTGCGCGTCCATCTGCCTCTCCAGATCGGCGATGATGCCCTCCAGATCGGTGCGGGCCTTGATCAGATCATCCCGCTGGCCGCTCATCTCCTGCACGCGCTCCACGGTTCTGCGGTACTCATCCACTGCGGCCACGTTCACCGTGCCCATGGCGCGGATGCGCTGCCGGATGGCGGCGATGCGCTTCTCGGATTCGGTGAGCTTGAATTCGCTCTGTCGGAAGGGCTCCGCCGTGGCGTAGGTCAGCTCGTAGTCCTCCCAGATGCGATCCTGGATCTGCTTGTATTCGCCCTCCACGCGGGCCAGCTGCAGCTCGGAGCGGTGATGCCGGTCGCTGGAGTCGTCCAGCGTCGTGCGGATGGCCTCAATGCGCTCGCTGATCTGCTGCAGCTGCCTCTGCGCCCCGGTGCGGCGCTCGTCCTCGGCGTTGAAGTCCGCGCGGGCCGCGTCCAGCTTCGCCTTCCAGTCGGCAAGAGATGCGACGTCCCTCTCCAGCGCGGCGGCGTTCTCCGTGAGTTCTCGCTCACAGACCGTGAGCTGCTCCTCGGACTCCGTAAGCATCCGCTCGGTGTCCTCGCTCTGCTGCATCAGGCGATCCCGATCCGCCCGGGCGGCCTCCAGGCCGCGCCTGCGCTCCGCCAGGGACACGCGGCCGTCGGTGACGGTCGTTCGCAGCGCCTCGTTTTCGGTTCTGCGGCGGAAGATCTCCTCCTGCAGCACCTTGACCTCCTCCTGACGACTGTCGGTAGACTGCTGGGCATTCTCCTGCTGGCCGTCCAGTGCGGAGAGCGACGCAACCACGTCGTCCAGCTGAGCGCGCAGACGGCTTCGCTCCCCCGCCATGCGCTCCACGCGGGCATTGTTGGTATTTTGCTCGTCCAGCGCGGCCTTGAGCAGCGCGTCCGCGCGACCCACCAGCACCTCCTGCTGGTGCAGCGCCTCGAACAGCTCGCCGCGCTCCTTCTTGAGAGCGGTGCGCTCCTCATCCAATTGCTGGTAGACCCCGCGCAGCTTCTCCAGCTCGGCATTGACCGCAGAAAGCTTCTTCTCCGTCTCCTCAATCTCGCGGCTTCGGGAGAGCAGGCTGGTCATGCGGGATTGCACGCTGCCGCCGGTCATGGAGCCGCCGGAGTGCATCACGTCGCCCTCCAGCGTCACAAGACGCAGCTGATAGCGCGCGGCGCGCTGGATGGCGATGCCGCTGGTCAGATCCTCGGCGATGACGGTGCGGCCCAGCAGGCTGTCCATCACGCCCTGATACTGCTTATCGTAGGAAATCAGCTCCGAGGCCACGCCCACGCAGCCGGGCATGCTTAGCACCTGCCGCTCCTGGGGCGTGAGCGTGCGCCCGCGCACCGATGCGATGGGCAGGAAGGTGGCCCGTCCAAAGCGGTTGGCGCGCAGGTATTCGATCATGCGCTTGGCGTCCTCGTCCCGATCCACCACCACGTTCTGCAGCGCTCCGCCCAGAACCATGTCGATGGCGCGCTCCAGCTTCGCCGGAACGTGGATCAGATCCGCCACAACGCCGTGCACGCCGCTGCCCTGCATGCGCCGGGCCTGCAAAAGCACCTGCTTGACGGAATTGTTGTAGCCCTCGTAGTCCCGCTGCATCTCCCGCAGCAGCTTCATGCGGGAATCGGCGCTCTGGCGCTGGTTCTGCAGCTCCGTGACCTGCGCAGACAGCGCTTGCAAGCGGTCGTTCAGCGCCTGCACGCGCACGTTGTGCTCGCCGGAGAGCTGCTTGAGCTCCGCCTTGCGTTTTTCCTCGGCCTCCAGGCGCTCCTTGGCCTCGCGCACCTGCTCGTTCAGGGACGCAACGCCCTGCTCCTCGCGCGCGCGGTCGCCCTCCATGCCCTCCAGCTGGCTCTCCAGGGCGTTTTTCATCGCACCCAGGCGCGCACGCTGGGAGCGCACATCGCCCAGGCGGTTCATCGCCTGGATGATCTGCTGCTTCATCTGCTCGGATTTTTCTTCCACTTCGGAAAGGGCGCGCTCCGCCTCGGCCAGTTCCGCTTCCTTTTGGGAGAGCTGCTGTGCGGCCTCGGCGACGGCCTTTTCCTCTTCGTCGATCTGGGCCATGAGCGCCTGAATGCGCTCGTACACGCCCTCGCGGCCCCGACCTGCGGCGTCCCGCTGGGCGATGAGCTTGCCGCGCTCCTTTTCGCCGGCAGCCATGCGCTCGCGCATCACGCGCACCGCGCCCTCGCCGGCCTCCACCTCGCGGATGAGCTCCTGCACCGCGTCGCGCTTCTCCGCAGCAGCGGCCTCCAGCTTCTCCAGTCGGGCCTGACAGCTCTCGCGCTCGGACGTGGCGCTCTCCAGCTCCCGGTTGGATTGCAGGATCGCCTCGCCCAGGGCCTCGATCGACTCCTTCAATTCCTTGATGCGCTCCTCATAGCGCTCGGTGCGCATCAGGAACACGTTCAGGTCGAGAATCTTCAGTTCGTCCCGCAGCGCAAGGTACTCCCGTGCGGTCTCGCTCTGCTTCTTCAGCGGCTCGACGCGCTCCTCCAGCTCGGTCAGGATGTCCTCGACGCGATTCAGGTTGGCAGTGGTGTTGTCCATGCGGCGCTGTGCGTCCTGCTTGCGCGCCTTGAACTTTACGATGCCGGCGGCCTCCTCAAACACCTGGCGGCGATCCTCCGACTTGACGGAGAGGATCTCGTCGATGCGACCCTGACCGATCATCGAATAGCCGTCCTTGCCGATACCGGTGTCGCGGAAGAGATCCACGATGTCGCGCAGGCGGCAGGCCGCGCCGTTGATCTTGTACTCGCCCTCGCCGCTGCGGTACACGCGGCGGGTGACGCTCACCTCGGCGAAGTCGATGGGCAGGGAATGATCCTCGTTGTCGAAGATCAGCGTCACCTCGCAGAAGGCCAGGCGCTTGCGCTTTTCGGTTCCGTTGAAGATCACATCCTCCATCTTGGAGCCGCGCAGCGACTTGGCGCTCTGTTCGCCCAGCACCCACTTCATCGCGTCGGCAATGTTGCTCTTGCCGCAGCCGTTGGGGCCGACCACGCCGGTAATTCCATCCTCAAATACGATCTCCACGCGGTCCGCAAAGGACTTGAAACCGTGGATGATCAGCTTTTTCAATCTCAATGTAGGCCTACGCTCCCATTCTCTTGAGTGCATCCCGCGCAGCGGCCTGCTGGGCGTTCTGCTTGCTGGTGCCCGATCCCCGGCCCAGCTCCTGCTCGCCGTCCATCACGCGATAGGCAAACACCGGCGCGTGGGGCGGCCCCTCCATGGACAGATAGTCGTAGCTTGGCATGCGGCCCTCGCGCTGCATCAGCTCCTGCAGGCGGGACTTCGCGTCCAGGTGATCCTTGAGCACCTCCGGGCGCAGCTCCTCCCCCAGCACCATGCCGATGATGCGCACGGCCTCGTCGAAGCCCGCATCGAGGTACACGGCGGCAAGCACAGCCTCCATCACATCCGATAGAATCGACGGCTTCTCCCGTCCGCCGCTGCGCTCCTCGCCCACGGACAGGCGGATGAATTCACCCAGGCCGATTCGCCGCGCCGCGCGGTTGAGGCTCTCCTCCCGCACCAGCGCCGCACGAATGCGCGTCAGCTTGCCCTCGTCTACCTCGGGCAATTCAAAATACAGGTAGCGGCTGACCGCCAGCTCCAGCACCGCGTCGCCCAGAAATTCCAGGCGCTGGTAGTGCGGCACATGATGATCCCCCCCGAAGGAGGGATGCGTCAGTGCCGTCTCCAGCAGCTTGCGGTTCTGAAAGGGATGACCCAGCCGTTCCTCCAGAACATGTATGTTCACTTCAATTGACCTCGCAATCCGCTCCCGTCGATCAGACGTGGGCCTCAATGTAGCTGACGATGTCGCCCACGGTCTTGATGTTGGCGAGCACCTCGTCCTCCACAGTGAGATCAAACTCGGTCTCCAGATCCATGATCAGCATCATCAGATTGGCGCTGTCCGCACCCAGATCGTCCACCAGGCGCGCGTCCATGGTAACCTTGTCGCCGCTGATGGGCAGCTGCATCAGAATGTACTCCTTGACCTTGTCAAAAACCTTCATAATAGTCTTCCTCCTTGTTCAACGCTTGCGTTGCCTGTTTTTCCAATCATTCCCCGCCCAGGTTCTCGAGACCTGCGCGGATCTTTCCCACCACGTCGCCCTCGAGCATGCGCCGCGCCTGACGGATCGCGTTCTCGATGGCCTCGCCGCCGGAGCTTCCGTGGGCCTTGACCACCGCTCCGTTCACGCCCAGCAGCGGTGCGCCGCCCACGGCGTTGTAATCCATGCGCCGCTTCACCTTGCGGAACGCCGGCTTGGCCAGCGCCGCACCCAGCTTCGTGCGCGTGGAGCTCATCATTTCCTCCTTGATCATCGTAAAGAGCGCCTTGGCCAGGCCCTCGGTGTGCTTGAGGATGATGTTGCCGTCGAAGCCGTCGGCCACCACCACGTCGAAGTCCTCGGTGAAGATGTCCCGAGCCTCGCAGTTTCCGACGAAGCTGTACGCGCTCTGCGCCTGCATCAGCTCGTAGGTCTCGTGGGTGAGCTTGTTGCCCTTCTCCGCCTCCGAACCGATGTTCACCAGACCCACCTTCGGCGCAGCCACGTCCATCACCTGCTGCATGTACACCGAGCCCATCAGGCCGAACTGCAGCAGATACCTGGGCTGGCAGTCCACGTTTGCGCCCGCGTCGATGAGCATGAAGTTCTTCTTCAAACCCGGCAGCACCGGCGCCAGCGCGGGGCGCTCGATGCCCGGAATGCGGCCAACCTTGAACATGCCGCCCGCCAGGATCGCGCCCGTGGAGCCCGCCGACACCACTGCGCCGGCCAAGCCCTCGCGCACCGCGTTCATGGCCACCACCAGCGAGGAATCCTTCTTCTTGCGCACCGCCATCATCGGCGATTCGTCCATTTCAATGACCTCGGTGGCGTTCAGATAGCCCAGCCGATCGGAAACGTCCGCAGCGCCCGCGGTCAGCTCCCGCAGCCGCGCCTCCGGTCCCGCCAGCAAAATGCGCACGTCGCTGTACTTCCGCAGGGCCCGCAGCGCTCCCTCCACAATCGCATCCGGCGCATGGTCGCCGCCCATCGCGTCCAGGGCGATCACATATTCGCTCATTTGCAAAGCCCCCTTGTATTGTTTCGCCATCCGGCAATCCGGTCGAGCCGAACGCCTGAATCGCCTATTCTGCTCTATTGTAGCAGAAACATGAAAAAATGGCAAGCGTCAACCGCGCCAGCGCCCAGCCCAGCAGCGCGCCCAGCGCGTTGAGAAGCACGTCGTCCACGTCTGTGACGCCGGTCATGAGCAGATACTGCATCAGTTCGATGCAGGCCGAGATCCCCGCGCCCGCCAGCAGCGCCATGAGCGCATTCCGCTTCCGCAGCAGCGCGCCCAGCGGCACGAACCAGACCAGGTTGCCCACCACATGATAGATCAGCGGCCACGCGCCCGCGCGCAGCTCCTCCAGCGTCGTCTGAAGGGGAACCATGCGCGGCGCATCACGGGTCGCCGTCAGAACCTGCGCCCAGTTCACGCCGCCGCGGATCACGGTGATCTGGATCAGCGCCGCCAGGTAGGCCAGCGCGACCAGCCTGCCGGGGCGAACCCTCCGTCCCCGCAGCCAGTTGATCAGCGCGTACAGCGCGCAAACCGCCGCCGCGAAGGTCGCCGCCCGCAGGCAGTAGATCAGGATACCCGTCAGACGCATGCGCCCATCAGGCGGCGCAGATCAGAAATCAGCGCGTCCACCTGCGCCTCCTGCGTGGCCCAGCTGGTGCAGAAGCGCACCGCGCGGTGGCCTTCGTCCATCCGCTGCTGCTCGCTGAAGCTGTACTTCTCCGAGAGCGCGTCCAGCACCGCGTCCGGCAGGATCGGGAACTGCTGGTTGGTGGGGCTGTCCACCAGGAACGGCACGTTCATTTCCACGAGCGCCGCCTTCAGCTTCATCGCCAGCGCGTGTGCGTGGGCGGAGAGCTCGAAGTACAGGCCGTCGCGGAACAGCTCGCTGAACTGGATGCCCAGCAGCCGACCCTTGGCCAGCATGCCGCCGTTCTGCTTGATGACGTAGCGGAAGTCCGGCTTCAGCGCGTCGCTCACGATCACCAGCGCCTCGCCGAAGAGCGCGCCCTGCTTGGTGCCGCCGATGTAGAACGCGTCCGCCGTGCGCGCCAGGAAGGGAAGATCCACGTCGCAGGCCTCGCTGGCCATGGCGTAGCCCAGCCGCGCGCCATCCACGTAGAGATAGAGCTTCCACTTGTCGCACACCGCGCGTAACTGTTCAAGCTCCGCGCGGGTGTACACCGTGCCCAGCTCCGTGGACTCGGACAGGTACACCACCTTCGGCATGACCATGTGCTCGTGGGAGCCGTCTGAGAAGTGCAGGCGGCAGTATTCGTCCACCTGCGCGGCGCTGATCTTGCCGTTCACCTGGGGCAGAGCGATCACCTTGTGGCCAGTGGCCTCCACCGAGCCGGTCTCATGGACGGCGATGTGGCCCGTCTCCGCCGAAATCACGCCCTGATAGCAGCGCAGCGCCGCCGCCAGGAAGGTAAAGTTGGTCTGGGTGCCGCCCACCAGCAGGTGCACATCCACATCTGACGCTTCGCAGGCCCTCTGGATCATCGCCCGCGCCTCCGCGCAGAATTCATCCTCGCCGTAGCCGATGGTCTGTACCAGATTGGTCTCGATCATCCTTTGCAGGATGCGCGGATGCGCGCCCTCCTGATAGTCGCAGTTGAAACGTATCATTTGAATCACCTTTTCTATGTATTGTTTTCGAGTACATTCAGCAGCGCGTCGATGCGGCTCTCTCCGTAGACGGATATGCCATGGGCCGAAAGCAGCTCCGCCGTCACGCCGCTGCCGTCCACGATCCTCCCCTGAAAGCTGCCGTCGTGGATTTTGCCCATGCCGCAGGACGGGCTGCGCTCCTTCAGCAGCGCCATATGCGCGCCGAGCAGCTCCGCCAAGCGCAGCGTCTCCTCCGCACCCCGCTGATACGCCTCCGTCACGTCCATGCCCTCGCGGTTCATCACCCGATCCCCCACGCGCTCCGCCGGTGGCCGTGGCGTGGGCAGGCCGCCCAGGATCTCCGGGCAAACCGGGATCAACTCCGCGCGCTCCATCAGCCGCTCGATCCCTTCCAGCTTCTTTCTTTCGCCGTTGTACCGGCAGTTCACGCCCAGCAGGCAGGCGCTCACCAGAATTCCCGGTCGCTTCACCCGCATTCCTCCCTCTCTTCAGCCATGACGTATCCTATTATAACACCAAGTTTGCATTCCGGCATTCGCTTTCCCCACTTTTCTGTGTGAAGTTTTGATGAAAGCATTGACATTTGCAGACTTTGGTGCTAGACTGATTCCGGTTGAGAAAGTTAGGTAATCCTAACATTTTATTTTCCACACTGGTTAGGTTATACTAACCAAAGGAGGGAGCCTTTATGATGCCTCTGGCGATGGCCGGGATCGGAGACCGCAACACCATCAAGAAGATCACCGGACAGGACGAGCTGCGCCGGCACCTTGCGGAGCTGGGCTTCGTGGTCGGCGAGGAGGTTCGCGTGGTGAGCGAGCTGGGAGGAAACCTGATTCTGTCCGTGAAGGACGGCCGCGTGGCGCTGGATAAGAGCATGGCCATGCGCATCATGATCTGAAAGGGAGGAGATTGGGAATGAAGACACTGCGGGACGTGAAGGTCGGCGAGCACGCCGTCATCGTGAAACTGCACGGCGAGGGCGCGCTGAAGCGTCGCATCATGGACATGGGTCTGACCAAGGGCACGGAAATCTACGTACGCAAGGTGGCTCCGCTGGGCGATCCCATGGAGCTGACGGTGCGCGGCTACGAGCTCTCCGTGCGCAAGGGCGACGCGGAATTGATCGAGGTTCGCTGACGGACATTCTTTTTTTCGATATCCAAGTTAGGCTGTGCTAACTTTTACTTTGAAGGAGGATATGCACATGGCAATCAAGATTGCCCTTGCGGGCAACCCGAACTGTGGCAAGACCACGCTGTTCAACGACCTGACCGGCAGCAACCAGTACGTGGGCAACTGGCCGGGCGTAACGGTCGAGAAGAAGGAGGGCCGCCTCAAGGGCGCGCAGGACGTAATCATTCAGGATCTGCCGGGCATCTACAGCCTCTCCCCCTACACTTTGGAGGAGGTCGTGGCCCGCGGCTACCTGGTCAATGAGAAGCCGGACGCGATTCTCAACATCGTGGACGCGACGAACATCGAGCGCAACCTGTACCTGACCACCCAGCTGGCGGAGCTGGGCATTCCGATGGTCATCGCGCTGAACATGATCGACGTAACCCGCAAAAACGGCGACAAGATCGATCTGAAGAAGCTGGGCGAGGCCCTGGGCTGTCCGATCATGGAGACTTCCGCGCTGAAGGGCATGGGCAGCCAGGAGGTGGCGAAGGCCGCCGCCGAGGCGGCGAAGAAGGGCGTGCGCAATGAGCTGCCCCACGTGTTCGCCGGCAGCGTGGAGCACGCGTTGGCGCACATTGAGGATCTGATCACCCATCACGACGAGAACGGCGTGCACCACCACCACGCGGACGGCAGCGTGCACCAGGGCGGCATTGTGGCCGAGAATCTGGCCCGCTGGTACGCCATCAAGCTCTTCGAGCGCGACGAGAAGGTGCTGGCCGAGCTGAACCTGCCGCAGCAGATCAAGGACAGCATCGAGGAGAGCATCCGCGAATGCGAAAAGGAGATGGACGACGATTCCGAGTCCATCATCACCAATCAGCGCTACGCCTACATCTCCAGGCTGGTTTCCACCTGTGTGAAGAAGGGCAAGGCCAAGGGCACGCTGACCGTCTCCGACAAGATCGACCGCATCGTCACCAACCGCATTCTGGCGCTGCCGATCTTCGTGGTGGTCATGTTCCTGGTCTATTACATATCCGTAACCACCATCGGCACCATCGTGACCGATTTCACCAATGACACCTTCGTTGCCGCGTGGATTCAGGAGCCGGTCATGGCCTGGCTGGAAAACATCGGCTGCGCGGGCTGGCTGGTCGGCCTGATCGGCGACGGCATCATCGGCGGCGTGGGCGCGGTCATCGGCTTCGTGCCGCAGATGCTGATCCTGTTCTTCCTGCTGGCCATTCTGGAGGACGTGGGCTACATGTCGCGCATCGCGTTCATCATGGACCGCATCTTCCGCCGCTTCGGCCTCTCGGGCAAGAGCTTCATCCCGATGCTGATCTCCTCCGGCTGCGGCGTTCCCGGCGTGATGGCCAGCCGCACCATCGAGCAGGATCGTGACCGCAAGATGACCATCATGACCACCACCTTCATCCCCTGCGGTGCGAAGATGCCCATCATCGCGCTGATCGCGGGCGCGCTGTTCAACAACGCGGGCTGGGTGGCCACCTCCGCCTACTTCATCGGCGTGGCGGCGGTCATCATCAGCGGCGTCATGCTCAAGAAAACCAGGGCTTTCGCAGGCGACCCGGCGCCGTTCGTCATGGAACTTCTTCTCATCTCCTCAATTCTCATCTGGTTCACCTCCAACTACGGCTGGGCGCCTGCGGAGCCTGAAATGCCCGCCGAAGTCACCGTCTCCGCCTCGGAGACCGTGGATTCTGTGGAAGCGGAAAGCGCTGAGAGCGGCAAGACCTCCTTCGGCATGGTGGAGGACACCGACCAGAGCATTCTGGGCCGCGTAGGCTCGGTAGTCTCCCCCATCTTCAAGCCCCTGGGCTTCGGCGAGTGGCGTCCCACCGTGGCGACGGTCATGGGTCTGGTCGCAAAGGAGGAGGTCGTGAGCGTATTCGGCGTGCTCTATGACACCGACACCGACGACCTGGACACCGCAACGCTGCTGGAGGAGGGCGACGAGGAGCAGATTGCCACTGGCCTCTCCCCCATCGCACAGGGCTTTGACGAGACCTCGAACGGCCACGGACGGCTCGCAGCCTTCGCCTTCATGCTGTTCAACCTGCTGTGCGCGCCCTGCTTCGCGGCCATCGGCGCAATCAAGCGCGAGATGAACAACGGCAAGTGGACCTGCTTCGCCATCGGCTACCAGTGCATCTTCGCCTACGCCATCGCCCTGATCGTCTACCAGCTGGGCCTGCTGGCAGCGGGCGCGGGCTTCACCGTCGCCACCGCCGCCGCACTGATCGTGCTGATCTTCCTGGTCTACATGCTGGTGCGCAAGAACCGTTACGACGAAAACCATCTGTCCCACAGGGCATAAAGGAGGAAACCTATGGCTACCTGGATCATCGGCGGCGTGCTGGTCGTCATCATCGGCGCAGTCATCTGGAAAATGATCTCCGACAGGCGCAAGGGCAAGCACTCCTGCAGCTGCGGATGCGGCTGCGAGAGCTGTCACGGCGCGTGCAACCACCTGGATCACTGAAACCTCCATCGAGCTTTTCTTCTCCGTACCCCGGCAGGCTCCCAGACCCTTGGGAGCCTGCCATTTTCATCCTTTGCCGTCACAGCCTTTTTACAGGATCTTCGATTCGCCGCCCCGCGTCCGGCGGCTCCCGCCCTTGACACCATGCGGTTTTCGCATTATAATTACAGTATATTTCTATGTTAAGGAGAAGATATATGGGTACCATTTGCATCCTGCTCGGTCTGATCCTCCTGATCGCGCTCACCGGCGGCGGATTCTACCTTTCCAACACCATCGTTGCCAACTCCACCTACATGTCCCTGTTGGGCTTTGCCAACACCTCGGATTACAAGCTGGTGTACATCATCGTTGTCGGCCTGTGCTTCCTGATCGGCCTGCTGATCTGCCTGAACCTGGTCATGCACGGCCTGAACAGCAACAAGCTCAGCAAGATCCAGGCGCTGCTCAAGCGCATCAAGCGCGGCGAGCATTGATCCCGGCTGAACACGTGCCCTTTGCGGTCGAAAGGCCGCCCTGCTGAAATGGCGGAATCGGCAGACGCAGCGGACTTAAAATCCGCTATTCGCAAGAATGTACGGGTTCAAGTCCCGTTTTCAGCACCACATTTCCACCCAGCTTTCGATGCAAGGCCGGGTGGATTTTTTGCCCATTGAGAATCCAACAAGCCGTAGGCTTGGCCGGGTCGCTCACGCTTGCGTGGGAGCGACAATCATGATTCCTATGTTGATTAGGCAAGCCGTAGGCTTGGCCGGGTCGCTCACGCTTGCGCGGGAGCGACAATCATGATTCCTATGTTG
>SFNY01000051.1 GCA_004554085.1 Clostridiales bacterium | reverse complement strand
TGGCATCGATGGTGGAGGCAGCAAAGATAGTGGAAGAAGAAGCCTGCAAGGTTGCAGAAAAACGAATCCGGGATATGTTCAAGGGAACCATTCTTGAACGCTAACCTCCATTATCAGAAAACAAACAGCCCATAGTTTTTTATTTCAGGTCACACTATAAGGAAAACGAACCGGGAAGCAGAAATCTTCCCAATAACCTACCCGGGATATGGATAAATCGCAAAGGCGGAAGCAGACCAGAACTGTTTCCGCCCTTTCTATTGGATTCTGGAAGCGTATCAAATAGTATACTTTCTGATACGCTGAAAAACAGGTCATTTTCGCGTATCATATATTTATTTATTAAGTTTTGAGCCGTATCATAATTGATATTGACATTTTGATACACTTATGATACACTATTATCAACGAAAGGGGCGTTGACAATGGCACGAATCAAGTATATCCGCGTAAGCACACAGGAACAGAACACCGCACGACAGGAAACCGACAAAGCGCAGTTTGACCGCGTATATATTGAGAAAGCCAGCGGTAAAAACGCAGAACGCCCGGAATTGAAAGCAATGCTGGACTATGTTCGGGAAGGTGATGTGGTGGAAGTAGAAAGCTATTCCCGAATCGCCCGCAACACACAGGATTTGCTTGCCATCGTGGGAAAGCTCTCTGAAAAGGGCGTGGATTTTATATCACAGAAAGAAAAGATTGATACCTCCACACCCTCGGGCAGATTGATGCTCACCATCTTCGCTGGACTGGCACAGTTTGAGCGCGAATGTCTGTTGGAGCGTCAGGCGGAGGGAATCGCCATAGCGAAGCAGGAAGGGCGTATGGGGCGACCTGAAATCCAGCCTTGCGCCGACTTCGCCTCCATCGTCAAGGACTGGCAGAACGGCAAAATGACCGCCGTAGAGGCAATGAAGCTGGCAGGGATGACCAAAGCAACATTCTACCGCAAAGTGAAAACTGTACAACAGTAAGATAAAGCCCGCTGAATCGCTTCTCACGAAACAGCGGGCTTGTTCGTCCCTCGGGCACACATTAAAAGATGATACAGCTCCATCATTTGTATGCCTATTTCGTCGCTATTGTTGTGTAAAAGTCATTGCTCAGTCGGTAGAGTGTTCCTTGGTAAGGATGAGGTCGCCGGTTCGAATCCGGCCATCAGCTCCATAAGAACTTGCAGAAATGCAGGTTCTTTTCTTTGTTTTTGGGCAGAAAATGCAGGATTTTGTATCCTGTACTTGCATTTTTCTGACCTCATTTATTCGTTCGCGTTTTCTTGTCCAAAATTCTGTCCAACCACGTCAGTCCATAGGCGTTTGCCACAGGCGCGGCGGTGTTCTGCTTTTCCGACCTTCCCTTCACATCGTGCTCTTTCAAGTCAAAGCGGATGGAGCGCCGGTAGAGCCGTACCATAGCTTTTTCTACTTATAAAAAGAGAGGATGCGCCGCCGTTGCGGGCATCCCCCGTGCTTCTGACTCAGATCTCCAGATAGGAATCCGCGTAGAGGTTGTTGTTCTTGATGATGTCGCAGCTCTTGATGGTCTCCATCAGGCGCAGGTCGCAGGGATTGACGATGGCGCTGGTCAGGCCCTGCATCATCGCCATGGCCACCAGGGCGCTGTCCATGATGGGCCGGATGTGCTTGGGCATGCCGTTGGAGTTGTTGGACAGCCCGCCGGTGGAGTTGAGGCCCATGTCGGAGAACATCTTGATGGCCTCCAGCACCTCAAGCTGCTTGTCCTGCATGCCCTTGACCACCAGGAACAGCGGATCGAACCACAGGTCGTCGCTCTCCATGCCCAGGCTCAGGCCGCGCTCCAGCATGTTCTGGCAGTGGGCCATGCGCTCGTCGTTGTCGGCGGCGATGCCGTTGCAGGAGCACAGCGCCACGCAGATGGCATCGTTGGCGGCAGCAAGGTCGATGCGGTTGATGCGGTCGCCCGCGTCGGCGGAGTTGACGATGGGCTTGCCCTTCTGGCGGTTGTACACCTGAATGCCGGCCTCGATGGCCTTCATGTTGGCGGTGTCCAGCGCCAGCGGCACGTTGTCGAAGGTCTCCTGCAGGAGCTTCACCGCCCACTGCATGACCTCCTCGCCGTCGGCCTCGGCGGGGCCGATGTTGACGTCGATGTAGTTTGCGCCGGCATCCAGCTGCTCCTTCGCGCGCTTGAGGATGGGCTCGGGGTCGCGCTCCGCAAAGGCTCTGCGGATGGCGGGTGCGGTGACGGAAATGCGTTCGCCGATGGTGATGAACTTGGCCATGGATCAAACCTCCTGTTGTATCGTTTCAGCGTGGATTGGCTGCGGCGGTTCATCGGGCAAACCACCGCGCGGCCATCCCGTGGGTGCAGGCGGCGGCCAGACAAATCACGCCGCTGCACGCGGGAGGATGAACAGAACGGATCGCAGACCGGTGCGCTGGGAGCCTCCGGCCGCAAACAATGGGCTAACCACGGCGGATGGCGCCGGACGTCGCCGGAGCAGCGATGCATGCGCTGCGGCACATCCCGATGTTCTGTTGCATGCGATCAAACAACTGCTTGCGCAGGTATTTGCAGTTACCGGCGGCCGGGGCCCAACCGGCCGCCTCCATCTGTATTTCGTCGGGGGATACGACGCACGCGGGCGCTTGACGCTTTGCGCCTGCGCAGGATGGCTTTCTCAGCGGGCAGACCGGGAGCAGACCTGCCCGCATCCCTCCCCGGAAGCCGCCGGATGGAGAAAGACTTTGGCGTTGTTCAGAACTCCATCCGGGGCACGCCGGGAACAAAAAACAGAACCCGATCAGATTCTTCGTCCAATCAGGTTCTGGTGTACCCGCAATCGCAGTTCGCGGCAGAGAGCTGCCGCAGGCGCTGCACAGATGCATCCGCTTCGGCGTAGCACGGATGCCGGGTCCATATCATTCTTTAGTCCGAAGAATGTGATACGCAATTCGCAGGCAGGTCTTCTGACTCAGCATCAACACCCCATGCAGCCTTCTCAGCCCTACGGCCAATGGTATCTTGCATGAAGCTCCGCTTCACAGCAGCGGTCCTGTCGGAGATTCTCACTCCGTTCCCTTTTCACCCGTGCAGCTTGCACAGGCACCTGTGAACTCCCATGTATTCTGTTTTCAAGGGCATTATACCATATATTTTTGACTATGTAAATGGGTTTCTGATTCTTTCCGCCGCGCTCAAGGCATGCGGATGCACGTCGTCTCCACAAGGATGCCTGCATCCTCCAGAACCTCGGCAAGCGCATTTTCGTCGCTCCCATCGGTCTCGATGCACAGCCGCCCCTCATCCATGTCCACATCCACTCCGCTCACGCAGATCAGGCGCAGCAGCATCTCCTCCAGCAGCTCTCCGCACTGGACGCAATCCTCCCTATCCGCACATGCCGCGCAATCCGTACAGGTAAACCGGTATTCCCGAATCATTCCGCGTCCTCCTTTATCGCGTCGTTCTGCTCCTCCACGGCGTGGATCGCGCCGGAGATCGTGCGCTCCGATTCCATCTTTTCGTACTTGCCGAACTGCACGCGGTTGCGCGCGCCGTGGCTCAGGCAGGCCGGGCCGCCGATGCAGCCGCTCTTGCAGGCCATGCCTTCGATGAAGTTCTCCGCAAGCTTCCCCTTCGAGGCCTTCAATAGCGCCGCGTTGCAGTCCGCGATGCCGCTGCACGACACCGCCTTCAGCGCAAATTCCTCCTCGGACACGCCCTGCTCCTTCAGCGCCTGACTGACCGCCTCGGCAAGTCCCCCGCAGCGGGCGAATACGCGGCCGTAGTAGCTGGCACGGTCGGGGGCGTAGGGCCCGACCTGCCTAAGGTCGATATTGCGAGCTTCGAACAGCGCGTGCATCTCCTCGAAGGTGATGGCACAGTCCACATACTGCGCCGCGGGGCCGTAGAGCGTTTCCTTCTTCTTGGCGATGCAGGGGCCGATGAACACCACCTTTCCCGCCGGATCCTGCTGCTTGATGCTCATGGCCATGTGGGCCATGGGGGAGAGGTTGTGGGAGATGTTGTCCGAGAGAGACGAGTACTTCTTGCGCACCAGCGACACGAACGCCGGGCAGCAGGATGAGGTCAGGAACTTCTTTTCCGAGAGCTCCTGCGCCTCCAGCCAGGCCACGAAGTCCGCGCCCCAGGCCGCCTCCACGATGTCGGAGAAACCCAGTTCCCGGATGCCGCCTAGCACGTGGCCCATGTCCACGTCGGCGTACTGCCCCGCCGCCGAGGGTGCGACCACCGCGTAGGTGCGGTATTTGCGGTTTTCGTCCGAGTCCCGCAGAATCCGAACGGCCTCCGTGATGTACGAGTGGTCGGAGATCGCGCCGAAGGGGCACTGGTACACGCACGCGCCGCAGGAGATGCACTTCTCGTGGCCGATCTTCGCCTTGCGGCTGTCCGGGTCGAGGGACAGCGCCCGAACCTTGCAGGCGCTGATGCAGGGCCGGGTCTGCTTGATGATGGCCGAATAGGAGCAGGCCTGTGCGCAGCGTCCGCACTCCACGCACTTCGCCTTGTCGATCTCGGCGTGGCGGTTGACGATGGAGATCGCGCCCTTGGGGCAGGCGTTCAGGCAGCGGTGGGCGATGCAGCCGCGACAGGCCTGGGTCACCAGGATGCCCTCCACCGGGCACTCATCGCAGGCGATGGGCAGCACCTCCACCACGCTTTTGTCCGGCGCAACCCCGCCCAGCGCCAGCTGCACCCGCTGGCCGATGATGGCGCGCTCCTTGTAGATGCAGCAGCGCAGCAGGGGCTTGCCCTCGGGAATGATCCGCTCCGGGATGGACAGCACGTTTTCCGGCGTCAGCGCATCCTCAAAGGCGAGGGTCGCCACCGCCTGCAGCACCTTGTTCTTCAGTTTTTGAACGTCCGTATCGAAAATGGACATTGCGCGGCCTCCTTTGCATTTGGTCATCGCCGGGAGTTTGCCGTTCTCCAGGCGGGAAATGAGTGGCCGTCATCGTTTTTTGCTTGAAGTTTTTCCAGTTTTGTGTATACTTGTAGGTGGTAGGTTCGCCTAACCCGTTTATGGATGGGCGGCCACGGCCGCCGCCTTCGCAACGGAGGCGGCGGCTCTGCATTGTCGCATCGCGATGTTTCCAAATTGCTCTCGGGAGGAGATACAAATGTCAAGTCAAAGGAACCCGTCTGTGAATAAGATGGGAAGCATGCCCGTGGGAAGGCTGGTCGTCAGCATGTCCGTTCCGCTGATGCTTTCCCTGCTCGTTCAATCGCTCTACAACATCGTCGACAGCATCTTCGTCGCCAGAATCAGCGAAAACGCATTGACCGCCACCTCGCTTGCATACCCGATTCAGATTTTCATGATTGCGGTTGCCGTCGGCACGAGCGTGGGCGTCAATTCGCTCCTGTCCCGCACCATCGGCGCGAAAAAATTCGGGGAGGCCGGCGCAATCGCGACGACGGGCCTGCTGTTGTCCGCGCTGAGCTCGGTCGTGTTCATCCTCCTGGGCGTCTTCTGCCGCAGGGGCTTCATCGCTCTGTTTACGACGGACCCGGAGATCAGCGCCTACTGTGAACAATATCTGCTGATCTGCATGCTGTTCTGCTCGGGCACCTTCATCGAAACCATGTGCCAGCGCTTCTTACAGGCCGTGGGAAAGACCTTCCTCAGCATGGTATCGCTGGTTGCCGGTGCACTCACCAACATCATTCTCGACCCCATCATGATCTTCGGTCTGCTCGGCTTTCCCCGCCTGGGCATCCGGGGCGCGGCAATCGCAACCGTGATCGGTCAGTGGGTGGGGATGTTCGTCGCCCTCGCGCTGCACCTGAAGCGGAACCGGGAGATCCGGCTTGCCCTCCGGGGCTATCGCCTCAGCCGCCGCACGGTGGCCGAAATCTACAAGGTGGGCGTCCCGACTGCGATCACGCAGGCGCTCGGCAGCATCATGGTCTCTGCGTTCAACAGCATCCTGATGCCGTTCTCCTCCACTGCGGTGGCGTTTTACGGCGTGTATTACAAGCTTCAGAACTTCCTGTTCATGCCCATGAACGGTCTGGGGCAGGCCGCAATCCCCATCGTCGGCTACAATTACGGCGACGGGAATGGGCGGCGGATCAAGGAGGTCGTATGCACAATGCTGCCGATCGGCGGGGGGATTGCCATTCTCGGCACGATTCTGTTCATGGCGTTCCCGCGACAGCTGCTGGAGCTGTTTGCGGCCAGCGAGGATATGCTGTCCATTGGCATTCCGGCGCTGCGGATCATCTCCGTGACCTTTGTCCTGTCCTCCGTCACCATCATATTGGGATACGCCGCGTCCGGTCTGGGGAACGGGCTGATCAACATGATCGGAACCGCGCTCAGGCAGCTGATCGTCTTTGTTCCGCTGGCTTACCTGTTCGCAAAGCTCGGGGGCATTTCCTACGTATGGTTTTCCGTCTGGATCGCGGAGCTGGCTGCCGTCTGCTATGCCGTATGGAGCAGCTCCAGGGAATTCCGGAGGAAGGTCAGGCCGCTGATTTCGGCCGAGGGCCCGGTCGCCAAGGGAACTGCGGAGTAAATCCGCCGTCCCACAGACTGTCGAAAAAGCCCTCGGAGGGCTCGAGAGGGCAGCAGCCCTCTCAAATTTCAATCGTACCCGGCGGCGTGTACGCCGGGGGCGGGCGATTTTTGCGGCGGGAAATTCCATTTCCCAGAGCAAAAAACGATTCCTTGCAGTTTTTGCGCCCGGAAATCCGTCAGGATTTCAGCAAAAACTGGAGAGGGTGGCAGTGGCGGGGGAGCTTGCTTCCCCGTCCACCAGCTTGTCAAAATACTATTTTGACAAGCTGAGGGACTGCGGAGCAAATCCGCCGTCCCCTTTTTTTGCAGACGCATCCGGGCAGAGGCAGGCGGGTTCGATCCGCATTCCCGGCGCAAAACCGGAATTCACCATTGACGAACGAACGATAGGTAGCTATAATGGTGTACAGCACTCCATCCCGGATGGAGTGGAGGAGGATCGCAATGGATCGGGGAAACACAAGGCAGAGAATTCTGGAGGCCGCGCTGGAGCTGTTCTCCGTGCAGGGCTTTGAGGCCACCTCCATCTCCCAGATCGCGAGCGCCGTGGGCATACGCAAGGCGTCCCTGTACAGCCACTTTGAGAACAAGCAGGCGATTCTGGACGCGCTCGTGCGGGATGTGCTGGATCAGTACGCGGCGCGTTCGATCTTTGCAAGGCCGGACGGGGATTCGGAGGACGCGCCCACGCCCGAGTCGACGACGCAGCGGATTCTGGAGCAGCTGCGCTACATCCTGCACGACCCGCACATCAGCCGGGCGCGAAAGATGCTGGTGGTGGAGCAGTTCCGGAACCCGGAGCTGGCGCAGCTCCAGACCCGGCAGAATTACACCGACGTACTCACGTACTTCACATCTCTCGTGGAGCGCCTGATCCAATGCGGCGCGCTGGCCGGGGAGGATCCCGGGATCATGGCGGCGCAGCTGTGCCTGCCGATCTCCGCCTGGATCAACCTCTGCGACCGGGAGCCGGAGCGGGAGGACGAGGTCATGGAGCTGGTCGGGCGGCACATCGCCCAGTTCTTCCGGGTCTATGGGAAGTGAAAACGGATTCAAAGTGGAGGCAAGCGCATGGAATACAGCAAACAGATCGTTCTGAAGGACGGAAGAACCGCGATCCTACGGCACGGCGTGGAGGCCGACGGCGGCACGGTGTTTGAAAACTTCAACCAGACGCACGGGGAGACGGATTATCTGCTCTCCTACCCCGACGAAAACAGCTTTACCGCCGAGCAGGAGGGGCAGTTCCTGAAGCGGAAAGCGGAGAGTGCGAACGAGGTGGAGATCATCGCTCTGGTGGACGGCAGGGTTGCCGGAACCGCCGGCGTGGACGCAATCGGCGGGAAGTACAAGCTGCGGCACCGGGCGGAGTTCGGCATCAGCGTGCTGAAGGAATACTGGGGCCTGGGCGTCGGCCGCGCCCTGATGGATGCGTGCATCGAATGTGCGCGGCGGGCGGGCTATGCCCAGCTGGAGCTGACCGTGGTCGCGGAGAATGAACGCGCTGTGGCCATGTACCGGCGCGCGGGCTTTGTGGAATTCGGGCGGAATCCCCGGGGCTTCAATTCCCGGATCAGCGGCTACCAGGAGCTCGTCTCCATGCGGCTGGAGCTGTGACGGGCTTGCAGGAGGAACCTATGAACCGACTTATTTCCAGAATTGGCGCGGCGGTGGTTGCGGCGACCGTCTTCCTGTTTGCGGTCTGCATGATCGTCGATTTTCTCTTTGGATCCTACCTCGTGTGCATGCTGCTGCCCATCGGCTACATCATGATGGCTGCGGGCTTCCAGCAGGAGTGCGGCGAGGAGCGGCGGGTTGCCGCAAACGTCGGACTGATCTTCGCGGCGGTCTATGCCGCGCTGATCCTGCTGGTGTACTTCGCCCAGACCACCAGCGTCCGGCTGGAGAACCTCAGCGATCAGGCGAGCCGGATTTTGAACTATCAGCGGGGCGGTCTGCTGTTCAACTACGACCTGCTCGGCTACGGAATGATGGCGCTCTCCACCTTCTTCCTCGGCCTCTCCATCCGGCCGGAGTGCAAAGCGGACAGCTGGCTGAAGGGCCTGATGCTGCTGCACGGAATCTTCTTCATCGGCTGCTTCGTCATGCCCATGACGGGCGCGTTCACGGCCATGGCGGACGGCGCGGCGGGCAATGGAGGAACCATCGCGCTGCTGTTCTGGTGCGCGTACTTCCTCCCGATCGGGGTGCTGGCGTACAGGCACTTCGGGAACAGGGGTTGACAGCAAGCGGCTGTGTCCATTGGGCATGGCCGCTGTTTTATAAATTATTACCTACCGAACGACAGGTAGCATACAACATCTTCAGAATGAACACATATGCATAGAAAAAGCACCTATCTGCGGCGGGGATCTTCCGGTACAATATAGACTGTAGAAGAGAGAAGGAGCACAGCGGATTATGGAAAGCGTATTGGATTTTCTTTTCGCGGCGCTGCCGTGGATTTCGATGGGCCTGCCGCTTGCGCTGCTCTGTGCAAGGGGACGCAAAAAGAGAGCGCAGGAGGAACAGACGGACAATTACGGCCCGGAGGGCATGTGCCTCGGCATGTGCTTCGGAACTGCAATCGGAACATCCCTCGGGAACAACACCGGCCTCGGCATCTCCCTGGGCATGCTGCTCGGGCTGGCTATCGGAAGCGGCATCCGAAAGGAGAAGCACGGCGACGGCGGGAAGCAAGGCGGCCCGGACCCGGGCAAACACATCAATCGATAAGGAGAGATGGAAATGAAAGCAAGATACGAACACAAGCCCGCCATGCGCTTCATCGGCTTTTCCACATCCATCCGCCCGGAGGAGGGGTATCAGAGGTGTCCCGAGTTCTGGGAGAAGGCGTATGCGCAGCGGTTCGCGCGGCTCTGGCAGACCATGAAGCCGGAGAATCCGCTGGAGGCGGCCATCCTCGAAAACGGCGTGGGCATGTTCGCCATCTGCGAGGAGAGGGAAGGTTTCTTTGAATACTGGATCGCCGGACTGTATCGGGGCGGCGAGGTGCCGGAGGGTCTGAAGAAACGCGCCTTTCCCGAAGGCGACTGGGCGATGTTCTCCGCGAAGGGGCCCCTGCCCGGCTCCCTGCAGGCGCTGAACGCGCAGGTTCTGCAGGAGTGGCTCCCGGGCGAGGGCAGTCGACTCGGCGCGGACGGCAAGACCATGCTGGAGGTCTACTCCCCCGGCGACATGCGCAGCCCCGACTACGAATGCGGCATCTGGGTGCCGGTGCGTCTGCCGGAGGAAGAGGACGGCTGCGAAGCGGCGGAGACCGTTTCGACCATGACGATCACAGGAATTCTGTAAGTGGAGGAACCGTTATGAAGCTACCCCTGGAGGCATCCCTGCCCTATCGCCTGCTGGCGCTGCTGATTCTGGCGGCATTCTATGGCGTATACCTCGCGAAACAGTGGCGGCAGAAGCGCCGCGGCATCCAGACCATGCAGATCGGGCGCGGAAAGGGTGGACAGACCCGCAGGGTTGAGGCGCTGATGGGGATCGCCACCGTGGGGATCGTCCCTGCGCAGCTGCTGTCCATCGGCTTCGGCTGGAGCCACCTGCCCGCAGGCACCCGCTTCACTGGCTTCTGCGTCGGCATGATCGGCGACCTGATCTTCTTGATCTCCGTTCTCTGCATGAAGGACAGCTGGCGCGCCGGAATCCCGGGAAAGGACAAAACGGCTCTGGTGACGGACGGCATCTACAGGTACAGCCGCAATCCGGCCTTTCTGGGCTTCGATCTGCAATATCTCGGCGTGCTGTTCATGTTCTGCAATCTGCTGACGGGGATGTTCACCGCCTTTGCGATCGTCATGCTGCACCTGCAGATCCTGCAGGAGGAGCGCCATCTGAGCGCCGCATTCGGCGCGGAATATCGGGCCTACCGCCGTCAGGTGCTTCGCTATCTGGGACGGCGCAAATCGATTTAAGGAGAGAGCAAAATGAAGAGAGCTATCGTATACATCTTTCTGGCCGCGCTGGCGCTTGCGACGGTGTCCATGCTGACCGGCTGCACGGGCTTCCGCACGTCCAGCTACGCAAACGCGGATCGCTACACCGCCGGGGACGCGGAGTTCACCGAGGAAATCAAGCGCATTGAAATCGATTGGCCCAGCGGCAGCGTGAACCTTCTCACCCATGCACAGGACACGGTTCTGCTGTCGGAGGCGGTGGAGGAGGGCATGCCGGAGGAGCTTCGGGTGCACTGGTGGCTGGAGGAGGGCACGCTGCACGTCCAGTTTGCGACCTCCGGCGCAAAGCAGCGCGCGTTCAATTCCTGGCGCAAGGAGCTAACGCTGACCGTACCGGAGACGCTCTCCCTCGACGATATCGAAATCCGCACCGCATCCGCCACGGTTGCTGCGGATGCCCTGACGGCGGAGACGCTGGACGTCACGACCGCGTCCGGCAGCATCCGGATCGACTGCGCCGCGAATGCAATCCATCTCAAGAGCGCGTCCGGCAGCGTTCAGCTGGCCCAGCGGGACAGCGCCGCCGAGGTTCGCATCGACACCGCCTCCGGCAGGATCGATGCGGCGCTCGGCCACGTCGACGCGGCGGAGCTTGAATCGGCATCCGGCAGGATTGCGCTGACGGCTGCATCGCTGGATTCCCTGTCGGCAAAGACGGCCAGCGGCGCGATTCGCTGCGAACTGGAAGCCGCGCCGTCCACATGCAGGCTCCGCGCCACCTCCGGCGACGTTGCGCTCAGTCTCCCGGAGCACGCGGACTTCACCGCGAAGGTCAGCACCACCAGCGGCGACTTTGAATCCGATTTCGCTCTGAAGAAGGAGGGTCGCAGCTACATCTGCGGCAGCGGCAGCGCCGGAATCGAGATCGACACCACCTCTGGGGACGTATCGATCCGGAAGAACTGAAAGGAAGGGGAGCCTGTCCCGCCGAAATAAATCTTTCAAACCTCTTGACTCTCACGCCGCGTCATGGTGTATCCTGTGCACATGTTCGGACATGAGATGACAAAACGGAGGTTTGAAGCATGAAGATCACAGCGATTCGCTCCGACCGCATCTATCGGAAAATGATGGATGCGGCCCCGGCGGAGAAGGAGAACATCTATCGGGACGGGCTGATGAAGCCCTTTGAATTCAAGTGGTCCTGCGTCGGGATTCCCCTGCGAGCGGAAGCCGGGGGCCATGACGTGGTCTCCGCCGCCGCGATGAGCGGCTACTATGCCCCGTTGCAGATCACGCCGGCGCGACGCGGGGAGATCGATCAGATCAGCGGCGACGGATTCTGGGCCAGCTGCGAGGACAGCATCCGCAGCGCGCTCTCAGGCTTTGCACAGCGCGGGATCCGGCTGCCGCAGCAGGAGTACCTGTTCACCGTCGTGCTGAGCGACCCGCAGAGCCCCATGACCTTCATGGCGGGCGACTACTGCGGCGACGGCGGGATTCCAGGCTACATCATCGGCTCCATCGTGCCGAATGAACGCTCGCTGGCGCTGCTGCCGGTGGCGCTGGCCCACGAGACGAACCACAACGTGCGCTGGCAGTTCATGCAGTGGAGCAGCCAGATCACGCTGGCGGACATGATCGTGTCGGAGGGCCTTGCGGAGCGCTTCGCCGCAGAGATGTTCGGCGAGGACAAGGTCGGTAGGTGGGTTCGGGAGACCTCGCCGGAGGTGCTGCGGGAGACCGTCGTGCCGCGCATCCGGGAGAAGCTCGAAACGCGCGACTTCCAGACGCTTTCTTCCTATCTCTACGGCGACGAAATCATGGCGCTGCGGGGCGGAAAGGCCATCGGAATGCCCTACTGCGGCGGCTACGCCTGCGGATATGCGCTGATCGGGCACTATCTGGAGAGGACGGGCGCGTCCATCCATGAAGCGACGCTCACGCCGACCGAAGAAATTCTGAAGCAGACGGAGGACTTCTGGCGATGAAGATCAGCGACGTGGCCAAGCTGACGGGCGTCACCGTCCGAACGCTGCACTACTACGACGAGATCGGCCTCTTGAAGCCGGACGGGGTCACGGAGGCGGGCTACCGGGTTTACAGCGACGCGGATCTGGAGCTTTTGCAGCAGATACTGTTCTTCCGGGAGCTGGACTTCCCCCTGGAGGACATCCGAAGGATTATGCAGAACCCCGCCTATGATCGGGAGGACGCGCTGCGAAAGCAGAAGGAGCTGCTCTTGCAGAAGCGCGGCAGGCTCGATCGGCTGATTGCGCTGGTGGACAGTACATTGAAGGGAGAGCGGGATATGAGCTTCCGGCAGTTCGATGCGACGGAGATTGAGGAGACGCGAAGGAGGTACGCCGAGGAGGCGAAGCAGCGCTGGGGCGACACCGCCGCCTACGCCGAGTACGAGGCGCGGTCGGCCCGCACCGGCGACGCGCAGCAGCGGATGCTGGACGGCGAGGGCGCGGAGATTCTATGCGAATTCGGCAAAAGGCGCGCGCTGGCCCCGGACAGCCCGGAGGCGCAGGCCCTCGTGAAGAGGTGGCAGGACTACATCAGCGCCAGCTACTACACTTGCACGAAGGAGATCCTCGCCTGTCTCGGCCAGATGTACGTCGGCGATGCGCGCTTCACGCAGAACATCGACCGCTTCGGCGAAGGCACGGCGGCATTCATGGCGGCGGCGATCGAGGTTTACACCCGATGAATCCATCCGAAGGCCCGGGGAATTGCGAAATATGCGGTTCCCCGGCTTCGCCGTTTCCCGGAAACCTGCGCAATACGGATGTTCCTGAAAGGTGATGTGTGCAATATGAAGAGAATCCTGATTGTTGAAGACGATGATGCCATCCGGACGGAGCTGAGCGCCCTGCTCCGGGCCAACGGCTATCTGCCGGTGGAGGAGATGCCCTGCGACCTGATCCTGATGGACGTGAACCTTCCGGGGGAGAGCGGCTTCACCCGCTGCCGGAAGCTGCGGCAGCAATCCGACACCCCGGTGATCTTCCTCACCGCCCGGGATACCCCGGAGGACGAGCTGCTGGCCTTCGGCGTGGGCGGGGACGATTTCATTCGCAAGCCCTACAACTCCGCCGTGCTGCTGGCGCGGATCGGGCGGATGCTGAAGGGTGCGGTAAGTGATGCGCTCACTGTCCGGGGATTGACGCTTGATCTGCCGGGCATGAAAGCTGTTTTTGGCGGCAAAACTGTGGAGCTGACGAAAAACGAGACGCGCATCCTCTGGTGCCTGATGCAGCGGGAGCTGTGCACCCGGGACGAGCTGATCGAGGATCTGTGGACGAACGGCATGTACGTGGACGGCAACACCCTCTACGTCAACATCGGCAGGCTCCGGGAGAAGCTCAGGCAGCTCGGCGCGGACGGCTTCATCCGCACGGTGCGCGGCGTGGGGTACCGGCTGTGAGTCTGTGGAGGTACGTCTGCGCGAAGGCCGTGCCCCTGTGCGCGGCGGCGATGGCAAGCCTGTATCTTATGCTGGTGTGCTGGTTCTGCGCGATTCCCGCTTCGCTCTCGCTGATCCTGCTGCTCAGCGGCGCGCTCGTGCTGCTGGCCTGCGTGCTCGTCGGCTGGCGGCGCACCGACCGACGGCTTCGGGCGCTGCGGCGTCGCCTGGACGCGCTGCCGGAGAGGTACCTGATCGGCGAGACGCTTCAGCGCCCCCGGGACGCGGTGGAGCTGGAATACTATCTATTGATGAAGGAAATCTCCCGCTCCGCCATCGGCGCGGTGGAGCAGGCCCGGTCGGAGATGGAGGACTACTGCGACTATGTGGAGCGCTGGGTGCACGAGATCAAGACGCCGCTGACCGCCTGTTCGCTGATCCTCGCCAACGGCAGGGATTCGTCCAAGCTGCGGCAGGAGCTGCGCCGCGCGGACAACCTGAGCGAGACCATCCTGACCTATGCCAAGCTGCGCACGGCGGAGAAGGACACCCAGATTGCGCTTGCCGACCTGCGCGCGACCTGCGATCAGGCCATCCGGGAGGAGATGGAGCTGCTGATCGCGGCGGACATCTCCGTGTCCATCGACGGGGCGGCGGAGGTCTACACGGATGCGAAGCGCGTGGTGTTCATCCTCAAGCAGCTGCTCATCAACTGCGCCAAATACTGCCCCGGCTGCCGGATTCAGATCGAACTGGAGCCGGGTTGCCTGATCTTTGAGGACGACGGCCCCGGCATCCCGGCCCACGAGCGGACGCGGGTCACGGAGCGCGGCTTCACCGGCAGTGCGGGGCGAAAGCATGGCGGCAGCACCGGCATGGGGCTGTACATCGTAAGCAAGCTGTGCGAGGCGCTGAACATCTCCCTGGAGATCGCCTCCGAGGAGGGGTGCTTCACCCGCTTCAGCTTCCGCTTTCCCAACTGAATCCAACAAAACTGTAAGACAGGATGCGGTCAGCGTTGGAACAAATCGGGCCCTTTTGCGGTACAATCGCCGTGAAAGGCTGGTGAGTAACCATGAACACTCTGCTAGAAATCAAAAACGTGAGCAAATACTACGGCAGCGGGGACAACGTCTCCCGGGCGCTGAACGGCGTGAGCTTCGCCATGGAAAGGGGCGAATTCACCGCCGTCATGGGCGCGTCCGGCTCCGGCAAGAGCACGCTGCTGAACGTCATCGCCACCATCGACCGCCCCAGCTCCGGCGGCATCCTTCTGGAAGGCCGCAACATCGCCGAAATGCGGGAGCAGGCGCTGGCCGCGTTCCGCCGGGATCGCCTGGGCTTCATCTTTCAGGAGTACAACCTGCTGGACACGCTGACCGTGGCCGAAAACATCGTGCTGCCGCTGAACCTGCGGAGATGCGCTCTGCCGGAGACGAAAAAGCGGCTTGCGCAGGTCGCCGCCGCGCTGGAGATCGCGGAACAGCTGGACAAGTTCCCCCGGCAGCTCTCCGGCGGACAGCGGCAGCGCGCTGCATGTGCCCGGGCGCTGATCACCGAGCCCGCACTGATTCTGGCGGACGAGCCCACCGGCGCGCTGGACAGCGCCAACTCCCGGAGCCTGATGCAGACCTTCACCCGGATGAACCAAAGCCTCGGCTCCACCATCCTCATGGTGACCCACGACGCGGTGGTCGGCTCCTACGCCGACCGGGTGCTGTTTCTGAAGGACGGGAAGATCTGGAACGAGCTGTACCGGGGGGATCGCAGCCGCCAGAGCATGTACCACGAGATTCTGAACGTCATGGCGGCGCTGGGGGGTGAGGCGGATGTTCGCTAAGCTTGCCCTGCGGAACGTCCGGCGGCAGATCGGCAGCTACCTGATCTACTTCGTCACCGTCGCGCTGAGCATCGCGCTGATGTTTGCGGTCAACAACCTCAGCTACAGCGACCGCATCCGTTCGCTTGCCGAGGATTCCTCCGATGTGCGCACCATGTTCACCATGGTCACGGTGCTGTCCTGCCTGGTCACATCTCTCGTACTCAGCTACGCCACGGGCTTCATGCTGAAGCTGCGGCGGAAGGAATTCGGCATGTACCTGACGCTGGGCATGACCCGGCGCAACATCCAGACGCTGTTCGCCTGCGAGACGGGCATCCTGTCCTTCCTCGCCATGCTGGCGGGCATGGGCGCGGGGCTGGTGATCTTCCAGCTCCTCGTGGCGCTGTTTTCCTCGCTGATGGAGCTGCCCTTCACCGTCTCCGCCTATTCCGCCCAAGGGATTCTTTTGACCCTGGTCGTGAGCCTCGGCATGTTCCTCCTGTCCACGCTGGTCTCCCTGCGGTATCTGAAGAAAACCTCGATGGCGGAGCTTCTGAAGATAAGGTACAATAAGTTGCGCAAAAAGGAATAGACATGGTAGGCAGGCAGCTGGTAGAATGGAGTTGCGACACCAACATTCGAAAGGAGCCTGGGGAC